>NZ_BADT01000229.1 GCF_000239855.1 Pseudoalteromonas sp. BSi20652 | reverse complement strand
ACACAAAGAGAAGAAAATGAGAAGACAAAGCCAATTGGTTTAAGTTATATGATATTTCACCACCGAGCTCACCCGCTGCACAGGGAAAACACGAGTAATGGTTAGTCACTGCTCCTTGTTTTCTCCTTCACTTCTCGGTGGTGATTTAGTTACTTGTTTATTAATGCAACTGATCAAACATAAAAGCGGTGCTTTTAAACGCCAGCAAGCTGCGCGTTTACAGGCGTTAATACCCAAGCCTAATAATATAACGTGTAGACCTAACGCTTGCTCACGTTGGAGCAAAACTTCTTATTACTTAATTAATTTACTAACTCGTGTAAGTTTTATAGCTCCTATTATTTGTTTATATAAAATTTAGCTATGCTGTTATGTAAATTTCACTCACTTAGTGGTAGTGTTTAATATACATACACTCGTTTCGTACCTAAAAGGGTTTTTACGTTTAACCATTCAACAGTGGAGTCAAAAATGTCTAACTGGGTTGATGCGACAGTAAAAAAAGTAACATGGTGGAGCGACACACTCTTTAGCCTAATTGTTAATGCCAATGTAGAGCCATTTGAAGCAGGGCAGTTCACAAAACTCTCTATTATAGAAGATGATAAACGTATCGCTCGTGCCTATTCTTATGTAAATGCACCCGATAACCCCGATTTAGAATTTTACTTAATTAAAGTAGAAGGAGGGTTATTATCTCCCCGATTAGCCCAATTAAAGACAGGTGATACCGTACTCATAGAACGCCGTGCTAGCGGCTTTTTTACACTCGGCGAAATACCACAAAGCGAGCAACTTTGGATGTTAGGCACGGGCACAGCAATAGGCCCGTTTTTATCTATTTTGCAGCAAAAAGAAGTATGGCAAAAGTACACGCATATAAACTTAGTGCATGGTGTGCGTTTTAATAACGACTTGAGTTATCAACCCCTTATTAATTCGCTATTACAAAAGCACCCTAAGCAGCTTAACTACATTCCGGTTGTAAGCCGGGAGGAGACGTTACAGGGCTTGCAAGGCCGTATTACCAATGCAATAAGCGCAAACAGTTTATTTACCAAAGCAAACTTAATCCCAGCGCCAACTAACGCACAATTTATGATTTGTGGGAACCCGCAAATGGTAAAAGACACGACCGAGCTTCTTATAAGTAAAAACTTTAAACGTAATCGCCGTCGAGAGCCCGGTCACATAACCGTTGAACAATACTGGTAAGGCTTTTGCTTTTGCGTATACATAATCGCTACCCGCAAACTCTAAAATTTGCTATGTTGCATTCCATTAAGCGTTTAGAGTTCATTCTAGGAAAGTTATGAAACCGTTATCAATTATTTTAGCTGTATTAGTCACCACAATAGCATTAATTACTTATGCCGCAGAGCAGCAGTCTGATCCAACCGAGTCAAAAATTAAAAGTGCAGAACAAGTTGCTATAAACAAAGACGGATTAACTACCGAAAAAATGAGTGCAGATAAAGCGGCTGAAGAAGTTGTAAAAGATGCTAACGATAAAGTAAATACACTCGAGTACAAAGCTGCTGAGCTAAAAAAGCCAATTATAGATAGTACTAAACCAGACGACTCAAAAGTGTTAGGTGACGAAACACCAAAACCAGTAGAAAAACCTAAAAATAAAGCAGATAAAGCAGTTGCCGTAGCTCAAGCCGAAAAAGCAGTTGCGCAAGCAAAAGAAGCACTTACAGCTAAGCAACAAACTAAAGCTAAGCAATCACGCGAATCACTCGCAGTAGTAGAGCAACTAGTTAAAGCATACAACGCACGTAATATAGAAGAGTTTATTCGTGTATATGATGAAGATGTAGAGTTTTATATTTTCCCAGATGAGCTATTATTTAAAGGAAAGGAAAAACTAATAGCACGTTACGGGCTTATGTTTAAAAAACTAAAGTGTATTCACTCATCACCCATTAAGCGCATAGTGCACGGTGACATAGTAATAGACCATGAGTTATCAGAAACCTGCTCAACTGATGAAAACGTTATAGATAAACGCTCTGAACTCATTTCGAGCTATCAAATTAAAAATGGTAAAATAATACGCGTATTATTTTTCAGATAAGGGTTAATATGCAAGTAAGCGACGAGAAAAAAATTCATTTAATGTACCGAGTAGAGCCGGGTTGTTTGGGTCCTGATGGCGTAAACCATATTGAAGATTTTTGTCGCTTTGCGAATAAGCATATTAAATCACCTTATTACAGCCAGTTTGTGTTTTTACCCCGCTACGACAAGCTAAAAGGCGAACGCCAATACAGCGTAAATAGTCGTAACTTATCGAAGGTTCAAGCAAAAGTATATTTAAACCACTTTGAAATACAAATAGATGATTTTGAAGATCAGCTAGACGAACTTCTCACTAAGGCAATCGATCTATATTTTAAGCGATAGCTTTTATTTTTGTGCATAGAGTTTGATGTGCGCATGGTAAACAATTTAATAAAAACGGTGCTTTTAAACGCCAGCAAGCAGCACGTTTAGATGTGTTTTACCCAAGTTTG
>NZ_BADT01000230.1 GCF_000239855.1 Pseudoalteromonas sp. BSi20652 | reverse complement strand
GACTGTTGCCGTTGTTGAAGTTCACTGCCGCACAGGCAGCTTAGAAAAAACTGGTGATTCAGTAATGCCAGCCTTCACGTTCACTGCCGCACAGGCAGCTTAGAAAACTGTGTAAGGGTCTAACAATCGATCAATCTGTTCACTGCCGCACAGGCAGCTTAGAAAAAACAAAGGCACCTTGTAAGCATCAATAGTCAGTTCACTGCCGCACAGGCAGCTTAGAAATGAACTGAGGTGTTATTTTCATTGTTCTCATTGTTCACTGCCGCACAGGCAGCTTAGAAATGCAACGCTATTTCATCGCCAACGACTTCACGGTTCACTGCCGCACAGGCAGCTTAGAAAGCCACCACAGAAGATGGAGAAAAAGGCATGATGTTCACTGCCGCACAGGCAGCTTAGAAAGAGCGGAGTTGTTACGCTTGTCGGCACTTCTTGTTCACTGCCGCACAGGCAGCTTAGAAAGTCCAGCGTTCGAACAACACGGTCTAAGTCGTGTTCACTGCCGCACAGGCAGCTTAGAAATATCACAATATACTGTAAGTAATATTCGATCTGTTCACTGCCGCACAGGCAGCTTAGAAATATTTAACCATCCTAACCTAACCAACCCTATAGTTCACTGCCGCACAGGCAGCTTAGAAATTCAAATTTGTTAACCGTTCCAATTGAACAACGTTCACTGCCGCACAGGCAGCTTAGAAAGTGCTTAGTAATGTACGTGCTGCGCGTCCTCTGTTCACTGCCGCACAGGCAGCTTAGAAAAGTACCGGTGTTTTTGCATGATGTTCACAGCCGTTCACTGCCGCACAGGCAGCTTAGAAACTTAACTACAATTTCAACGTCAGAATCTGTTGGTTCACTGCCGCACAGGCAGCTTAGAAAGACTCAGTTGATGACGCAGTGTGAACACCATAGTTCACTGCCGCACAGGCAGCTTAGAAAGACTGCTATTTGCTCAGTTGTTTTAAAGTTAAGTTCACTGCCGCACAGGCAGCTTAGAAAAAGCAACGTTTGTTAACTCATTCCTGGCACTAGTTCACTGCCGCACAGGCAGCTTAGAAAAGTTAAGCAAGACATGGCCAGCGGTAACGAGTGTTCACTGCCGCACAGGCAGCTTAGAAATTCACCGTAATACTCCGCAATGATGTCGTTTAGTTCACTGCCGCACAGGCAGCTTAGAAAGTCAAGCTGCGCGCAGTCTTTCAATGAAAAACGTTCACTGCCGCACAGGCAGCTTAGAAAATTTACAAAATACTCAGCAATACGTTGATCAAGTTCACTGCCGCACAGGCAGCTTAGAAAAAGTAAGTTCAACGCCTATGATTTTACTATTAGTTCACTGCCGCACAGGCAGCTTAGAAATGTAGAGGGTGTTAATGTTAAAGTAGCTGTTCGTTCACTGCCGCACAGGCAGCTTAGAAAGCAAATGAAAATAAGGCTGAGTAACTTCTAGGTTCACTGCCGCACAGGCAGCTTAGAAATTGCAAGTTAACAATGCTAGATTGAAGCTTAAGTTCACTGCCGCACAGGCAGCTTAGAAATCATATGCTACTTGTGTTTGGTCTGCCGGCTCGTTCACTGCCGCACAGGCAGCTTAGAAAAATGCGCCAGCCCCGCGTCGCGGTCTGCTTTGGTTCACTGCCGCACAGGCAGCTTAGAAAGCAATGGGCCAAACGCACGCGGGCATACTAGAGTTCACTGCCGCACAGGCAGCTTAGAAATTCTTGAATCCATTCGTTGATTTGTTTTTGCTGTTCACTGCCGCACAGGCAGCTTAGAAAAGTAGGTGAATATTCCACTTGTGACGAATTTCGTTCACTGCCGCACAGGCAGCTTAGAAACATATTGACGCAGAAACCTAGAACCGAA
>NZ_BADT01000231.1 GCF_000239855.1 Pseudoalteromonas sp. BSi20652 | reverse complement strand
ACTTGGGAGCCTAATCAACTTTCTTGGATTTTCTAAGCTGCCTGTGCGGCAGTGAACGATACTACTGCCGCAGCATTTAAAGCTGTTATTTTCTAAGCTGCCTGTGCGGCAGTGAACAATTGCGCCAGTGCGTGACATTTAGCGGGTGCTTTCTAAGCTGCCTGTGCGGCAGTGAACTGGCATAGAGCTGATTTGCAATGCCATCATGTTTTCTAAGCTGCCTGTGCGGCAGTGAACACGTGCTTCTAACGTTGCCTATATTGAAGTCTTTTCTAAGCTGCCTGTGCGGCAGTGAACAACACGGTCTAGATCGTTCATTTCAGGCTCTTTTTCTAAGCTGCCTGTGCGGCAGTGAACAGTGGTCAAGTTGTATCCCCTTCATTCCTTTGGTTTCTAAGCTGCCTGTGCGGCAGTGAACCACGCGGAGAGCTTAGGGAGTTTG
>NZ_BADT01000232.1 GCF_000239855.1 Pseudoalteromonas sp. BSi20652 | reverse complement strand
AGATAAGCAAATTAATCAATTAGGGAAGATTTTCTAAGCTGCCTGTGCGGCAGTGAACATTGCTTAGAACGTGGATTTTCTCGCGTTTTTTTCTAAGCTGCCTGTGCGGCAGTGAACATCAATTGAATGAACATCAGCAATCGGGGTGCTTTCTAAGCTGCCTGTGCGGCAGTGAACCTAAACGCCTTTTTAAGTGCCTCACTTGTGTTTTTCTAAGCTGCCTGTGCGGCAGTGAACCCGAAGCCAAGCGTTTGCCATTCTTCGCCGTTTTTCTAAGCTGCCTGTGCGGCAGTGAACATCTTCTGTTTCTGGAGTGTAAACTTCATCACTTTCTAAGCTGCCTGTGCGGCAGTGAACTAAGGTCTTTTGGCCTGTCTTATCTTTGATGTTTTCTAAGCTGCCTGTGCGGCAGTGAACTATCACATATATTATTAATTTTAGAATAGAGATTTCTAAGCTGCCTGTGCGGCAGTGAACACCATTTGAAAGATTGGCACAACCAGCGTGGATTTCTAAGCTGCCTGTGCGGCAGTGAACTTTTATCGCTCAGATGACGAGTTAGTAACACTTTTCTAAGCTGCCTGTGCGGCAGTGAACGCTATGCCTATAGTTGATGCAACCTTTATGAATTTCTAAGCTGCCTGTGCGGCAGTGAACATCAGTAAAACGCATGCAGCGTGTTTTCGCAATTTTCTAAGCTGCCTGTGCGGCAGTGAACTCTTTGGTTAGTGAAAA
>NZ_BADT01000233.1 GCF_000239855.1 Pseudoalteromonas sp. BSi20652 | reverse complement strand
AAGTTCACTGCCGCACAGGCAGCTTAGAAATTCATACGTGTGCTGTGGAACTTTGTTTTTAAGTTCACTGCCGCACAGGCAGCTTAGAAAAATGTAACTCACGTTTGTTGGTGAGAGTGAATTGTTCACTGCCGCACAGGCAGCTTAGAAATGATGGGTATCATAACAGTGGGGCTGATGATGGTTCACTGCCGCACAGGCAGCTTAGAAAGAACAACATTAATACAAACGTAGACAGTACAAGTTCACTGCCGCACAGGCAGCTTAGAAAATGACAACACGATTTTACTCTGAACGTACAAAGTTCACTGCCGCACAGGCAGCTTAGAAAATCATAGAGACAATCAGACTCATCAGACTCTTGTTCACTGCCGCACAGGCAGCTTAGAAAGACACAAACACGGTCACAACATTACTTGCAATGTTCACTGCCGCACAGGCAGCTTAGAAATAACACCTTCAATATAGCTAAGATTGATTCTTGTTCACTGCCGCACAGGCAGCTTAGAAACAGAGAGCCACAGAGAGGCTAAGCAGTGGGTAGTTCACTGCCGCACAGGCAGCTTAGAAATTGCACCATTGCCCGAGCTAGTAAGTTGATATGTTCACTGCCGCACAGGCAGCTTAGAAAAAGCAAAAAACACGGTTCAAAAGTGTATGAATGTTCACTGCCGCACAGGCAGCTTAGAAATTTAAGCGTTGCTCTTATTCTTAAAACACCCTGTTCACTGCCGCACAGGCAGCTTAGAAATGTTTGCGGTGAATGTGACGGCAGTGGTTTAGGTTCACTGCCGCACAGGCAGCTTAGAAATGAGCGTCCAACAACGAACGTTTAGAACGTGGGTTCACTGCCGCACAGGCAGCTTAGAAAACTTTGGGCGCTTTGTATTGCATCATCAAATAGTTCACTGCCGCACAGGCAGCTTAGAAAGTTAAATCTATTTTTAACCGCCCGCGC
>NZ_BADT01000234.1 GCF_000239855.1 Pseudoalteromonas sp. BSi20652 | reverse complement strand
AGTACGGGGTATTAACCTTAAGATAAACTTGGAGCGGTACACGAGGCTCGAACTCGTGACCTCGACCTTGGCAAGGTCGCGCTCTACCAACTGAGCTAGTACCGCATTTTATTTATCAGTTATTTGAATTACCACATGATGATTTATGTGAACATACAGGTAACTGATTAATTACCGTTTCGCTTATCTCGGGGGCTATGCCCTCTCAACACGGACGCATTCTACAGAGATTATTAAACGCGTCAATACAAAAAATGCTAGTTTTGAACTGTTTGCTTGTTTTTTATCTAAAACGGTGCGTTATTATACATTTAGAGTTAATTTTTAGTCAATTCACCCCATGCTGCACGTAAATATTGCACCATAGAACTCAAGGTTAAAAAGGTCGCAATGTACAGTAGTCCAAAACTTAAATAGTTCATCCATGTATCATATTGCCAAATCAAACCGATAATGGCTAACATTTGTGCAGCTGTTTTTATTTTACCCATATTTGATACAGCCACATTGCCGCGCTTACCTTGCTCTGCCATCCATTCACGAAGTGCAGATATGATAATTTCGCGACTTATTATAATAAGAGCGGGTATCGTCATATACATCGACTGATATTGATCAGCTAACGCTACAAGAGCGGCACATACCATTACTTTATCAGCAACTGGATCTAAAAAAGCACCAAAAGGAGTTGATTGCTCAAGCTTTCTTGCTAAATAGCCGTCTAATATATCAGTAATTGATGCAAGCCAAAAAATAAATGCGGCAGCAAAAAAAGCCCAGCTATAAGGCAAATAAAATATCACCAAAAAACGGGGATAAGAAAGAGTCTAAATGTTGTGAGTGTGTTTGGAATATTCCACATAACTACTTGGATATGTCTTTTTTGCTATATTGCATGCAGGGCTAGCCCTTGTCATGCAAATGGTTAAATATCTTCTCAGCCATATCAGGGCTGATCCCAGGAACTTTCTTTAGCTGTTCTATATTAGCAGCTTTTACACCTTGCATGCCCCCTAAATATTTTAATAATGTTTGGCGACGCGTAGAACCGACTCCATTTATTTCTTCTAGTAGTGATTGCGTGCGTTGTTTTTGGCGTTTATTACGATGCCCTGCAATTGCAAAACGATGAGACTCATCACGTATATGTTGAATCAAATGTAGCGCAGGTGCATCTGAATCCATAGGAATGGTTTTTCGACCACCGTCAATTAATAGTGTTTCAAGGCCAGGCTTACGACTAGTACCTTTAGCAACACCTACTAACAAAGGCATTTTTGTATGTGGCCAGTTAGAAAAGTACTGCTCCGCGCGCCCCAGTTGCCCCTTACCACCATCAATAAAGATAACGTCTGGAATTTTGTCTTCGTCTACTAATTTGTTGTAACGCTTATTAAGTGCAAACTCCATTGCAGCATAATCATCACCACCGGTTATACCCGTTACATTATAGCGCCTATACTCTTTTGTATTTGGGCCTTGTGAGTCAAATACAACACAGCTTGCAACGGTGTTCTCCCCCATGGTGTGGCTTATGTCAAAACACTCCATTCGGGTAATATCATCAAGTCGCAATGTTGCTTTTAATTGTGCATAACGTTTATTAATAGAGTCTTGGGTACTTTGCTTAACTGCAATACTGTTTAATGCATTTTTATTGGCCAGTTGTAAGTATTGAGCACGCTCACCACGGGTAACTACTTTAAGGGTTACTTTTCGCTCACTTATTTGTGTGAGTGCTTCGCCGAGTGCCCCGCTCTCTTCTATTTCAAACGGTAATATGATTTCTTTTGCAATACGCCCTGTTGCTCCTGGCGCTAGATAGTACTGACCTAAAAATGAGGTCAGTATTTCTTGCTCACTCGAATCTTTAGGTACTTTTGGAAAATAGGTTTTACTACCCAGCACTTTGTGATCCCGAATCATTAATAAATGAATGCCGTTTAAACCATTTAAATGTGCAAAACCGACAACATCCATTTCTGCAAAGTTACCAGAAATAGACTGTTGCTCCTGCATTTTACGAAGTAGCATTATTTGGTCGCGAACTTTTGCCGCCAGTTCAAAATTTAATTGTAGGCTGGCTGCTTCCATTTTTTTTATTAAATCAGCAATAACTTCGTGAGATTTACCCGTTAAAAACTTACGGACATAGTCGACTTGCTCGCTGTAATCATCATCCGTGACTTTATTCACACACGGAGCTGAGCAACGCTTAAGCTGATATTGCAGACACGGGCGACTTCTTGCGCGGTAATAAGCATCTTCACATTGACGAACAGGAAATATTTTTTGCATTAAGCGCAAGCTTTCAGATACCGCTCCCGCGCTCGGAAAAGGCCCAAAGTACTCACCTTTAATTTTACGACTGCCACGATGAAACGCTAAACGAGGGTGTTTATGGCTAGTTAATAAAATATAGGGATACGACTTATCGTCGCGTAATAATATGTTGTAGCGAGGCTGGTATTTTTTTATTAGATTATTTTCAAGCAGCAGCGCTTCTGTTTCAGTATTAGTGAGTGTGACTTCGATGTCACAAATATTACTCACTAAAACGCGTGTTTTGCTATCGGTAATGTTACTTCTAAAGTAACTGCTCACACGCTTTTTTAAATGCTTAGCTTTACCAACATAAATAACTTGGTTGTCACTATCAAGCATGCGGTATACACCCGGCTCACTTGATAGCGTTTTGAGAAAATGTACGTGATCAAATTCAGACATAAATTATAGTTAGTACGAAACGTCTATATCAATCATTTTATGACGAATTGCTAAATGAGTAAGCTCAACATCACCACCTACATTTAGCTTTTCAAACATACGGTAGCGATAGCTATTTACTGTTTTTGAACTTAGGTTTAAACGCTCAGCTATATTTTGTGCTTTTTCACCTTTAGTGATCATAAGCATAATTTGCAGTTCGCGTTCAGATAAGCTCTGAAAAGGATTTTCGTCTGTGCGGCCTGTCACTTGTGCAAGCGCTATCTGCTGTGCAATTTCAGGGGCAATATAACGCTGACCAGCGTGAACACAACGAATGGCACGAACCATTTCGTCAGAGCCCGCACCTTTAGTTAAAAAGCCATGCGCACCAATCTGCATTACCTTGCTCGGAAACGGGTCTTCACAATTAACAGTAAGCACAATAATTTTTACATCTGGGCAGTAACGACAAATCTTTTTAGTCGCTTCTAATCCGCCCATGCCTGGCATATTCATATCCATTAATACTATGTTTGGCGCATGCTGACGACAAAACTGTACAGCCTCTTCGCCAGTTTTAGCTTCGCCAATTACTTTAAACCCTCGTACGTCATCAAGAATACGCTTGATTCCTGTTCGCACAAGTTCATGGTCATCAACTAAAAGTACATTAATCAATGGGACATCCTCATTTACCTAACAACATGCAATTTAATTAAATTAATTTGCCACAGTAACATACATAAAGCGAAACAATAATTAATATTATTGCCTCGCTCTAATAGTTTAAGATGACGATTTTTCGCTAAATCTGTCAACCCATAACGCAATGATACCATCACCCGTTACATTACACGCAGTACCAAAACTATCTTGTGCTAAATAAAGTGCAATCATTAATGCAACCGCACCTTCATTAAACCCAAGCATGCTTGTTAATAAACCAAGCGCCGACATTACTGCACCGCCTGGAGCACCTGGAGCTGCAATCATTACTAAACCTAACATCATAATAAACGGGATCATACCCATTAATGAAGGTACTTCCATGCTCGGCGATAAAAACATAACAGCCATAGCACAGGTAACTATGGTAATGGTTGAACCTGATAAATGAATAGTGGCGCAAAGCGGCACAGTAAAATTAGCTACATCTTCTTTAACATTATTTGCTTTACTTGACTGGAGTGAGACTGGAATCGTTGCCGCACTCGACATAGTACCTAATGCAGTAAAGTAAGCAGGTAGCATATTTTTAACTAATTCGATTGGATTACGTTTTAATAATATACCTGTCGATATATATAAAACGCTTAACCATAACCAATGCATAACAAGCGCTGCAATTAGTACTACACCAAATGTTTTCAATGTATCAACCACAGTCCCAGCTACCGTCATTTCGGCAAATACACCGGCAATGTAAAATGGTAAAGCAGGGATAATTACTTTTGATAATAATCCGTCAATTACATCACGCCCCTGATCAGACACCTTTTTAAGCGTATCAAGTTCTAATTGACTCATGCCTATACCAAATACAAAAGCAGTCACTAGTGCAGTCATAACCCCCATCAATGGAGGAATTTCTAAATCAATAAAGCTACCAATTTCTGTAGCAACTTCTGCTTCAAATGTAATGCCACCACTTAAAAACGGTATAAAAGCGCTTACTGATAAAAATGCAAGCGTACCTGCAATAATTGTAGAGCTATAAGCAAACCCGACTGTTTTACCTAATAAGTGCCCAGAGCCTTTTGGTAAACCAGCAATACCTGAAGCAATAAAAAATAAAATTATAAGGGGAATCGTAAAGGAAATAATTTGACCAATTAGCTCTTTTACTGTGAATAAAAGTTCAACTCCAGTTATAGGTAAGTAGAGTCCGACTAAAATACCGGCCACAATACCGGCAATTAATTTTAAGATTAACTTCATTGTTATTGCTTAGTTAAATTTAGATATGTATTTTTATCATGTTTTAAGCGCATTGTGTGATAAAACTATTCAAGTTATGTTCACATGCGCAAATAACAGACAAATAAAGCTTACTGCAAGTCTGTTTCGCATGTTTTTTAACCGCGTTGTTTTTTACTTTTGTATTTAAATTAAGCTTGCACCTAAAATAATTAAAGCACCGTTAATAATTCATTTTAATTTCGGCAGGTTATAAGCTCAATAAATATATGTTATAGCCAAACTTTACTTTTATTTTTTTAAACTCCCAGTAAAGTGTATCTATATAGTTAGTAGCAAAGGCTATTAACACGTTGATCAGATTGTATCCAAAGGAACATTATGTCTACTATTTTTGAAGATAACTCACTAACTATCGGTAATACGCCGCTAGTAAAACTCAACCGTGTTACAGGTGGGAATGTATACGCTAAAGTAGAATCTCGTAATCCTAGTTTTAGTATTAAATGTCGTATTGGTGCATCAATGATTTGGGAAGCTGAAAAATCAGGTCAGTTAACTAAAGATAAAGAACTTATCGAGCCAACTTCAGGTAATACAGGTATCGCTTTAGCATTCGTTGCTGCGGCGCGTGGCTATAAATTAACCCTTACTATGCCAAATACTATGAGTTTAGAGCGTCGTAAGTTATTAAAGGCATTGGGTGCAAATCTAATACTTACCGACGGTGCCAAAGGTATGAATGGCGCAATTAACAAAGCAAAAGAAATTCAAGCTACCGCCCCTGATAAGTACATATTATTGCAACAGTTTGAAAATCCAGCAAATCCTAAAATTCACTTTGAAACAACAGGTCCTGAGATTTACGATGCGCTTGATGGCAAAGTAGACTTTTTTGTAGCCGGTGTTGGTACTGGTGGAACGATTACAGGTGTTAGTCGATACCTTAAAACAGAAAAAGGCTTAAACGTTAAGTCTATTGCCGTTGAGCCAACAAACTCTCCAGTAATTAGTCAAACGCTTGCAGGCGAAGAAATTAAACCAGGCCCTCATAAAATACAAGGGATTGGCGCAGGCTTTATCCCTGGCAACTTAGACTTAGAACTAATTGATGCAGCAGAGCAAGTATCTAATGAAGATGCAATTGCAATGGCACATCAGTTAATGAAAAAAGAAGGTATCTTAGTGGGTATTTCATCAGGTGCAGCGGTTGTTGCAGCCAAGCGTATTGCGGAAAAACCTGAAAACGCAGATAAAAATATTGTTGTTATCCTACCAAGTGCCACTGAGCGCTACTTATCAAGCCCAATGTTTGATGAAGAGTTTACCGAACAAGAGTTAGTGCAATAATTAGGTATATTACGTTTTAAAAGGATGCTTTAGGCATCCTTTTTTATTATTTATTATCCAATTCTATATTTATTTCCTACCATACCTTTACATCTTCATTGATTAATCACACACTTTAAAAAAACTAGTTAATAATAATTAATATGAAAAAAATCACGAGTTTATTAAGTTTGGTTATCTGTTTATTTTTATCAGCCTGCGGTGACGATAGCAAAACACTTGGCGACACTCCTGGCGATACAGCAACTGCTTATTTTGATGCGCTTTATAACCAACAAAACCTTCAAAAAGCCAGTACCATGGCAACACCAAATCTTACACGCATAATGAAGTCTTACGGCACCGCCAAACAGTTTTCCCGTAACTTAGTAAATATGCAATACGATGAAGTAACCATTGAAGTTGATATGACCAATATGAGCGTCCGTGAACAATACGGCGATAATGCCAAAATAAACCTTATTTTTACCGGTTATTTAAATGGCGACAAGATTGATGATTTCCGTAGTGTCAAAATGCTTCGTAAAAAAGGGAAATGGTACATAGATAAAATAATTGCCGACCCTTACGCGCGTTAAAATAAATTAAAAATAAAAAGGCCTTACATTTGTAAGGCCTTTTTACTTTTAATCGTTATCTAAAATGTTATTTTAAAGCTCATCAGGCTTAAAGTTATCAACTGCAATAGCTTTCTTTCGCAACTTATTAGCGTGATGCATTGCATCAGCATCCGTTTGCTCTAACAGCTTATTCTCAAGTGCATAATTTATAGCGCTTTCAATATCAAGCGTTGCAGGCACACTGCCCTTACGCTGCCATTGTTTTAGATCTTTAAACTGCGCTTGCATATCATGCATAGCTAAAAATGCGCTTTCCATTACCCCTGTCCCTGCATTTTCATCTACATAACATAAATGCGTTAAACGGTTTCTAAATACTCCAGGTTGAGTCATACGCTCGCAAATACTTTGTGCTATTTCATCACTTGGTCTGTGGTAATGGTTTCCAAGCGGGAACACGATGCGTTTAAGGGTAAAATTGACAACCGGATTTGAAAAGTTTTTAAAGAAGCCATTAAACGCTTGGCCAATTTCAAATAATGAGTTCTCAATTGCATATTTTACAAATGGTAAATCAGCTTGTTGGCGTCCTTCATCTTCATAACGTTTTAAAACGGTTGATGCTAAGTACAAATGACTTAATACATCACCCAAACGTGCCGATATCATTTCTTTACGTTTAAGTTCTCCGCCAAGCATTAACATTGCAACGTCTGTACAAATAGCTAGGCCTCGGCTCATTCTGCTCAGTTGCTTATAATAAACAGCCGTTTCACCACCTACAGGCGCTTTAGCAAAATAACTACGTGTTAAGCCATGCACAAATGCCATGCCTGCATTACTTGCTGCAAATATTATATGGTTCATTAATAAACCATCAAATTGTTCAAGTGCTGCGTCGTCATCTTCCATTGCAGCGGCTTCCATTTCTTTTAAAACAAATGGATGACAGCGTGTTGCACCTTGGCCAAATATCATTAAGTTACGCGTTAAAATATTCGCGCCTTCAACCGTAATTGATACCGGAATACCCATATAGCCATGCGCCAAATAGTTATTAGGCCCTACTTGAATTCCTTTACCTGAATGAATATCCATTGCATCATTCATTACCGTACGACCCATTTCAGTCATATGGTATTTAGCAATCGCTGTTACAACCGATGGGCTTAATTTTAAATCAATCGCACCTGCGGTCATTAATCGACACGACTCAAGTGTGTAAGTTAAACCACCAATACGCGCAAGTGCCTCTTGCACGCCTTCAAATTGCCCTATAGATACACCAAACTGCTGGCGTACCATTGCATATGCCGATGTCATTTTTGAAGCTAAATGCCCAGTTGCTGCACTCAATGCTGGTAGTGATATACCACGCCCTGCACTTAAACACTCAACAAGCATTCTCCAGCCACGCCCTGCACACTCTTGACCACCAATGATCCAGTCCAGTGGTATAAATACATCTTTACCGTAAGTGGTCCCATTCATAAAGGCCATATTAAGCGGATAATGACGCTCACCCGTTTCAACACCCGGATGATCGGTTGGTATAAGCGCACATGTAATGCCTAGCTCTTTTTTATCACCTAATAAAGCGTCTGGATCATACATTTTAAATGCTAAGCCGAGTACAGTAGCCACTGGTGCAAGCGTAATGTAACGTTTTGACCAATTTAAACGCAGGCCCATTACTTGCTCGCCATTGTGCTCACCCATACACACAACGCCTGAATCAGGAATGCTGCCAGCATCAGAGCCCGCCTCTGGTCCCGTTAATGCAAAACAAGGAACATCTGTACCATTAGCTAAACTTGGCAGCCAACGATCTTGCTGCTCTTTAGTACCATAGTGAAGAAGTAACTCACCCGGACCTAAGCTATTAGGCACCATAACAGTGACTGCGGCTGTTAAGCTTTTAGTCGAAATTTTTGACACTATCGTTGAATTAGCAATTGCTGAGAACTCACGACCGCCAAATTTTTCAGGAATGATCAGCGCAAAAAAACCTTCTGTTTTTAGGTAATCCCACACTTCTTTTGGTAAGTCTTTGTCTTTTTGTACAATTTGATAATCATCAAGCATCGCCAATAAGGTTTCTACTTGGTTAGCCATAAATGCGTTTTCTTTATCGCTAAGCTCTGGTTTAGGAAAGCGGTGCAGTTTTTGCCAGTCTGGGTTACCACTAAATAACTCACCATCCCACCAAACATCACCTGCTTCCATCGCCTCTCGCTCTGTTTGCGATAATGGCGGAAGCACCTTTTTGAACATTTTAAACGTAGGACGACTAATCAAGTTTTAGGCGAATATCTTTAACCGCAAAAATAACCACCACCACGACCAGCAATATTATAAATATTAACATGCGCACATTCCTTACACATTGAATGAAAATAGTAACTTAATTATGACCCATCTTAATTTAAATACAATCATTGCACGACGAGTCGTGAACCTTAACGCATTCATTTTATTGTTTTAAACATCACTTATACTATCAACGTTTTAATAACAAAAAATTGAAGGAATAGCATGATCCCCTTTCGATTTAAACTAAACATGAGCGCCTTAATGGTAGCAGGTACTCTTGCTTTAATAGCCTACGATGCCAAGTAACAATAGACACTACCGATTCAGCACACACTAAAAAAGCGGTAACAGCTAGGGCGTGTTAAACTTTGTAGATTGAAATTTCTTCAATCTAGGGGCGATTTAATCATGGCGCGAGGTTTGTAACCTAGTGGGCTAAGTAAAAACCGAGCAACAAAGAGTCAATCGTCCCTAGAAAGAACTCAAAGGGCAGCGCATGTTTGGTATTTATGCTGCGTTATCGCCTATTTATGGGAAATAACTACACTACATAAGCTCTACCTTGCCTAAAAACCAAACATACTGCTGCAAATTCAACCACCAAAGATCAACACGCCCTAGAGATGCAAATACATTTATAACAAACACAGAAAAAGAACTAAGTGCACTTTATTTAGAATCGAGCCGTGCAGAGTGGATTTACACATTAAAATGTGTGTTCTGCGCACAGGCGAAGAGTTTTCAGTTATTCACCATGAATTAGGGCATAACTTTTATCAACGCGCATACAGCAAGCAGCCTTTATTCTATCAAGAAAGTGCAAACGATGGTTTTTATGAAGCCATTGGTGACACCATTGCCTTATCGGTTACACCAGGTTACTTAAAAGAAATCGGCTTACTTGAACAAGTGCCTGATGAATCTAAAGATATCGGTTTGTTAATGAAAATGGCATTTGATGTTGATCAGTGGCGCTAGCAGGTATTTTCAGATGAAGTAACACCAGAGAATTACAATAAAGTATGATGGGAACTACGTCAAAAATACCAAGGGGTGCAAGCGCCTATCGCACGTAGCGAAAACGACTTTGATCCGGGTGCTAAGTACCACGTTCCGGGCAACACGCCTTATACACGTTACTTTTTAGCGCATATTTTACAATTTGAGTTTCATCGCAGCTTATGTGAAATTGCCGGTAACGATAAAGCCATTCATCGCTGCTCTATTTATAATTCAAAAGCAGCAGGGGATAAGCTAAACGCTATGCTTGAAATGGGTTCATCTCGCCCTTGGCAAGAAGCGCTTGAAACTGTAACAGGTAAGCCGCAAATGGATGCAACAGCAATGCTCGATTACTTTGCACCATTACAAACATATTTAGATAAACAAAACGAAGACCGCAACTGCGGCTGGTAAATAGCGCTGAACAAAAAAGCCCGCTCAAATGAGCGGGTCTTTTTGTTCATATTCTAATTTTAGTTAAATTAGAACTGTAAGCTTAAATTTGCAAAGTAAGCATCATAATCAGAATCATCCCAGTTATTGCCGTAACCTGCTTCTAAACCAACATTGTTGTTGAAAAAGTGTTGAGCACCAAGAGTGTAATCATCATTTTTATTAACTGTAACAAATACCGATGTTGCTTTGCTGAAATAGTAGTTAGATGCTAATTCCCAGTTACTTGAACCGCCATCAACATCTTCAAATTTACCTTCAACAGTCAAGTAGTTACCTTGCTGTAAATCAACAAAGTACTTAGCTGCTACTGCACGGTAATCAAACTCATCATCTGCTGTTACTGTAAAGCCAATATAATCAGTGCTGTTTAACTGGTGGTTATATGCCAAATCAAATATGAACTGATTGTCAGCATCTTCTACATCAACAAACGTTGCTTTTAACACAAGGTTTGGGTTAAAGAAGTAACCAGCTGAAAGTTCAATCACATCCGTGCTTGAGCCAAAATCACTATCGAAATTATTGTACTGTGCACCTAATACAAAATCTTCTACAAAATACTCACCGCCAACGCTAGTAACATCTCCAAAATCATTATCACTGTATGCACCATAAACATTTGTTTGCTTATTGATGTATTCAAATTGATCGTAAGGACCTAAAGTCGCTTTTGGAGAAAAATAATAAGTTGAGTCAACAGTTACCGTGTCATTACCATCTACATCCACGTATCCTACATGGCTGATTGATTGGTAAGTATCTGCAGCTATTGCAGTGGTTGCAGCGCTTGATAATAAAATGCTCGAAATGATAACGGCTAATTTTTTCATTTTAAATTCCCTATAAATATTACTTTTTATGCCTCAGCTGTCTAGCCAAAGTCGGGGCGCATCCTAACGTCAAAAAAATGAACAAAAACTGAATGAATGGCCAAATTAAAATCAAATAAAACCACCAAAACTGTAAATAATTACACGCAAATGTAAACAAAAAGTATTCAAGAAATCTACGTAACAATAGTCTGTCATCATTTAAACTTAAAAAGTAACAAAAAAGGTACAATTTATCGCTAAGTTGAACACAACTTAATTATTCGATAAACCTCATCAATATAATTTCCTCTCACTAAATTTTTCTAATTTCTCAAAAAAATTACTCTATTTAATTCATTATTTCTGTATTTATAATGATAAATAGGTTTGTATAAGTGCATATTTTTATCTGTTTTTTCCAATAATCATTGTTTACTAGCAAAAACAACTCCAATACTTACTATTTTATAGCTATTATCATCGACTGCACTTAATGACTTTAATAACAATTTAGCCATTCTTGGCGACTCTATTTATAACTTAAAGGAGTTATTTAGATGAGCATAATAAAGGCCGTAATAATGGCTGGTAAAAGTTTATAGTTAAAAGCTCAAACGTTTAAAAACAACAAAGCCCGCTAAATTTAGCGGGCTTTTTAATATTACTTTTGTATTAACTAAGTACGGGACTTAATTAAAACTGAAAACGCATGTTAGCAAAGTACGCATCGTTATCAGAATCATCAGCGTTGTTTTCGTAACCCACCTTTACACCAATATTTTTATTGATAAAGTGTTGAGCACCAAAGCTGTAAGTGTCTTGCTTGTTGTAGTTAGCAAATACAGATGTTGCTTTTGAGAAGTAGTAGTTAGTTTCTGCTACCCATTGGTTCTCTGCATCATCAATGCTTTCGTATTTACCTTCAAAAGTTAGGTAGTTACCTTGCTGTAAATCAATAAAGTATTTAGCAGCAACTGCACGGTAATCAAAATCGTCGTCTGATGTAAGTGTAACACCTACGTAATCAGTGCTGTTTAGCATGTAGTTGTAAGCTAAATCAAACAATGCGTAATCATCGCCGTCTTTGTTTTCAACTAGTGTTACTTTTGCAAGTAAATCAGGGTTGAAAAAGTAACCACCCGTCAGTTTATAAAGCTCACTGTTAGAACCTGAATCAGGGTCTAGGTTTTCGTAAGATGCGCCAACAACAAATTCATTAATGAAGTATTCACCACCAACTGATGTTAAATCGCCAAAGTCGTCATCAGCGTAGCCACCATATACGTTAGTTTGCTTATTGATGTATTCAAACTGATCGTACGGACCTAACGTTTTTTTAGGAGATAAGTAGTAAATAGAATCTACAGCAACAGTATCGTTGTTATCGCTATTTTTGTAGCTTAGGTTACTAATTGAATTATAGCTGTCTGCAGCAGCCGCAGTGCTAGATAATAAAATGCTCGAAATAATAACTGCTAATTTTTTCATTGTAAGACTTCCCTATATACATTGCTTTTTATGCTCTAGCTGTATTGCTAAAGTCGAGGCACATGCTAACGTTAGGGAACTGAATGAAAACTTAACTAACCAGTTGTATTTACTAAGTTAATTGTAAGAAAGTGTTGTAAATTGTAAAATTAAAGTAGTTGCAACATCTAGTCAACAACTACTTAAAACATGTACCGTATTAAAGCGCGTGTTGGCTAATAATACGATAAACATCATTAATATTATCGCCAGACTTAAACTCTTTACTAATTGGTGTTGGATCTGAGCCAACCCATATTTTTAGCTCGGCATCTAAGTCAAAATGGCCTGCACTTTCTTTACTAAACTTGGTGATTTTAGAGTAAGCAATACTCACCATTTCCATTTTAGAGCCGGTCATACCTTGCTTATCAATTAAGATTAAGCGCTTATTAGTAAAAATAAACATATCACGTACTACTTTATATGCCTTTTCTACTTGCTCACCCTCAATTAATGTATTGGCGAGTATTTTCTCTAAATCAGAATCGTCAACTTCGCTTGCATTACCCATAAGTCCGCTAAGTAAACCCATTATACTTTCTCCTGTTTAAATATTTGATTCTCTAATGTGTGACCATTAACTAACTGCCTGTACTGCCAGTGTTGTTGATGACAAAAATTCAGTAGTGCAATATCAAGTGGATCGCTCGTTGGCTGATACTCAACTACATATTCTTTATGTTGGCTCATATACACCCGGCTCACCCCTGCAATTGCTTGAAGCTGTTGCTCAACATTTTGATAAGCTTCGCTTAGCATTAATGTATAAAAGTGTTTATCGGTATTATTAGTTTTTGTTTGATGCTCGCTCAGTACGCCTTTATCTAAATGAAGTACCTGCGAGCATAGTCGCTCAAGCTCTGTTAAATCGTGAGAGCTTAAAATAAATGTAGCCTGTTCACTTAATTCTGATACCAGCTCACGTACTTCTCTGGCATGAATAGGATCAAGGCCTGCGGTTGCTTCATCAAGCATTACAATTTGTGGCGCGCCAATAAGTGCTTGCGCTATCGTAACGCGCTTGCGCATACCGTGCGATAAATCCCCTGCACGCTGCTTTGCAATCTCTTTTAAGCCTACCAAATCAAGTACACGTAGCGCCTCAGTTTGGCTTTGCTTTGCCCCCATACCTTGTAGCTTTGCATAAAAGGCGAGTTGCTTGTCTATATTAAAACGGGGGTCAAGTTGTGCGTCTTGCGGTAATGCACTTACTTTATTAAATAAAGCAGCACTACCAGGTTTATGCCCTAATATTTCAAGACTGCCTTTACTTGGCGCTATATAGCCGCACAACAAACTAAATAAGGTGGTTTTACCCGCACCATTTGGCCCAACAAGCGCCACTGGCGCACCTTTATTAATCTCAAAGTCCACATTATTAAGCGCAAGTTTTGCACCATACGATTTACTCAAACCGCTGGCTGTAATTAATGGTCTCATAGTGAGCTCCTTGCAAAAATACGTTGAGCAACGCTTAGTAGCACCGCTGTTTGCACAAGGGGAATAGCCACAGCGCTCAATAATGGTAAATTTTGCCCCGCTAATAACTCTATTTGCACACCCGGAAATAAATAATCAAGCAAGCCTAATACGGGTATTTGCCATTGCAATATACCAACTATAATACCGCCTGCTGCAAAATATAAAATTGCCAATACAATAGATAAACGCGATGAGCGAGCAAAGGTATTTATTAACGTCATAAGTGCTACAAATGGACACAGAGTAATCACTAATATTAAAAATATAGAAAGCGCACGGGCAAAACCACCAGCCAGTAAACTTGGATCTCTAAACCCTAGTACGGCGAGCGTAGCCACAAGCGTTATAGCCACCAAACAGGCTAATACCGCTAATTGCCCTAGAAAACGACCAAACAGTATTTCAAAGCGAGTGGAGCGCAGTGATAAAAACCTTAGTGTGCCGCGCTCTCTATCGCCTACCGTTTGGTCGCTACAAATAAATAAACCAAAAACGGGAAAGCTATACAGAGCTATTAACCAGTACATAGCAAATTCGGCCTCAGGCCAATCCAATAATTTACTTAAACCAATAGAACCTGATATATCACGGGCTATTTGCTCAAAATCGGGCGCACTTACAATGCCTACTGCCTGCCCTATTGGGTAGCGCAGTATTATTAGCCACACTAATGCAAAGGCAGCTAATGCAATAAGTCCACGTTTAGTTAAAAACATACGTACAAGCTCAAATCCCGCTATTTGCGTTAATCGCCCTACGTTTATCGGTAATGGTGTTGCCATTGACTATCCTTAATGACTTTTTATTTTCTGTGTATTTATCCACACTAAGTGTAAACACCTTGAATTACCAGCAAAAAAAAGCTCACCTGTGGTGAGCTTTGTAACAATACATTTAAATGTAACAACATAAATTGCATTAAAAATTATAAATGCTGCTTATAAACCTCAAGTGCTTGGCTTAAATCGCTAATTAAATCTTCTACATCTTCAAGACCTATGTGCAAGCGAATAACCGGCCCTAAATCCCAACCGGTATTTGAGCGCAGCCCTTTCATGGTTAAATTAGCGGTTACCAAGCTTTCAAAACCGCCCCACGAAAAGCCCATTTTGATATGCTCAAGGCTATCTAAAAATGCATCAATCGCTTTTTGATTGCCGGTTTTCATCACAAATGAAAACAACCCATTACTGCCATCAAAATCACGTTTAAAAAACTCATGCCCTGGGCAGGTTTCAAATGCAGGGTGGCGAATATGATCAACAAGCTCATGTTGTTCAAGCCATTTAGCTACTTCTATTGCTGCTTTTTCATGTTGATTTAAACGCACACCCATTGTACGCAGGCCTCTAAGCGCTAAATACGCATCATCGGCACTGGTACATTGCCCTAGTAAATATGAGTTTTCGCGCAAGGTTGGCCAGTACTTTTTATTAGCAACAGCCACCCCCATCATCACGTCTGAATGGCCGACAATATACTTCGTTGCAGCCTGAATACTAATATCAACACCGTGCTCTAGCGGACGATAATGCAAACCGTTGCCGTAGGTATTATCAAGTATGGTCATTACGTTGTGCTTATTGGCTACTTTTACCATAGCGGGCACATCTTGCACTTCCATCGTAATAGAACCAGGAGATTCTAAAAACAATACTTTGGTATTTGGCTGAATGTAGTCTTTAATACCTGCGCCAATGGTTGGCGGGTAGTATGTTGTTGTAATGCCCAGTCCTACTAAAATTTTATCGCAAAAATCGCGAGTTGGTTCGTACACGTTATCAACCATTAAAATATGATCACCGGTTTTTAAAAACGATAAAAATACTTGGCTGATCGCCGCTGCGCCACAAGGGTATAATGCACACCCTTCGCCGCCCTCAAGTTCTGTAATCGCTTCTTGTAGCGCAAAGTGTGTTGTTGTTCCCCGGCGCCCATAAAATAATGTTTTATCGCCACGGGTTTTAGCTGCTTCTTTTAAATCTGCTACGGTATCAAATACAATGGTAGATGCACGCTGTACAACGGGATTTACTACGCCGTGTGTATACGCTTTCTTGCGCCCTGATGACACCAGCTGAGTGTTTTTATTACTTTTACTCGACATTGTTAATCCTTAAGGGTTTGTGCGCCAATGCTCAATTAAATAACGAGAGATAGAATCAGTTCTAGGCAGCTTTAAATGCTCACCTTCTTCGTGCCAATTACCAAATTGCTCTAAGTCTTCACGGCTAAACCATTTTGCATCGTCTAGCTCTTCTTTATCTACGTTAATTTGCTCAGATGTCGCCTCTGCAAAAAAACCAAGCATAATTGACGATGGGAACGGCCATGGCTGAGATGCAACATAACGTACATTTTCAACCTCTATGCCTGCCTCTTCTTTAACTTCACGCGCAACAGCTTGTTCCAGTGTCTCCCCTGGGTCTACAAATCCAGCAAGCGACGAATACATACCGATAGGCCACGCAGCTTGGCGACCTAATAAACAGCGTTCTACTCCGTCAGCAAAGACTTTAGTAACGACCATAATTACCGCAGGATCGGTGCGCGGGAATGTAGGATGCTTACAGTTTTCGTTTTCACATACTCGAGAATGCCCTGCTTCCACTAAACGGTTTTTACTACCACAGCGCCCACAAAAACGATGCGTGGCATGCCAATAACATAACCCTCTCGCAAGGGCGGCTATTGAGGCATATTTAATGGTTACTTGAGGCCCATATTGGCGAATATCAAAAAACTGAGCGCCCTCTATTAAAGGCGTAAGTACGCTTTCATCCAGATCAGAGACATCCAATGCAAACACACCATGTTTAGCATTGTTTAAACCAACAAAAATAGCATCAGTTAAATCTAAATGCGCCACTTGTTGATACGTTAAATAGCTTACTTTAGGGGTATCTTTAATAAATAGGGTTTGATTATTTTTAACTAAAACCCATTTACTTTGCGCCGACATTTGCGCTTTAAGCCACGATGGGTCTTTACGAAGATTTGAGCCTCTATCTAGTGGCATGTTGCTGTAATGAAGCATGTAAGTCCTTGGTAACTCGTTATGCTTTAAAATTACCATAATCATTTAGCAAACCCAATTGATTACAGTAATAAAAAAGCCTATATAAGGCTTAATTCATCTATTACGGCTTTGTATTAAAATCTCTCATGTTGCAGGCACTTAGCTTGCACTTTTTTAACTATTTTTTGTTCTCAAAGAAGCAAAGTATTATCAATTAAATGAAATTGCTCTGCGCTTTGTTTTAATACCTCAGCGGTTAACCTGTCAGCACCGTATACATCGCACGGTACATTATATTGATTTTTTTAAATGCCCAAGTAACAAAGCAAAGTCACCATCGCCAGAGAGCAAAATAACCTTATCAAGATTTTTACCCTGCTCTAACATGTCTATTGTTATACCTACATCCCAGTCGCCTTTGGCACTTCCATCACGGCGTTGAATAAATGGCTTTAGCTTTACGTCAAAACCAATTGCACGCAAAATATTTTGAAACTGATTTTGCTTTTCATCTCCTCGATAAATAGCATACGCAAAAGCACACTCAATATTGTATTGCGCCTCCATCGTTCGCCAAAACGCATTGTAGTCAAAGTTTTTCCCGTAACTCTCGCGGCACGTGTAATAAATATTTTGCACATCAACAAAAATACCAACTCGTGGTTTTGTGCTTTGCTGCTCGTTTTGTAAAGTCATTTAGTGTCCTAATGAGGATTAATAGCAATTAAAATAAGTGTACCTTGCAATTTATATTTAAGTAACCTAAATTAGTTACATACCCCTATGTAACCAATATTGGTTACATATTAAAAAGTAACCATTTTGAGATTTTTATGATTGGTGTGATCAGCGGCGATATTATTAAATCGCAAACAATCCCTAAGCAGCAATACGATGCCATGCTTTACCAACTAGAGCAAAGTTTGCGAAACATTTCGGGTGAGCAAACCCTTTGGAATATATACCGAGGCGATGCCTTTCAGTTACAAGTTAATAATCCTGAGCTCCTTTTTAAAAATGCCATACTTGTATATTTACACCTTAAATCGTCAGGTTATGAACTACGACAAAGCTTGGCACTTGGGCAAATAGATAACCCACGCAGCGATATAAAAACAGCAACCGGTTCTGCTTTTACTCTTTCGGGGCAAGGCCTTGATAAAATAGGCAATCAACGCTTTGTTTTTAATATTAACGAGCAGCAGCTCGATGAAAGCTTAAATCTTAATTTAGCCTTTGCCGACGTATTGCTCACTAAAATCACACAAAAACAAGCAAATGCCCTGTATGTCTATTTAACATCATCAGACAACAGCCACGCGGCACTGGCTAAAGAACTTAAAACAAGTCGCGAAAATGTAACCAAACTACTAAATTTAGCGCACTACCAACTTATAGAGCGCTTTATTGCGCACACACAACACGTTATAAAAAATATAATTAAAGGAGGTGAATAATGGCGTTTTCACTTTTACTGGTCGCGCTTATTATTGGCCACTTACTCGCTGATTTTTACTGGCAACCTATGAGTTGGGTAAACGACAGAAATACCCGTCACTTTAAAGCCAGTAAGCTTTATTTTCATGTACTCGTGCATGGTGTAACAAGTGCACTCATTATTACCGTGTGGGAATACACATTCGGGTGGCAGCAACTAAGCAGTGTTTTAATTGCCACGGCGAGCATTATGTTGAGCCATTACTTTATTGATATAGCTAAATCGTATTCTAATAAAGGCGTGGTGCCTTTTTTACTTGATCAAATAGCGCACATACTCGTTATTATTGCGCTCAGTATTTGGCTAACTGATAACAGCAGCTTTATGGCAGCAATTAATAATATGCTCACTGATCCCAAAATACTGTGGGTGGTATGCGGTTATTTAATTATTTTAAGTCCCAGCGCCGTATTTATAAGAATGATGTTAGAGCGTTTAACAAGTAACTTTTCAAGTACTGGTAGCTTACCACTTGCAGGACAAAGCATTGGCATGCTTGAGCGCGTACTTATGCTGAGCTTTATATTGCTTGACCAATTTGCAGGGCTTGGCTTTTTACTTGCGGCAAAGTCGGTATTTAGGTTTGGCGATTTAAGTGCAAGTAAAGATAAAAAACTTACCGAGTACGTCATGCTCGGCACATTACTTAGCGTAAGTGTGACTTTATTTGTAGGTTTAGGTATTAACTATTTAATCAGCTAATGACAAATTATAGGCAATAAAAAACGCGCTGCTTCTATTTATTCAAAGAAGAGAGCGCGTTTTTTGTATCAGCCTTTAACTAAATTCTAAATTAATTAAACGCCAATACAATTATTAATCGTTAATAATGATTAATCGTTATTTGTGCGACGACGGCGTTGGCCATTACCGCCCACAGATTCACGCTTTGCCCATGGGTTTTGCGCGCTGTCATCTGTTTTAGCAGCTGGCTTTTTAGAACCACCACGGCGTGGGCCGGTACCATTACCACCATTGTTCGGCTTTTTACTGTTAGGCTTGCTGCTATCAGATTTAGGCTTATTAAAAGGCTGCTTTTTCTTAGGCTTTTTAGCCGGTAGAGGGCGAGCATCTAATGCGCGTTCAGCTACTGGGTTAATAGGCTCAAAACCGTCTTCCTCAGCACGTGGAATAAGCTCACCAATAAAGCGTTCAATACCGTATAAATCAACAGCATCTTCTGTTGTTACAAACGAAATCGCATGACCCGATGCACCAGCACGGCCTGTACGGCCAATACGATGAACATAATCTTCATATACGTTTGGTAAGTCGTAGTTAACAACATGCGGTAATTCAACAATGTCCAAACCACGTGCAACAATGTCTGTTGCTACTAGTACGCGTACTTCACCACTTTTAAAACCATCAAGCGCTTTAACGCGGGCGCCTTGTGATTTATTACCATGAATAGCCGCGCCTACAATGTCATCGCGCTCTAGTTGTTTAACTAAGCGGTTAGCACCGTGCTTTGTACGGCTAAACACTAATACTTGTTGCCAATCGTTAGTGCGAATCAAGTGGCTTAGCAATGCTGTTTTACGTGTTTTATCTACCGCGTAAACGCACTGAGTAACACTTTTCGCTGTAGTATTTTTTGCAGCAACTGAAATTTCAACTGGGTCATTAATTAACCCTTTTGCTAGTGCACGAATTTCATCTGAAAATGTAGCCGAAAACATCAAGTTTTGACGTTTAGCAGGCATTTTAGCAATTAAGCGTTTAATGTCGTGAATAAAGCCCATGTCTAACATGCGGTCAGCTTCATCGAGTACAAGCACTTCAACGCTATCAAATTTAACTGCATTTTGATTATGTAAGTCGATTAAACGACCCGGCGTTGCTACTAAAATATCAACACCTTTACGAAGACGCTGCATTTGTGGGTTAATTTTAACGCCACCGTAAACTACAAACGAGCTCACATCCGAATGCTTAGCGTACTCTTCAACGTTTTCACTTACTTGTAAAGCAAGTTCACGTGTAGGCGTTAAAATAAGTGCACGTACGTGGTTACTTTTAGCTTTAGGGCCTGACGACAAACGCTCAATAAGTGGTAATGTAAAACCCGCTGTTTTACCTGTACCTGTTTGCGCTGCTGCCATAACATCACGGCGTTCAATAATTGCAGGAATTGCTTGAGCCTGAATCGGCGTTGGCGTTTCATAGCCCTTTTCTAAAACCGCATTAACCAAAGACTGTGATAAACCTAAACCTTCAAAACTCATATAAACTCTCTTTTAAATAAGGCTACATTAGCCAGTTGCGCGCATTATACCTGTAGTAGCTAAGAATGCATGCCATTATTTACGTTGCAGGCAATTGAGCATAGTTTATTAAAATTAAACCTGTGATCAAGTTGCTTAAAAATGCAAAAAACGGCCATAAGCCGTTTTTTGTTTATACTTAATTACTCTAAGTATTAGAGTTACTTAACACCTAACTCACGCAAACGTTCTTGCAAGTAGCTATCTGCCGTGTAGCGCTCTGAAAGCACAACATCTGGATGCGGGTGTAAAAATAACGGTAGTGAAATACGCGATTTAGTAGATGCTTTACCCGTTGGGTTAATTACACGGTGAATTGTCGATGGGAAATACCCGCCCGACGCTTCTTGTAGCATGTCGCCGATATTAATAATTAAGCTGCCAAAATCACATGGCACGTCTAACCAACCGCCATCTGTTTTTTGAACTTGTAAACCAGGCTCATTAGAAGCTGGTAATACAGTCAATAAATTAATATCGCCATGGGCTGCTGCGCGAATAGCACCAGGCTCTTCATCACCCGTCATTGGTGGGTAATGTAGGATACGTAACAATGTTTGCTCAGAATCGGCAATCATGTCTTTTAAATCAATCGAAAACTTAGCACGCACATCAGCTGGTGCTTCAGCCTGAACCCAGCTTAATAATGTGCCAGCAAATTCACTTGCTAAACGGTAGTATTCACGTACATCAGCTTCAAGCTGGGCAGGAACGCGACCTTTAGGGTAAACATGAAAGTACTCTTTAATGTCTTTTATTGTAAAGCCTTTCGCCACTTCTGATACTGAAGGCGGAAAGTAACCGTCTTGAGTTTCTTTAGAGAATAAAAAATCGTGCTTTTGCTCTGAGTTAAAAAAGTCTTGCCAATTTTTGTAAATAGACTCAACTAAAGACTGTGGGATTGGGTGGTTTTTTAAAACGCCAAATCCAGTATTTCTTAACGATTCAACAAATTGTGCAGCCGCATCGGGAGCTTTATAATCAACAGTAGGTAATTGCATTGTACGTTCCAGTGAATAGGTTGTGTGAAGTGAGTTGCTTTTAATAGTGCTAAATTACTTATATAAAGTAGCAAAGCCTTCATTATAGCGCTATGCGAGGATAGACAAATGACCTCAAAAATATAAGGACATATGTCCGCAAAGCATAGTCACCGCCACTTGGCTTGATCAAGATCAACTTATAAAAAAACGTTGAATTTGCAAGGTTTAGTACTTATATCTGGTCTACTAGGGCGTGCTGACCTTTGGTGGGTGAATTTGCAGCAGACTGTTTGGTGTTTAAGCAAGGCAGAGCCTATGATGTGTGGTTGTTCCCCATAAATAGGCGATAACGCAGCATAAATGCCAAACATGCGCTACCCTTTGGGTTCTTTCTAGGGACGATTAACTCTTTGTTGCCTACATGGATGTAGGTAAGGGGCGTGAGCAGGACGCGGAAGCTTTGCTCGGTTTTTACTTAGCCCACTAGGTTACAAACCTCGCGCCGCGATTAAATCGCCCCTAGATTGAACAAATTTCAATCTACAACGGTCAACACGCCCTAATGTATTTTATTTGTGTAAATAAGGTTCCCCATGCGACAAAAAGTATCTTTTAAAAGCGGCGATTTAGAACTTGCCGGCCAACTTGAACTTCCCTCTGGTGACGTTAAGTTTTACGCGCTATTTGCACACTGCTTTACCTGCGGTAAAGACATTGCAGCAGCCACACGTATTAGCCGAGCTTTAACACAACAAGGTATCGCGGTACTACGTTTCGACTTTACCGGTTTAGGTAATAGTGATGGCGATTTTGCTAACAGTAACTTTTCATCAAACATTCAAGATTTAGTATCTGCGGCTAATCATTTACGTGAGCATTTTGCGGCGCCACAACTACTCATTGGCCACAGTTTAGGCGGGGCAGCCGTTCTTGCTGCTGCGGAGCATATTCCTGAAGTATCGGCTATTACAACCATTGGTGCACCGTCAGATGCGCAGCACGTAGCGCATAATTTTAAAGCACACCTTGATGAAATTAACGCAGCAGGTGAAGCAAAAGTAAACCTAGCCGGTCGTGAATTTACTATTAAAAAGCAATTTATTGACGATATAGCCAAGTACGATAAAAGCCATATTAGTAAACTTAAGCGCGCATTATTAGTAATGCACTCCCCTATTGATGCGACGGTAAATATTAGTGAAGCTGAAAAAATTTATGCATCAGCTAAACACCCTAAAAGCTTTATTAGTCTAGATAACGCCGATCATCTTTTAACAAATAAAAACGATGCCGACTACGCTGCACAAATAATTGCAACGTGGGCAAACCGTTATGTTAAGTACGACAAAACTAAATACACGGCAAGTTTAACGGGTGGCAATGTACTCGTTGAAGAAAAAGACCATGTATTTACTCAGCACGTAAGTACAAAAGATCATACTTGGCTTGCAGATGAGCCAATAAAAGTAGGCGGTAAAAACTTAGGTCCTGATCCTTATCATCACTTATTAGCGGGGCTTGGTGCCTGTACGGCCATGACACTGCGTATGTACGCTACACGTAAAAACTTACCACTGGAGCATGTAAAAGTAGAGCTTGATCACACTCGCGATTACAACAAAGATTGCGACGATTGTGAGCAAACAGGTAACCTTGAAGCCATTACCCGTAAAATCACCTTACGTGGCGACTTAACTGAGCCAGAGCGTCAGCGTTTACTCGAAATAGCCGACAAATGCCCAGTGCATAAAACACTACATAATAACCCTGTTATTGTTAGTGAACTGGTAGAATAACTGCCGTAAAATTAATATAGCGCAGGTAACACTGCGCTATGATTAAACTTTTATAAACCTAATTTTTACTATCTAAAAATCCCCCTACTTCTTTACTCATTCTATCCACCAGCCATTTTTGTCCGCCATCGTACATATCGTTATGACGCGATTTTTCTATTAGTGTTTGTGTAACAGGAAACCTATCGAGCTCTGAATCGTTTAACAGCACATTCGCATCAGCTGGGTAATCACTACCGCGTAGAGTAAGTACGCGAATGTTTTTATTGCGCGGGATCAACATGCGGCGATGATCGAGCGTAATAATTTGGCTTACTTCATTGGGGTAAATAGAGCCATATAACGCTGAAATATCACCGCCGTTTGAGTGCCCAAATAAGGCGAGCTTTGTAAAATCATACGCTGGGTATTTACTCGATAGCTCATTAACTAAAAACTTAAGCGTCACTACGCCACGGTGCCAGTTTTCCATGCGAGTGGTTAAGTAAGGTTGCTCACGATTAAGGTCAGGGTCGGTTTTTAGTTCATGTGCAACGGCTATTGTTAAATATCCGCGCTGACTAAACGCATTACTGGCAAACGTATACCCGTTATGGCTAATCCCGTAACCTGCGTTAATAAACGCTACAGGGCATTTTACTTGTTCAGTGCACTTAGCATTGTTACTTGGTAGTGTGATATTGATAGGAATAGTGCGATTACGGCTTTCATCAGTTATAACGCCATCGTTTGCATAGCTTGTTGCGCCTATTACTGATGTGCTTATAACTGATGTACTTAGAGCTAGTGCGCTTAATATAAAAAGCTTTTTAAGTGTTTTTTGCATATTTAAACTTATATAAATTATTGTTTTTAATTAAAAATAATTTTACTTTATAGGTTTGCATTCTCTATTGTCAAACTATGCGATAATAGTCGCCATTGTTTAAATATATTTAGTAAAAGATCCAATAAATGAAATCATACAATAGCATTCAAGAACGTATAGAAATTTTAGAAGACAAACTAACGGCAATACATGACGAAATCGAAACACTAAAAACCCCTGCTAAAAACAACAATGAACGTATTATTTTTAAGTTTATTGAAACAGGCAGCACAGGTAAAACGAAGGATTTTGTTCGTGAGTTAGGTATTAAATCACCACGTGACGGTTTGTTTTCATCAGGTGACGTTACAAAACTAATTAAAGATGGCGCTGAAGATATTTCACCAGCGTTATTAGAAATAGCAAGACAACTTGCCAGTGCACGTAATAAAAATGGCCCTAGCCGTTAATTACGCAGTCACGCAGTATCTAGAAGCCCAGCCAAGCTGTCGCTTCTAGATATGTAATCATATTAAACTAAATTAATCACATAGTTCTATATTAAGGCTGGTAAGCAAATTAAGTGCTTCGAAGCGATCAAACTTAGCATTCGCTAAAGTATTATTATTCAAATCTATATGAAACGCTGTAGCACCTACAAAATCACATTTTGTTAAGTTAGTTTGGAAAAACTCACTATCGCGAAAATCTGTTCCTGTAAATTCACTACCGCTTAAATCTGCATGTCTAAAATCAACATTTTTGGCAAAGCAGTGTGTTAGTTTGAGGGCTTTGAGGGTTAATTCAAAAAAAGAACTATTACTGAGCTCGCAATAATTAAAACTCACCGGTGCGTTAATACTAAGCGCTGGCCAATCTACGTCAGTCCATTGCAGACTATTTAATTTACAGTGGCTAAAACTTACATTTTCAAGTGAACTGTAGTTCCATTTAAGTGACGATAAATTACAGTTTTTAAAACTGCATTCTATAAATCGACAATGTTTAAACTGCCCGCCTGAAAAGTCGCAATCGATAAAAGTACACGCTTCAAACTCAGAGCTTTCAATTAACTGATGTGTACAGTGTAAAGCATTAAATTGCTGATCAAAATACTGGTTATTATTACTTAACAACACAATTCACCTATTAATTTAACCAGCGTAGCCATTATTTTTAGGTAAATCTTTTTTGAGCGCAAGCACAGCGATAAAAATCAAACCAAATAGTGGAAATAGCGCTAAACAGCCACCCACAAAAGCTAAAGCACCCGGCATAGTACTTTTACGCTTACCTATTTTGTAGCTAATTACAGCAAAAACAGGGATACACAGCACAATAAGAAAAGCTAAAAATTCACCAAATAAGGTTGCATTGATCGACATAATAATTCCTTTTTCATCAGTTTGGTTAAAATACACTCTGCTACAAATTTAACCATAAAAAAACCCTTAAGCATATAACTTAAGGGTTTTTAAATTTAGCTCAAAAAAGCTAAACAAATATTACTCTTCGTTAGGTATCGCTTTTTCTACAACACTAATTGCAAGCTCAGCTAACGAATCAAGGTTAGGTTTGCTTGGCGCGTTGGTTAATAAACACGACGCTTGTGTTGTTTTAGGGAAAGCAATAACGTCACGAATGTTATCGGTACCACATAAAAGCATTGCTAAACGGTCAAGGCCAAATGCTAAACCAGCATGTGGTGGTGTGCCGTATTTAAGTGCATCAAGTAAAAAGCCAAACTTGTCTTGTTGCTCTTGCTCGTTAATACCTAAAATTCTAAATGCAGTTTCTTGCATATCTGCATTATGAATACGTACCGAACCACCACCCACTTCGTAGCCGTTTAATACCATATCGTAGGCATCTGAGATAGCAGCTGCTGGGTTTGCTTCAAGCTCACTGGCGTTAATGTCTTTTGGTGCAGTGAATGGATGATGTACAGCATGTAATGTGCCTTCGTCATCTTCTTCAAACATTGGGAAGTCTACAACCCAAAGTGGTGCCCAGCTATTAAGGTTAGTGATTTCTAAATCAACACCAATCTTAACGCGCAGTGCGCCCATTGCTTCGTTTACTGTGTTGCGCTTATCGGCACCAAATAAAATGATATCGCCAGACTGAGCATTAGTACGCTCAAGTAATTTAGTGATTACGTCTTCGCTTAAAAACTTAGCCACTGGTGATTGAACACCCTCAGCGCCTGCAGTGTGGTCGTTTACTTTCATCCACGCCATACCTTTAGCGCCGTAAATACCAATAAACTTAGTGTAATCGTCAAGTTGTTTACGAGAAAGCTTAGCGCCACCCGGTACAGTTAATACAGCAACACGACCTTTTTCATCGTTAGCCGGACCAGAGAAAACATTAAACTCTACGTCTTTAACTAAATCTGCAACATCGACCAATTTCATTGGGTTACGTAAATCTGGCTTATCAGAACCGTAAAGGCTCATTGCCTCGCTATAAGGCATGATTGGAAAATCGCCTAAATCAACGTTTAACAATGTTTGCCACATCTCGCGGATCATTTTTTCAGTCATACCACGTACTTGATCAGAGCTCATGAACGAGGTTTCTATATCAATTTGGGTAAATTCTGGTTGGCGATCGGCGCGTAAATCTTCATCACGGAAACATTTAACAATTTGGTAGTAACGGTCAAAACCCGACATCATCAACAATTGCTTAAACAACTGTGGAGACTGTGGTAATGCGTAAAAACTACCTTTATGAACGCGGCTTGGCACTAAGTAATCGCGCGCGCCTTCTGGCGTTGCTTTAGTAAGTACAGGTGTTTCGATGTCTAAAAAGCCGTTTTCATCTAAAAAGCGACGAACAAAGCTGCTTGCTTTAGCACGTAATTTAATACGGTCACTCATTTCTAGACGACGTAAATCTAGGTAACGGTATTTTAAACGACGCTCTTCTGAGTTTACTTGGTTAAAATCAAGTGGAAGCGGTTCAGAGCGGTTAATAATTGTAAGCTCTTTACCTAAAATTTCGATCTCCCCTGTTGCCATGTCTTTATTTACTTGGCTGTCTGGGCGTGCGCGAACAATACCTTTTAACTGAACACAAAATTCTTGGCGAAGTGTGTTAGCTGAACTCATTAACTCTTCAATGTCAGAGTCGAATACAACTTGTACTAAACCTTCTCTATCGCGTAAATCGACAAAGATAAGTCCACCAAGGTCACGTCGTTTGTTGATCCAGCCACATAGTTCAACTTCTTGATCTACGTGAGTTTTATTTAGCTGTCCGCAATATATAGAGCGCATAGTTTTCCTGTCAGATAAAAGGCTTAAACGGCTAAACTTATTTGTTTTAAGGCGTGTGATTTAAAAAACAGGTCACCACAATACAAATAAAGCAGCTAGCAATCTAAAAATAATCAAATTAAGCCCTGCATTATACCCAAGTAGTATCAAGATGCTAGGGCGTGTGTTTAGCTTTGTAATGTTAATTTGCAGCAACCACCGCATGTATTTGGTACACTTGCGCCACGAAGTAATTTATCAGCCATTTATATGTTATATATTGGATGCCCTCAGTGGTCGAGCAACGCATGGAAAGGCAATTTATTTTCAAGCCAGTGTAAAAACGCCGATATGCTTAGCCAATACGCACAACACTTTAACTCTGTTGAAGGCAATACCAGCTTTTACGCTGACCCATCGCCAAGCACCGTATTGCGCTGGGCAAACAGCGTACCCGACGATTTCAAATTTACGTTTAAGTTTACTCGTCGCTTTAGCCACGAGCTGCACCTAACTAATGTTCAAACCGAGCTTACTGATTGGCTTAACTTGTTCTCCCCTATTTTAGAAAAAACAGGGCAAATCATGCTGCAATTACCTAAAGCATTTGGCCCTGGTGACTTACCCAAACTCGCACAATTTATTAGCCTGTTACCAAAAGAGGTTAATTACGGTGTAGAGGTACGTCATACTGCGTTTTTTCAAAAGGGTGAAGCCGAAATAGCGCTTAATCAGTTATTAATGGCAAACAACATAAATCGCATATCGATGGATACTCGCGCCTTATTTGCGGTAAAACCAACAACCGAAGCGCTAATAGATGCACAGCAAAAAAAGCCGCATTTACCGGTACATGCCATTGCTACAAGCACGCAACCCATGGCGCGCTTTGTTATTGCCGATTTACAAAGCGACTATAAACCCTTTTATAAACCGTGGCTAAGCAAAGTAAAACAATGGCTTGATGAAGGAAAAACGCCTTATGTGTTTTTTCATACGGCAGATAACCGAGAAGCACCTTTATTAGCAAGGCAGTTTTGTAAGGACCTTGGTTATAATCACAAAGCATTAACCCCATTTACTGGCGAAAAAGAAGCCCACCAGCAAGCACTTTTTTAAAAGTAAAACGACAGAGAAATAATAATGAGTGAATACGCACGTTACTTTACCGGCTACCCAGCTAACATTGTTGAGCAAGTATTAAACCTTATAAATAACAATAAAGTATGCGACTACTTACTTAAAAAGTATCCGCAAGCACACACTATTACCAGCGATAAACTACTTTATAACTACGCAACTGAGCTTAAAAAACAGTATTTAAAAAACGCACCACCGTTTGGTCGTGCGGCGTTTAAAAAGCAAGGCGATATGGTCACCAACGCGCTTGGTACACATACGTATCGTATGCAAGGTAAAACCCGCAAACACGATTTAGCCATAAACAGCGACTTGCTCCGCGCTCCCGAGCCGTTATTAAAAGCGTTAGTGGTACACGAACTCGCCCACTTTAAAGAAAAAGACCATAACAAGGGCTTTTATCAACTTTGCTGCCATATGGAGCCGAGTTACCGCCAGCTAGAGTTAGATTTACGGATTTTTTGTGTGGCAGTCGCAATGGGAGAAAATCCTTATTTAAAATAAGGATTTTAGCGTTATTTAGCTGAGTGAAAACAGCGCCATGCTTAAGTTAATATTTCCTTCCATGCCCAAGCGATCATATCCAATCTCTTATCCACGTAAGCAGCTCACAACTTAACGCCTTGTCCTTAATAAAAACAAAAAAGTTTAAAACTACATAATTGCCCTACATTTGAGAACTACACTCTTAATAGTTAATTCTTTCTATGTACTCTTAATCTTTGGAGTTTTTAAATGATGAAAAATATCCATGCCATTTTACTCAGTGCACTGTGCTGTGTAACCTTAAGTGCCTGCAACGAGCAAAACAGCCAATCACTTAAACAATTAAACCTCAATGATTTTACTCTAACGAGCTCAAAAGTAAGTGATGGCGGTAATTTGCCTATTACTTATACGTGTGATGGACAAAGTATTAGCTCTCCACTTAACTGGAGTGGTGCACCTAACGCAACCAAATATTATGCATTAATTATGGATCATAAAGCGCCAGAGGGAATGCATTGGTATTGGACCATGTACAATATTGCCGCCGATAAAACGCAAATTAAAGCGGGCGAAACCCTCGGTGAAGTAGGCTCTAATAGCGTAAACGGTTTAAACCAATACGCGCCGCCTTGCTCTAAAGGCCCAGGTGAAAAAAGCTATACTTATACTGTGTACGCGTTATCTGCACCAGTTACATTTAATAGTGATACAAAAGTAGATCGCTCAGCATTACTCGCTGCTGTAAAAGATATTACGCTCGATACTGCAAGTATGACGGTTAAATACTCGCGAAGCGCCAGTAGCGCCGAGCAAAAACCGAATTCAAAACCAACACCAAACGAGCAACCAAAGCCTGACAAATCATATTTAACCGCTAACGTAAAATCACCTCGTTGCGATGCTATTACACAATCAGTGAGTAATGCAGGGTTTGATAAAAGCGTATCTGTTACGTGCGATGAACAATATGCCTATATTGCCTCATCTACTTACCCTGATCATGACGTAATGACTGGTATTACAGGTACTAACGAGCAAATACCCGTTCCAGCTAAAGACTATGGCGCACCTATAAAGCTAAATCCTAAAAAAGCAAAAACAATAACAACAATTGATGCAGCCGTAGGTGTTGCCGTTAATGGCGTACCAATATATGACTATTCTTCGCAAGGTGAACTGGACGTAAATAGCTACGATGAAAAACACGACACGTTAGCACTCGGACAGTTAGATATATGTGGCGGACACGCAGGACGGGGTGATGACTACCATTATCATGTATCGCCAACGTGTATGATTGACACAATGAAAAACCAAACAAGCGATGCCATTATTGGTTGGGCTTACGATGGTTACCCGCTGTATGGCAGTAAAAACCCAGACGGCAGTGCAATTGCCAAAGGTGACCTTGATGTATGTAACGGGCAAGCCGACGACACATTTGGCTATCGCTACCAAACATCAGCTACACCGCCGTATATTATTCAGTGCTTAGTAGGTGAAGTAGATACAGCAAAATTACCAAGAGTGGCACCACTGAGTGGCGATACTCAAGGTATAAGAGCCGACCTGCGCCCGCCACAAGGAGGCGTTGAAAACTTAACGCACGCAATCTCTGAAAATGGCAGCCGTACAATGAGCTATTCATACAAAGGCGAAAACTACTTTACTACCTACAGCCCTGCATCACAGGGAAAAGACTGCTATAGCTTTAAACAAAAAACCATCAGTAATGGTGGCAAGGTTCAAACAGGTACATTTTGTAGAGGCCCGCAACCAAATCACCTTACTCCAACAGTCACTAAGCAAAATACAAATCCTGCTATTACAGGCAAGCATAACTTAAAGCTAGAAGCATGGGCTGATAACTGGTTTACAGCCTACATAGGCGAGCAGTTACTTGTCGAAGATTCTGTGCCTATAACCACAGAGCGCTCATTTAATGCCGAAAGTATTACGTTTTCTGCAAACTACCCTATTGAGCTTAATTTAATAATTAAAGACTTTAAGCAAAACGACACTGGACTTGAATACATCGGTGCTAAAAATCAGCAAATGGGTGATGGCGGTTTTATTATGCAACTTACCGACACCGATACAAATAAAGTAGTTGCGGTAAGCAATAAAAGCTTTAAATGCGAAATACTTCACAAAGCGCCGCTCAACAAATTATGCGAAAGCGAATCAAACCCTGTCGCGGGCGAAGGCGTTTGTACGTTTATGTCAAAAGAAGCACCAACTAACTGGCTGCAAAGTAACTTTGACGATACTAATTGGGCTAATGCAGTAGAGCACAACTTTGCCGATGTAGGACCAAAAGACGGTTACGACGATATTAACTGGGATGAAAACGCAAAATTCATATGGGGCGAAGACTTAGAAACCGACAACACCCTTATTTGTAAAGCAACTATTGAGCAACCTCAATAAACAAAAAGGTCAACCGCTTCAATAAAAGGTAGTAATTATGTATTTTTTAAAAAATTAAAATGGCTAATGCTAGCGTGTATTTTAACAAGTATGAGCGCTCAAGTGAGCGCCCATGTATTAAAAAACACAACAGCCCAAGTGATTTTAAGAGACGGGCAAGTTGAGGTTAAAGTATTAACTAATGCTGAGCATTTAATTTCAGCGCTGCAAAGCGAGCAAGCATGGCTTATGGGCGATATTGATAAGCTTATGCCTACAAACTTAAGTGCAGAGCAACGAGAAGAGTTTGTAAAAAATGCACTTAAACAAAAAACGAGCTTACGTGTAAATCAGCAAGTTATCGTGTTTGAACGCGTCGCTTTTACCACCAGCAGCAACAACGAAGCGCACGACCTAGAAATTGTTTTTCAAGCGAAGCACACATTTACAACAGTAAATGAGCTTGCTATATCGTTCCCTAAAAGTTTAGGTGCAGTACACGCAAGCTTTGTAAAACCACAATATAAGTTACTGGGTGCTGGCGATACCGCAAAAATAAAGTTCTAGTCCAAATATCAACATACCTAAAAGCTTACTTAAAAAGGATTTTAGTAAGCAACGCCCTAAATACGCTAATTGTAGGCACATAATCAATATGCAATACTGCTTGGTACGTTAACACATGATTTTTACTATTTGCCAATCAGTGAAATTAATACATAAATTCTTTTTAGCTTTTTTTATCACTAATATCGCCCTTGTTGGACTTATGTTTGTGTTTATATACATGACCTTTTCGTCAGGGTTTAACGACTTTGTTGAACAAGAAGAAACAAAGCATGTAGCAATGGTGAAGCAGCAACTTATTGAGCTTTATAGTGAATTAGACAGTTGGCAACCCATTACGCAAAACACGCAATTATGGCGCTCTATTGTAGAGCCGCAAAAAAAGCCAGGCGAACCTAAAACGAATAAACACACAAGCACCCCACCCAAACCAAATAACAGCAATGCAACGCCCTCTTTATTGTGGGTACACTTACCTGCAGGTTCCCTTAAAACTGGGCAGCGTATAAGTTTATATGATCAAAATAAAAAGGTTGTTGTTGGTAGAGCTAATTTAAACGACAACCCACATATAGAACCTATTTTATTAAACAATAACGTTATAGGTTGGATAGGTTTAGTCCCTTCAAAGCTTGTGCAAAGTAGCCCAGCAAAAGCCTTTTTAGCAGCGCAATTTCATAACTATTTTATGATCACATTACTCGTTATTGCGCTCGCATTTATTATGGCTATTGTGTTATCTCGCCATTTAATAAAACCAATAAAGCAAATAGTAACTGGCACCGATGAGTTAACAAACGGAAATTTTGCCAGCAGAATATCCTCCTCTAGTAAAGATGAGCTAGGTACCCTATCCAACAATTTTAACGCCTTAGCCCACACGCTTGAGCAAAACCAACAAATGCGGTTTCAATGGGTGTCAGACACATCCCACGAATTAAGAACCCCACTTACCGTACTACGCTCGCATTTACTAGCCGTACAAGATGGCGTATTTACAGCCGATACAAAGCGCATTAGTTTACTCATAAACCAAGTAGATAATTTAAGTCACATTGTTGATGACCTAGCTCAACTAGCACATACAGATAGCGTTAATTTAACCTATAACAATGCGCGCATTGATTTAATAAACATTTTTGAGCAATCAATTGAAAACTACACCGCTCGCTTTAAAGAGCGTGAATTAAATGTAGACAGCAAAAGCTTAACCAAAGCCGGTAAATGCATAATAAATGGTGATAAAGAACGCCTTATACAATTATTTTCAAACCTGTTAGAAAACACCTGCAGATACACGCATAAAGGTGGGCAAGTAATAATACTTGCCAACAAAACGCCTAATAACATTGAGCTTATTTTACAAGACTCAGCCCCAAGTGTTTTACCAAACGACTTACAAAAATTGTTTGAGCGTTTTTATCGTGTTGAAAAATCTCGAAGCCGAGAGCACGGCGGCTCGGGCTTAGGACTTGCACTTTGCAAACAGATAGTAGAGGCACATGGCGGTCAAATATCGTTGCACAACTCACCACTCGGTGGGCTAGAGGTAAAAATAACGCTGACACTTTTAGGTTAAAATAATGGCATCACAAAAAATACTTATCGTTGAAGACGAAGAAAACATTGCCGAGGTACTTATTGCCTACGCTAAGCAACAAAATTACGAAACTGAGCACTTTAATAGTGGCAAAGGTGTAGTTAGTTTTGTAAAACAAAACGCAGTAGATTTAATACTTCTTGATTTAATGCTGCCAGATGTTGATGGCATAGAGCTATGTAAGCAAATAAGAGCCTTTTCAAGTCTGCCTATTATTATGCTTACCGCAAAAAGTGAGGAAATAGACCGCTTGCAGGGTTTAGAGATCGGCGCCGATGACTACATATGCAAACCCTTCAGCCCCAAAGAAGTTATAGCACGCATAAAAGCCGTACTAAGAAGGACCAGCCAGCCTAAAACCAACATCATCAATCATAATAATTTCCAATTACACAAAGACGATTACGAAGCACGCCTAAACGACAAAAGTATTGGCTTTACCGCCGTCGAGTTTAAAATATTTTTATTATTTATAAGCCACGTAGGGCGTGTTTTTACCCGCGAAGATATTATTAATAACGTATACAGCGACACAACCGACATATCCGATCGCAACATAGATACACATATTAAAAATATACGAAAAAAGATTAACGACATTCAAGCAGGGCTAAACCCAATAGCAGCGGTTTATAGTGTGGGTTATAAGTTTAAAGAGTAGGTTTACTTATTCAAATTAAACTAACATGACGAAAAAGCGCGATATAAATCGCGCTTTTATTTTAATCACTAATCTGATTGCTAACAGCTATCAACTAAAGATTGATGGCTGAGCAATCGTTGGATTTTGTTTCACTCAACCTACGTAGATAGACTTAAAGCCCTAAACCTGCCATAAAATCATCATCGCTATCGTCTTGCTCTACTGCGGTAGATGCTTTTTCTTTATCCGCTTTCTTTTTAGCTTCGTCCGCAATTATGTCGTCTGGATCTATTGCTTCTGCAATATCAAAGTCATGTAATTTAATAAACTCCGTTTTATCCATTGCTAATTCCAAGTAAAAATATTTTGTTTACTTGTGGTAAATGTTACGCGGCGGGCTTGTGGGCGATCCATCGTGGTATCTACCGATATTTGCACTTGCTTGTTTATTGCCATCATTTTTGGCTGGTTTTGTGTAATTGAAGTATGTAATTGCTCGCGCACTTTAGACGTAAAGTCGCCAACAATTTGGTTCATTAACTCGCCTAATACGTTTGATACATCGTCTGATAAATGGCTATGCGCTATTTCATCTTCTGGCATTCCCATGTTGCGCATGTAGTCGCCATAAATTTCCATCGCTGCTTGCGAAGTAAAGTTGGTAATTACGAGCCCAGTGAAACCGCCGTCAAATAAAACAAAGCAGCCAATATCTGGCCGCATACATGTTCGCGTTATTTTTTGCACCATGGCTGAGTAGCTAATACCATTACCGCTGGCTGATGTGAGTACACCTGTCACTGAATGACAAAGGGTTGCTAATATATCGTCGGTACTGATGACCTTACTTTTGCTCATTTAATCTTCTCTTTTGTACTTATTATTCATAATTCTAGTCAAGCTACTGAATTTATCACTGACTATCCAGTATAAAATGTTAAAATAGCACCATTATTTTCAAAGAGACTGCCTTCGTGACCATAAAAGACAGTATTTATGCCTCTGAGCAACAAGTAAAAGACTTTAGCTTTGATCAAAATGTAGTCGAAGTTTTTCCAGATATGATCCAGCGCTCTGTGCCTGGCTACGCAACTATTGTCAGTACAATGGGCAAACTTGCCGGTGAATACGCGCAAAGTAACTCAAATCTTTATGATTTAGGCTGCTCACTGGGTGCAGTAACACTCAGCATGCGACGAAATATTCGCACCGATAACTGCCATATAATAGCGGTAGATAACTCTCAAGCTATGGTTGAGCGTTGTAAGGTACATTTACAAGGTTTTAAATCAGATGTGCCTGTTACTGTTACTTTGGGCGATATTAACGAGCTTGAGATTCAAAACGCCTCAGTAGTGGCAATGAACTTTACGTTGCAGTTTATTCCACACGCGCAGCGCCAAGCCGTGCTTGAAAAAATATACGCTAATTTAAAACCTGGCGGCGTATTGCTCCTAAGCGAAAAAATTAAAGCGCAAAACGAGCAATGCGACAATTTATTGATTGATTTGCACCACGACTTTAAACGACACAATGGTTACTCTGAGCTTGAAATAAGCCAAAAGCGTACCGCCATCGAAAACGTTATGCGCCCAGATACACTAAGCGCTCACTTTACTCGCTTACAAGATATTGGTTTTAGCCAAACTCAAGTGTGGTATCAATGTTTTAATTTTTGCTCAATGGTAGCAATTAAATAAAGAGAGTCATCCATGTCTCAATGGTTTAACCAATTTTACGCATCTATTGCACAAAGCCCACTTAGTCACTGGCTAGAAACACTGCCTGCACAACTAAAACATTGGCAGAACGAGGCTAGCCATGGCGATTTACCTAAATGGCAAAAAGTACTTAAAAACTTGCCTGAGGTTTCAACAAGCCATGTTGATATTTCTACTAAGGTAGAAATTGGCGCGCCAGGGGAGATGAGTGATGGCGAGCAAAAGCAAGCCATGCATTTATTAAAACGCATGATGCCATGGCGCAAAGGCCCATTTAGTGTGCACGGTATTGAAATAGACACAGAGTGGCGCAGTGATTGGAAGTGGGACCGCCTGCTGCCTCATATTGAGCCATTAAAAGGCCGCACTGTTTTAGATATTGGTTGTGGCTCTGGTTATCATTTATGGCGTATGCGCGGTGAAGGTGCAGAATTTGTAGTGGGTATTGATCCGTCTGATTTATTTTTATGTCAGTTTCAGGCAATTAAACACTACAACCCAGACGAAAACGTGCATTTACTGCCACTAGGCGTGGAAGCATTACCCGAGCTTAAAGCGTTTGATACGGTTTTTTCGATGGGCGTACTTTATCATCGTCGCTCACCTATCGACTTTTTAGCGCAGTTAAAAGCGCAGCTTCGTCCAGGCGGCGAACTCGTACTGGAAACCCTAGTAATTGAAGGCGATGAAAATACAGTACTAGTCCCTACTGATCGCTACGCTAAAATGCGCAACGTGTGGTTTATACCAAGTACTGCAGCATTAAAACTGTGGATGGAACGCGTTGGCTTTAAAGATGTGCAAATAAAAGATTGCGCTATTACCACGCTTGAAGAACAACGCAAAACCGATTGGATGGAAAACGAATCGTTAATCGACTTTTTAGATCCAAACGATACAAGTAAAACAATTGAAGGCTACCCTGCTCCACTTAGAGCTATATTAACCGCAAAAGCATAGCGGTTAATTTAATGCCTTTAATACTTAAAAAACGCCTACGGGCGTTTTTTTGTTTATTTAAACAACAGACAGCGGACAAGTGTCCTTGTTAATTATTTCAAAACTACATTTACGCTGGCCGCGACCTTGCAATTGTTGTAAAATACGCGCGTTTCTAAGTAACCCAAAACAACTATTTTGAGGAAAACCTGTGAGCGAACAAAAACAGTCTCTAAGCTATAAAGACGCGGGCGTAGATATCGACGCTGGTAATGCACTTGTTGAGCGTATTAAAGGCGTAGTTAAAAAAACTCGTCGTCCTGAAGTAATGGGCGGAATTGGTGGTTTTGGCGCACTTTGCGAAATTCCTGAAGGCTACAAGCAACCAGTATTAGTTGCAGGCACAGATGGCGTTGGTACTAAACTACGTTTAGCAATCGACTTAAAAAACACGATACGGTTGGTATTGATTTAGTTGCAATGTGTGTAAACGACTTAATTGTTCAAGGTGCTGAACCCCTGTTTTTTCTAGATTACTATGCAACTGGTAAACTAGATGTAGACACAGCAGCTGACGTAGTGACAGGTATTGGCAAAGGTTGTGAAATTTCAGGTTGTGCCCTAATTGGTGGCGAAACAGCTGAAATGCCAGGTATGTATGATGGTGAAGACTACGACATGGCAGGCTTTTGTACAGGCGTTGTAGAAAAATCAAAAATTATTGATGGCACAAAAGTAGCCGCAGGCGATCAGCTTATTGCACTTGCTTCAAGCGGCCCTCATTCAAATGGCTTCTCTTTAATTCGTAAAGTACTTGAAGTGTCAAAAGCTGATACCAGCGCTGACTTTGAAGGTAAAACTTTAGGCGAAACTTTACTTGAGCCTACGCGTATTTACGTAAAACCTTTACTCGAGTTATTCAAAAACGTTGACGTACATGCGCTTTCGCATATTACTGGCGGCGGTTTTTGGGAAAACATTCCACGTGTATTACCCGCTTCAGCAAAAGCTGTAGTTAAAGGTGATAGCTGGCAGTGGCCACCAATTTTTAATTGGTTACAAGAAAACGGCAATATTACTACACACGAAATGTACCGTACATTTAACTGTGGTGTAGGCATGGTTTTAGTAGTCCCTGCAGACAAACTTGAGCAAAGCTTAACAATGCTAAAAGACTTGGGCGAAAATGCATGGCACCTTGGTGAAATTCAAGATGCAGCAGTTGGCGAAGAGCAAGTTGAAATTGTAGGTGGTGCTAAGTAATGGCACCGACTCGTCTGGTAGTTTTAATCTCAGGTAGTGGCTCTAATTTACAAGCCATCATAGATGCCTGCGAACGTGGCGAGATAAACGGACATATAGCGGCTGTTATTAGTAATAAAGCAGACGCTTATGGCCTAGAGCGTGCAAAACAAGCTGGTATTGCTACAAAAGTGCTCAGTCATAAAGATTTTGACTCGCGCGAAGCGTACGATGCGCAATTAATGAACGTTATCGACTCTTTTATGCCAAATCTAGTTGTATTAGCTGGGTTTATGCGTATTCTTACTCCTGGCTTAGTGCAAAAATATGTTGGAAAAATGTTGAACATTCATCCATCTTTGTTGCCTAAGTATCAGGGGCTGAATACCCACCAAAGAGCAATTGATGCAAAAGACGATGTTCATGGCGTAAGTGTTCACTTTGTTACTGAAGAATTAGACGGCGGTCCCGTTATTCTTCAGGCGCAAATACCTGTACTCAAGGATGATACAGCAGACACATTAGCAAAACGCGTGCATGAGCAAGAGCATATAATTTATCCTTTGGTGGTCAAGTGGTTCAGTGAACACAGACTTACTATGGAAGCAGATTATGCAGTTCTTGACAAAAAACAACTTCCTGCACACGGCGCGCACTACTCACAATAAAAAAATAAGTGCCCTGTTGCTATGTGCGGGCGCTTTACTTCCAACTAGCCTAATTGCAGGCGAATTGACCCAATATCAAGCTAACTACGATATTTTACGCAAAGGTAAAAATCATGGTGAGGCTGTTCGTGAGCTCAAAAAAATGGGCGACGATACTTATGAACTAACATACCACAGCAATATTGAGTGGATGATTTTCTCTGATTCTCGTGAAGAAACATCACAGTTTACCTTTAAAGATGGCAAGGTTACCCCGCATCATTACAATATGATCCGCACCGGTACAGGCCCAGATAAAGATTATAAAATTGATTTTGATACGACAAATAAAGTAGTGACTAGTAGCGTCAGCGAATACCCACTTAAATGCGAATGGACTGATGAATTTCAGGATGCTATTTCATACCAAGTGCAAGTGCGCGAAGGATTGAAAAAAGGCGAAACAAGTTTTTCATTCCCGCTCATAGACAAAAAAGGTAACCGCCGCGACTACAACTTTGAAGTTGTAGAAAAAGAGATGATCTCCCTACCTATCGGTAATGTAGAAGCCATTAAAGTAAAACGTTTATACGATAATGATAAACGCCAAGCAATTGCGTGGTTTGCACCAGAAATGGATTACATGCTGGTACGTATGTGGAAAGGCGAAAAAGGTATGGAGCAGTTTGAAGTTCAAATGAATTCATTTACTGTTACTGCACCAACAGCTATTGCGCCTGCAACAGCACAACAACCTCAAGAAGCTAACTAAATTTAATTAAACCAAAGGACCTGTTGACCTTTCAGGATTAAAATTTGTTCAACCTAGGGGCTATTTAATCGCGGCGCGAGGTTTGTAACCTAGTGGGCTAAGTAAAAACCGAGCAACAAAGAGTAGATAGCCCCTAGGCAGAACCCTTCGGACAGCGCATGTTTGGCATTTATGCAACGTTATCGCCTATTTATGGGGAATAACCACACTACATAGGCTCTGCCTTGCCTAAATACCAAACAGTCTGCTGCAAATTTAACCTCGAAAGATAAACAGGTCCTGATATTTAAAATAGGTGGGCTAAATTAGCTCACCCATTTTAAACAAAGCAAATTCCCCCGGCTCCATTTTTTTCCAGCGTTCATCGTTTGTAAGCGGCCTTGTAGCTATAACTGTTACCACATCGTTTGGAGTTGTCTCTTGTTGAAAATCAACCACCATGTCGGCATCAATCAACGTTGCTTTACCAAATGGCGCACGGCGCGTTATGTAATGTAAGTTATTAGTGCAATACGCTAAAACAAACACCCCGTCGGTCAATAACATATTAAACACCCCTTTTTCACGTAACGTATGCGAAAGCTTCGCGGCGTATCTAAAAACCGACGCCATATTACTTGGACGCTTTGGGTATTTTTCACGAATTTTATCAAGTAACCAACAAAAAGCGAGTTCGCTATCGGTGTTACCTACTGGACGATAGTACTGCGGTTTTAAATCATGATAATTAGATAGCTGCCCGTTATGAGCGTAAGTAAGCTCGCGCCCCCATAACTCTCGCGTAAAAGGATGAGTATTTTCAAGGCATACTCTCCCGCGGTTACCTTGGCGAATATGGCTAATAACCGAGACACTTTTAATGGGGTATGCTTTGACGAACTTTGCAATTTCAGATTGATAGCTCGGCTGCGGATCTTTAAAGGTTCTACAGCCTTTACCTTCGTAAAATGTAATACCCCAACCATCTTTATGTGGTCCCGTGTTCCCGCCACGCTCTAAAAGGCCTGAAAAACTAAAACAAATATCGGTAGGCACATTGGCTGACATGCCAAGTAATTCACACATTAATAAAATAACCCTTAAAAACCATACATTAAAATAAATGGCGTTATAGTTGTGTATTAAGCGTACACTAATTTGCAGCCCGCTATAACAACTATACTTACTTAAAAAGTGTCATTTTGCTATTAGATTTATTTATTTTTACGTTAACACTACTTACGGCTAACGCTTTGACTATACTATAGTAATTAAGCCCTCCTCTGCCGGGTAATTAAATATAATATTTAAGTTACTATCTACTACAATTTAACATCGTTATGTACTTGAAAATTACTGTTACTAGCGCTACTCTAAGTGAGGTGGTCTGACCTCTATTAAGGAATAAAAATGACACTCATATTTACACTGGTATTAATCGCGCTGCTTTGCACAGCGGTTTACCACAGAGCAAGTTGGAACACAGCACTTGGTGTTTCGGCTATAACTTTATTAATTGGTACCTTTGCGGGTGCTTTTGGTTTAATTAGCTGGTTGATCTTTTTGATCATCGCGGTTCCTCTTTCTGTTACTGGCCTTCGTCAGCAATATATCATCAAGCCTATTTTTGCTACGTTTAAAAAAGTAACGCCAAGCATGTCTGATACTGAAAAATCAGCTATTGATGCCGGTACGACGTGGTGGGAAGCTGACTTATTTTGCGGTAACCCAGATTGGAAAAAACTTCACCAATACCCAGTTCCTAAACTTACTATTGAAGAGCAAGCCTTTGTTGATGGCCCTGTTGAAGTAGTTTGTAGCATGTTGGACGATTGGGAAGCAACGCACGAGTTAACCGACCTTCCTCAAGATGTATGGCAATATCTAAAAGATAATAAATTCTTTGCCATGATCATTAAAAAAGAATACGGCGGTTTAGAGTTTTCTGCATTTGCACAGTCTTGTGTACTTCAAAAACTGACAAGTAAATCAACATTACTTTCGTCAATTGTTGGTGTACCGAACTCTTTAGGCCCAGGTGAATTATTACAGCACTATGGTACAAAAGAGCAAAAAGATCATTACTTACCGCGCCTAGCGAGCGGTCAAGAAATTCCATGTTTTGCGTTAACGTCGCCAGAAGCGGGTTCTGATGCAAGCTCAATTCCAGACTACGGTGTGGTATGTAAAGGGCAATGGAATGGTGAAGAGGTTGTGGGTGTTAGTTTAACGTGGAATAAGCGTTACATTACACTTGCCCCAGTGGCTACCGTACTTGGTCTTGCGTTTAAGTTACAAGATCCAGATGGCCTAATTGGCGACAATAAAGAGCCAGGCATTACCTGTGCACTTATTCCAACGGACACTCCTGGAGTTGAAATTGGTCGTCGACATTTCCCGCTAAACGTACCATTTCAAAATGGTCCTACTCGCGGTAAAGATATTTTCGTACCACTTGATTATATTATTGGTGGTCCAGATATGGCTGGTCAAGGCTGGCGCATGCTGGTTGAGTGTTTATCGGTTGGTCGTGCAATTACATTGCCGTCAAACTCTGCCGGTGGCATTAAAATGATTGCCGTTGCAACGGGTGCGTATAGCCGTATTCGTCGTCAGTTCCGTTTACCTATTGGTAAAATGGAAGGTGTTGAAGAGTCACTAGCAAAACTTGCTGGTTACGCTTACAGCTCTGATGCTGCGGTTAGTATGTCTACGGGTGCTGTTGATTTAGGCGAAAAGCCATCGGTTGTTTCTGCCATTATTAAATACCACCTGACAGAGCAAATGCGTGATGCAACTATTCATGCAATGGATGTACTTGGCGGTAAGGGCATCATGCTTGGGCCAAATAACTATTTAGGTCGTGGCTATCAAGGTGCACCTATTGCCATTACCGTTGAAGGTGCAAACATCTTGACCCGTAATATGATTATTTATGGTCAAGGTGCAATTCGCTGTCATCCATTTGTACTTACCGAGCTTGGTGCGTGCGAAATTGAAGACCGCGAAGAAGCGCTTAATGTATTTGATAAAGCGTTAATGGGTCATATTGGTTTTACCATGTCGAACCTGGTACGTACTAAGTGGCTTGCACTTACCGGTGCTCGTTTTACAAGTGTGCCATACAACGACGAAACCGCTGAGTTTTACCGTATAGCTTCACGCTTTAGTGCATCACTTGCTCTTATGTCAGACATTAGCATGGCAGTATTTGGTGGTTCACTAAAACGTAAAGAACGTATTTCAGCACGTTTAGGTGACTTACTTAGTTACTTATATTTAGTGTCTGCAACGCTTAAGCGTTACAACGATGAAGGCCGTAAAAAAGAAGATTTTGCGCTAGTAAAATGGAGTTGCCAAGATCACCTTTATCATTGCCAACGTGCACTTGCTGATTTAATTAATAACATGCCTTCGGCTCCACTACGCGCCGTGTTAAAAGTATTGTTATTCCCGTTTGGTCGCCCGGTTCGTAAACCAACTGACCAACTTGAGCATAAACTTGCGCAACTACTACAAGTACCTAGCGAAACGCGTAACCGTTTAGCAAGCTATGTATACTTAACAAATGAGCCGCTTAACCTTGTAGGTCGTCAAGAACAAACGCTTAAAGACGTACTTGCTGTTGAGCCATTATTTGACCGTGTATGCAAAGAAAAAGGTCTTAAACTGCCATTCTTCCAGCTTGATAAAGTAGCGCAAATGGGACTTGAAGCAGGCATTTTAAGCCAAGCAGAGGCTGATAAACTAGCTGCTGTTGAGCAATCTCGTTTAGATGTTATTAACGTTGATGACTTCGACCCTGCTGACTTACTTGCAGGCAAAGCCGCGCGTAATAGCGTTAAAAAAGAAGCTGATGCCGCTTAACTAATTTAGTAAAGCAAGCAGCCCAGCTGTAAAAGCAATCCAAACCAGCGCATAATGCGCTGGTTTTTTTTGTGCAAGGTAAACCTGTAATACACACCACATATTTCCAATGACAAATAATACACTATGAGAGTGACCAAAAATAACGCTATAACTTATTGTGGCTACTAAAAACAGCAATATGCTAGGTAAAAACTGGCTAATATAAAAGGCGCGTTCTCGCTCGCATGTTTTAAAAAATAATCGATACTGCTCATACACCCTACCGCAATCAAATTGCAATGAACTACTAAAAAGCACAATAAAAGCCATGGCTAATATCACAAGTATAGCTACTAAATCAGCACGTTCGTTTATTAGCGCAGCTGATGCCATGAATACACATAAAAGTAGCGACACGCGCCAAACAAGTGTCCAACGATGGTTTAGTAAATAACAAAACCAAAAGCCAAATAATGAACTTACTGCAATACGCCCGTTAACATTAACCACGGGGACAAAAAGACTCAGCGCAAACAGTAAAGCAAAGCTCATATGATAAGTGAGCGGTTGCATATGAATAGGAACCAGCACTAATATCGTGCTAAATAAAAAGCCATATACCAGTGCGCTGGGTTTATATAAACACAAAACGCCCAAGCTAAACTGCAGCAACATAAATACAATAAAATGCGGTACTTTAACCCATTGTGACAGTGTTAAATCCAGCGCAATTAATACACTGGCTATTAGCCAACCATTACTTAAAGTTAATAATTTAATATCGACTAAATATAACCAAACTGATCGCGCAATAGTGCGCTGAAATAACCGCTGGTGACTATTTTTAATCGCTGATTTCATTGCGCTAAGCATCACGCTTTGTAGTAACAAATAAAATAACGCCATTTGTGCGCCGTATTGGGGTGCTGAGCTACTGTCTATAATTTTTCCTAGGCCTAAAAAAAGTAGTAATATCAAACCCAACACTGACGAGCCTAGCACCACTAAAAATAACAACCCAAAGCTTTTCAGTTGTAACAATAATTGCTTAAGCTCTAGCTGATAAGCCAAATACCGATAACCCATAAATACTCTATATTGGGTTAATGAGTGTTTACTAAAAGCAATATTCATAACGAGATGCACTCAAAACCCTGTTCAACAAACGGCGCAGGCTCGTGGCAAGTAATAATAATTTGTCCGTTTGGTTTATCTGCTAAGTAGAAGTCAAGTAAGTAGAGAAGATATTGGATACTCGTTTGATCAAGAGCTGCGCTAGGCTCATCAAGTAATAGATAAGGTGCTTTGCGCATTAACGCTAAAATTAACTGGCACTTTTTTTGATTGCCAGATGACAATGCATCAAAACGCGTATTTAGAAATTCACTAAAATTAAAACCGCTAATAACCGCCTCAGGCCATTGGCAACCCAGTGTACTAACAGATAAATGTATAATTTGCCGGGCAGTTAGAAACTCTGGTAACGCAATACGGTCAGTAGCAAGGGCGACCTCTTTACCTAGCTCTTTAGCCGTTTTTCCTGCAAATAAAAATGTACCACTTTGCGGCTTTTCAAGCCCCGCTAGCATCATAAGTAACGTGGTTTTACCTTGACCGTTAGGTGCATCAATACACACTTTTTGGCTACTAAACACTTTGTTGTAATCACGGTAAACCACGTTGTCAGAAAACTGCTTATTTAAGCCAATCACTTCAATCATAAAATATCCCTTTAAATTTGCATGACATTATAAGTAGACTTTTCTTTGAAATAAAACCATTGAGATCGTTTTTGAAACAACACTAATGATAAAAATAGCTTCACTCCTTAATAGTAATAGAGCTTTGTTAGCAAAGATGAAACAGTTTAAGAAGCTCTGAAACCACCTCTGTCATCAATAGCGACTTACCCTACCGTTTTCACACTAAAGATAAGTTTTAACAGCTACGGTGTTATGGCTTAGCCTCAAGCCAATATAAACTGTTTTAAAAAGCAATTTTAATATCACTCTTGAATATTTTATGTATTAGCGCCTGATCAGGTAAATAGTATAATTGCAGATGCAATTGCAAAAAGGGCACATTCTCCCTAGCCTAATAGATAAGCTTGGAAGGTTTTGCTTATAAAATAACGAGAGCCCACGAAGCGGTGGGCTAAACTGAAAGTTAAACTGCGTATTTTTAACTTAAAACTTATTGTGGATGGCGTGTTAATTTTGGCTCAAATACAGCGAACACCAAACCAAATACAGCGGCAAATATGCCGATAAACTCAAGCCAACTATTGCCCGCGTGTGACATGGTCCGCGAGAGTTCATTTGCATTATAAACACGTTTACCTCCCTCAACCTCTTCGACAAATGATTCACCGACATACTCATCCATTAACTTAAAACTTGGTACCCTTCTGGCCAGCATTTCCCGATTTTTTTCCTCTCTTTTCTCTCGGCTTGACTCAATTATATAATTGCTCCAATGAGTAAAAACATTCAGAGGTTCATCTGTTTTGATCACACCCGTTGATTTGTATTCGTAAAAGCGTTCATTGAACACATAGTTTTTATGTCCTGCATAAAATAATGCACAGCCAAAAGCAATCAAAAACATAGCGAGGTATATAATTTTACGCTGTGCGGCTGAGCTCTTTACAGCTTTACTTTTAAACCACAGCTCTACATCGGGTATTTGCATGAGTCGTGTTTTGTCATGGCTAGATACGAGGGGCTCCATAAACTCATCAATTGAAAGCGCTAATGCTATCAGTAGAGATCTAAATATTTCATTCGATGGGATAGATTTATCGTTTTCAAGTTTGGATATATATACCCAAGCCACCTCAAGGTGCAGAATTCAGCGTTTCACAGGGGCTTAATATCAAGGCGTTACTTTGCAAAAATGGCAATCCCTTTTAAGAAGTAACAACGATGAAAGTAAGTGCCTGTGAAACGCCCTATGGGTTGGTTTAAAAGCGATTTATACTGCGTTATTGATTTTAACAATAGAACCACTATTACTTGCAATCAATGCCTTGCCTAAATCGCTTTTAATTCCAACTGAAACTCGCATCTTGAGGTGGTTTGGGTATAGCTTTGCTCTATACCCACTTGCTGGGCAAATTCAGGCTGACTCAGTTTTTTGTCATTTCGTAGCTGCTTTAATTGTTGACCTAATGTACTCATCTTAATGCTTCCTTTTTTAAAGTGAGATTAGATTCTTGGTAATTCATGCAGATATGAGAAGCTGAATATTAAAGAATAAGCAGGAATATTAGCAGGTTAGTACAAAAGAGTCGAGACGATAGCTGATAGCCAAAGAATGTTTTACTAAATTATTTAATCAAGGATTTTATAAACTTGTTATTGAGGAAATAACAAG
>NZ_BADT01000235.1 GCF_000239855.1 Pseudoalteromonas sp. BSi20652 | reverse complement strand
GTCTTTTGTTCACTGCCGCACAGGCAGCTTAGAAATGACACGGTGAGCCACCAATCAACAAATCAATGTTCACTGCCGCACAGGCAGCTTAGAAAAATCCTGCATTGCCTGGGTGTTTTCATTTACTGTTCACTGCCGCACAGGCAGCTTAGAAATAGGGCATCTATAACAAAGCGCGGTGCGTGCCGTTCACTGCCGCACAGGCAGCTTAGAAAGATTGCAAAAGCTAATGATTTGCCGACTGCT
>NZ_BADT01000236.1 GCF_000239855.1 Pseudoalteromonas sp. BSi20652 | reverse complement strand
TTTTTAAATATTTAGTTATGCACAACTTGCACAGTAGGTTATCAACAAAATCATTCGTATAGATCAGTTTTTTACTAAGTAAATTAGAAAGTTATGCACTGTTGCCAATCTATAATAACTACTTTAATTAGTATAGATCTGATCTTTAGTAAGTACAGATCAGATCTATTCTAACTAGATATGTACTTATCCACAGCAGGTGTGTTTTTATTTGATAATTGTCGTGTTTAATTTTATAAAATACCGATTAAGATGGACAAAATAATTGATGAGTTAGTAAAAATTAGATTTATACACCGCTTGTTAGTAAAATATTGATCTCAAATAACGATAAGTGAAGAATGCTTAGTAAAATAGTGATCTGAACATTTTATTTAAAGTGAGATCACTTTTATACTAACTTAAACATTTAACTTTTGCAGCTTAATGTGTTGTTATTAGATGTCGAAATAAAAATGGAAATAATAACAATGAGCCGAAAGGTCAACATCTCTGTAGATAACTTGCCCGATACACTTAGGGGTCAAATCCACGGGGTGGAAAGTGCAATCGATAATGAAAGTTTAGCACTATTTACAGACAATAAAGATGTGCGAATTTCAATCGAAAATGCAGCTCATGGTTTACGTGCATATTCAAATACATTTAACCATTATGATTTGTGGGGACGCTTTGTTCGCTCTGGTCATAAAAAATTGCCTTTGGAAGAAGCTCCTAAAAAAACAATTATTACGCGAAGAATATCAGAAAAAGTAGATGGTATTTTATACGATGGTGAAATAAAAATAACTCCTGCAGTTGTTAGTACTCGAAAAGATGGCGAAGATGTTGAGTACTTAGTGTGGCCATCGGATAGAGAAGAGAAAGTAGAGCGCGCACTTATACGCTTAGCTTCTAAAGGAAAAATAGTAAAAATTAATTTTAAATCCGGTATTCAATATGCCGTTGTTTTTTCTATGAACGAATTAGCACAAGAACTAAAAGCAGTAGGGCAATCAATGCCATATCCTGCAATAAAAGAGTCACTTGAAGCATTGCAAGGTTCTAAACTTTCATTTAAATATTCTGCGACAGATACTAAAAACTCGGATATAGATGATTCGTTTTACGAGTCAAACATGAACTTTTTATCGTCACTCCACTTTAGTGGTAAAAAGGGCCAAGGCGGCAATGTAAAATGTGTGGCTTGTTTAAATGCATTTGTTCATAACATGATTGATAATCTTGAGTACAAAGGATATTACTTTAATAGTGCGCAAGAATTAAAACGCGGATTATCACGTTGGATGATGCTACGTTTATATCATCTTTGGCGCTATGCAGCACCAGGAAAAACCTATCATTTTAGATTGCTTTCTATAATGGAAAAATATGGTTCTATTTATTCAACCGACAATATTACAGAAAATAAGCTAAAAGCTCTACGTCGTGATATGACAACAACAATGAAAGATTTGATTGAAAAAGGTGCTATATCAGAATATAGCATAACAAATGTAAAAGATGATAAAACGGGCAATATTATTGACTACACTTATGAAATGCATCCGTCTGATCAGTTTTGCGATGAAATACTTACATTGAACAAACACAATAAGCGCATTGAAATACAAGGTGGAAAACGCATTGTAGAAAATGCAGTATTAATTGATGAAGATAAATTAGATGAGATTGT
>NZ_BADT01000237.1 GCF_000239855.1 Pseudoalteromonas sp. BSi20652 | reverse complement strand
ACTGAGTAAAGTTGGTGGAGATGCAAAACAAGACGAAGGCGCTATTTTTGCTTATCGTTTATTAGACCTAGAACTATTTCAATCTAACAATATCGAAATAGGAAATTTGAGCTCACCTGACTCGTCAGGCCCTCTCGTTTACGATAATGCGAATATTGCAAACATGCTCAACAATGTAAATCAAGAGCACCAAACTGATGATGGAATGGCTAAACAGCTTGAGTTTTTTGGTGCCGGCACGGGAGATGATAAAAATCCAGCATCGTATGGTCATCGCTCAATAGAATTTGTATTGGCCGATTTAAACTTTGACCCCAGAAAAGATTTACCGATTATATATTTTGGTAATTGGTTACGAGATTTTTCACAATTTATAGATCCCGCTATAGTTAGACCGAGTAAAGACGTTTTAAAGCGCTTACAAAATAGCGGCCACTTAAAACCCGAACTTGACACAATTAGGCTTTCTCGTAACGCGCTTACTGAATTGGTCGCTATTCTTGCTTTGAAAGAGTTTAGTCGCTTTGGTGAAGATATTGGTAAATTCTGTTACAAGTACGTTACACCTCAAACACTTGGGGTGTACCGCGCAGAAGAACATATGGATAATCCTAAATCTGAAACCAATGGCCAATTTGATAACAGCATTATTGATTCGGACTTTGCAAAACCCTATATTGAATCGCAAATAGCAATAAACCCATTAACTGGGCTTAAAAACTATATTAATACCCCAGTAGCAGGCCAGTCTTTTGATACTGCTGTACAGTATATGACTACACAACTAAAATTAGCCATGCAGTTTGGCGATACTAATAAAGGCAAAATTCATTTTGGCCAAGCACTTCATGTGTTAGAAGATTATTTTAGCCACTCAAATTTTATTGAAGTAAGCATTATTAAGTTAGGTAAAGAGGGCCGCTTTGCAACCGAAGAGCTCAATCAACTTGCGTCACG
>NZ_BADT01000238.1 GCF_000239855.1 Pseudoalteromonas sp. BSi20652 | reverse complement strand
AAGTTTACCCAAATACAATACGGTTTAAAACCACCATTAGTATATATACCCAAAGTGCTTTTTACAATTCTTGTTTATTTATAGATGTTTGCGAATTAGCCAATGGTATTATATTTAATTATTACAGAATATTTATTATACATATATGCATAATGTTTATAAAAATTGACTTTAACCCCCTCTTTCACGTTAAAATGGATAGATGTGCTTAAAACAGATTTCAGTACCTTAAAATCTAAAAAATCAGAATAGATATCTTAATAGGAGATACATAGCGATGGCAGATAAAAAAGCCACAGTCCACATTGATGGGCTAGATCCAATCGAACTTCCAATTTATCAAGGCACTGCTGGCCAAGATGTAATCGACGTACGTACGTTGGGTTCACATGGTCACTTTACTTATGACCCAGGTTTTATGTCGACTGGTTCTTGTGAATCTGCAATTACCTACATTGATGGTGGTAAAGGTATTTTACTTCACCGCGGTTACCCAATCGAACAATTAGCTGATGATTCAAATTACATTGAGTTATGTTACTTACTGCTAAATGGCGAGTTACCTTCTAAAGAACAATATGAAGTTTTTAAGAATGAAATCACTACAAGCACTATGCTTGACGAGAAAATTGCTAACTTTTTCCAAGGTTTCCGCTTCGACGCTCACCCAATGGCAATGCTTTGTGGTGTAGTGGGTGCATTATCTTCTTTCTATCATGAAGACCTTGATATAACTGATGCTGAACAACGTAAAACAAGCGCAGTTAAGCTAGTTGCTAAGTTACCAACTATTGCTGCAATGGCTTATAAAACAAACATCGGCCAACCGTTTGTATACCCACGTAACGATTTAAGCTACGCAGAAAACTTCTTACACATGATGTTCTCTGTACCTGCTGAGGAATATAAAGTTAATCCTGTAACTGCAAAAGCTATGGATAAAATCTTTATGCTTCATGCAGATCATGAACAAAATGCATCTACGTCTACAGTGCGTCTAGCTGGTTCATCAGGTGCTAACCCTTATGCATGTATTGCAGCTGGTATTGCATCTTTATGGGGACCTGCTCACGGCGGCGCTAATGAAGCATGTTTAAATATGCTAGAAGAGATTGGCTCTGTAGACCGTATCGATGAATACGTTGCTAAAGCTAAAGACAAAGCTGACCCATTCCGCCTTATGGGCTTTGGTCACCGCGTTTACAAAAACTTCGACCCACGTGCTACAGTAATGCGTCAAACGTGTCATGAAGTTTTAGCTGAGCTAAATATCCAAGATCCACTTCTTGATATTGCTATGAAGCTTGAGCAAATTGCCCTTGAAGACCCGTACTTTGTAGAGAAAAAGCTATACCCTAACGTAGATTTCTACTCTGGTATTATCTTAAAAGCGATTGGTATTCCAACAAGCATGTTCACTGTAATTTTTGCAATGGCACGTACTGTTGGTTGGATCACTCACTGGGATGAGATGTTATCTCAACCTGGTCATAAGATCAGCCGTCCTCGCCAAATGTATACTGGTTACACACACCGTGACTACGTATCAACTGACAAACGTTAATTAACGTGGGTTACTTTAAAAGGCCGCATTTTGCGGCCTTTTTTATTAACAACACTTGAGAATTATCATAAACCGATTACAATTCCTGCCATAAAAACACTATGTAGATGTGCCATGCTTGCTTTAAAGTTTGATATAAACAAAATTAGAAATGACTTCCCAACATTAAATCAAACAATAAACGGCTGCCCGCTTGTTTATTTAGACTCAGCAGCAACCTCACAAAAGCCTCAATCAGTTATAGATACAATTACTGAGTTTTATACGTCTCAAAATGCAAATGTACACCGTGGACGCCATACACTTAGTGAGCAAGCCACTTATTCTTATGAACAAGTCCGGGATAAAACTGCAAGGTTTTTTAATGTCTTAAGTAAAGAGATTGTATGGACTAAAGGTGCTACAGAAGCCATAAATTTGGTCGCTAACGGCTTAAAAAAGCGTTTAGATGAAAGTCATACCATAATAATATCTCCGCTTGAGCATCACGCAAACATAGTGCCTTGGCAACTAGTAAGCCAACAGACGGGAGCTAAATTAGTCTCTCTGCCGCTTAACAATAACGGCACGCTAAACACCCAACAATGCTGTGAATTTATAAAAGAAACAAAACCTGCCTTATTAGCTATTACACAAGCATCGAACACACTGGGTAATATCACTGATTTAAAGCCACTAATTGTAGCTGCAAAAGAGGTGAATTCGCTTGTTTTAGTGGACGGAGCCCAAGGTGCACTGCATTTAAAACCCGATTTACGTGAATTAAACTGTGACTTTTATGTTTGCTCAAGCCATAAAATGCTCGGTCCAACAGGCTTAGGTGTACTTTATGGCCAATATGAAGAGCTAAATACGCTAGATATTTACCAATCCGGCGGTGAAATGATCGATAAAGTTTACTTAACTCATAGCACTTATCGCCCTGCGCCTGCAAAATTTGAAACTGGAACACCAAATATCTCTGGAGTTTTAGGCTTTGGTGCTGCATTAGACTATTTAAATGAATTAGATCACGCAAAAATTCAGCAGTATGAGCAAAAATTGTTTAGTTATGCAGCTCAAAAATTGGTAAAGGTTGATGGTATTACAATATACAGCAACCTATCTGACAATATTGGTACACTCTGTTTCAACTTAAATGATGAACATCCTTATGATTTGGCAACTTTACTTGACGGCTACGGCGTTGCAGTAAGGAGTGGACACCATTGTACACAGCCATTAATGACACATTTAGGGCTTAATGGCACGCTAAGAGCGAGCTTTTGTTTTTATAATACCTATGAAGATGTAGATATATTCATTGATTCACTTAAAAAATGTATCGCTTTACTGGACTAAACGTCACTTTAATAGAATTAATTAGGATAACTCATGACAAATACGTTTAACAAAGTCACAGAATCTATAAAAAATGCGCCCGCTTGGCAGCAAAAATATCGTGAAATAATGCTTTTAGGAAAAACGTTACCTGTTTTAGCTGATGTTTTGAAAACTGATGATGCACTTGTACCTGGCTGTGAAAGCAAAGTATGGATGTTTGTTGAATTTGATTTAACAGAAAATACACTTGTTGTAATTGGTGACTCAGATACACGTATAGTAAAAGGATTATTAGCCATTATTTTAGCGCTTTATAACGGGCTGACACCAGAGCAAGTAGTGAATAAAAATGCGTATGAAGAATTTGAAAAGCTCGGCCTTATAAGCCACTTAAGCGCATCACGTGGTAATGGTATTAAAGCCATGGTTGATAAAATACAAACCATGGCACAACACAAGCTTAGTTAACGAAAACTAAGCTTGTGAGCGTTGTTTTTTATCTAGGTATTTACGCACCGCTTTTGCCGCAACAAAAAAGCCGAAGCTCCCTGAGATCATAGTCACAGATCCAAAACCATTATTACAATCCATATTCATCGAGCCATCAGCACTTTGCTTTGCATGACATACGCTGCCATCGCTTCCCGGGTAAACCAATTGCTCTGTTGAGTAAACACAATCAATATTAAACTTACGTTTAGGATTATTGCTAAAATTATACTGCTTACGCAAAATATAACGTACTTTTGCAAGTAATGGGTCTTGCGTAGTTTTAGCTACATCACCAAAAGTTATTTGGCTAGGATCTGTTTGCCCGCCAGCACCACCAGTTGTAATTATAGGGAGTTTATTACGTTTACAGTGAGCAATTAATGCTGCTTTTTCTTTAACTGCATCAATACAATCAATTACATAATCAAAACCTTGAATATGCTCTTGAATATTATCAAGTGTAATAAAATCATCTATCACATTAACTTGGCACTCTGGATTAATAAGCTCGCAGCGCGCTTTCATTGCCTCGACTTTAGCTTGACCAATAGTGCCCGTTAACGCATGAATCTGCCTATTGACGTTAGTCGCGCAAATATCATCCAAATCAATCAATGTTATTTTACCAACACCAGTACGTGCAAGTGCTTCTGCTGTCCAGCTCCCTACACCACCAATACCTACTACACAAAAATGTGCTTCTTGAAGCCAATCAAACTGTTGATGACCATATAAACGTTTAATACCACCAAAACGTATATCTGTAACTTTTTCGCTCATTTACCAATCCAGTTGCCATGGCGATTGCCATGCTTGAAAATCTTGATGTTTAATTAACGCCAAATACTCATCACCATTATCGGGTAATAAAGTTAGCTGTATTTGTTCACCTAGCCATAAAAAGCTCAATGCATATGCATGTAAATAGGTACGATTTGATGGCGTGCCTGAATACATTGCATCGCCTAAAATAGCAGAGCCAATACTTTTTAGTGCCACTCTTAATTGATGCGTCTTTCCTGAATAAGGCTTTAAAATATACCCTCTAAATCCCGGCTTATAACTCTGCGAATAGAATCGGGTGATTGCAGGGTTAAGCTTACTCGTTAGTAACTTAAACGAGCCACGGCGAGACTTAGCCATATCGCCTTTAATCCACCCCTGCTTCTTTTTTGGTTTAGCGTCACTAATTGCTAAATAAAATTTAGCAATCGCATGCTCAGTAAACATAACAGTAAAGCTGGCCGCAGCGGCTTTGTTTCTAGCTAAAATAATCAGCCCTGATGTCACTTTATCTAAACGATGAACGGTATAAAGCTTTTGCGATAATTGTTGTTCGGCTAACACAACAAAGCCGGGGCCATCTTCTGAATGAAAATTAAGACCCGCTGGCTTTTCTAAAATATAAAAATCGTTATGTGTATAAACAACTTTTAATATCTTACTTACTTGTTCACTCACACGTTTTTACTTTTAATATGCGCTATCACTTTAGCTAAGTCATCGGGCGTATCGACACCTGCATGAGGGGCTATTTGAGCTTGCTCTATTTTGATTTTATAACCATGATACAAAACACGTAACTGCTCAAGCGATTCAAGTAGCTCAAGTGGCGATACGCTCAATTCTATATATTGTTTAATAAAACCCGCTCTGTACGCATAAATACCTACGTGGCGCTGAAATGGCGCTAAATTAAGAGCACTGCTGTCATTCATCATTGTGCTTCTATCAAACGGAATACTTGCACGAGAAAAATACAGCGCATTTTTATTTATATCGCTAACCACTTTAACGGCATTAGGATTAAATACTTCATCACGCTCTTCAATAGCAACACTTAACGTTGCCATTGGTGCTGTTGAATCACTTAATAGTGCAGCAACTTGGGATACATTTTCTGGCGCAAGTAAGGGCTCATCGCCTTGTACATTAACCACAATTGTATTGCTGTCGAGATCAAGTAAATCAACTACTTCGGCTAAACGCTCAGTACCCGATTTGTGATCTTCGCGAGTCATTACAACATCACGAGTAAATAAACTTACTGCATCAAACACTTTTTGATGATCGGTTGCTATAACCACTTTACTTGCACCTGATAAACATGCTTTTTCGTAAACATGTTGAACCATTGGCTTACCGCAAATATCAGCAAGCGGCTTACCAGGTAGTCGGGTTGATGCAAAACGAGCAGGAATTACAACTACGAATTCCACTTTTCAACCTCTTCTAAAGATAACTCACGTGCTTCGTTTTCAAGCAATACTGGAATATCATCTTGTATTGGGTAGGCAAGTTTAGCTGCGGTACTAATTAGCTCATTATTTTCTTTATCAAAACGTAATTTACCCTTACCTACCGGGCAGGCAATTATCTCGAGTAATTTTGTATCAAAGGCCATTGAGGATCCCTTTTTCTTTTAATAGTGAATTTAATTTTTTTATTACGGCATCGGTAGGCTCTGCATCAACAGGTAAATAATACCAATTAGATTTTGCAAAGGACTTACATTTAACCGCGTCTTTTTCGGTCATTATAATGCAATCATCACCAAACTGGATAAAATCATCTGCTGTATAAGCATAATGATCTCTAAAATGATGAGTCGACAATAACTTAATATTTTGTGCTTCTAATGAGTTTTCAAACCGCTTAGGGTTCCCGATTGCACTTATTGCATGTACCTCGCTTACGTTACTTTTTGCATCATCACTTGAATTAACTAAGCGAAGGCTACTTACTTGTAATGTGTAGCTATTATTAGCCTCACCACCGTTTTCAATTACTATATCGACACTTTGCAAACGTTTAGTTGTTTCACGTAGTGGACCTGCGGGCATAACAAAACCATTACCAAAACGGCGTTCACTATCAACAATACAACACTCAATGCTACGAGGCATTTTATAATGCTGCATTCCATCATCAGAAATAATAACATCGAGTGTATAATTTTTTCTAATAAATCGATATTGTGTTGTCTATTAGGGCCAACTGCTATTGGGCACTTTAAACGATGGTATAAAAGCACAGGCTCATCTCCAGCCTGTTGAGCGTCAACAACTGAAGTGACTAACAGCGGGTAATTATCTGATTGCCCACCATAACCTCTACTAATAATACCCACTGATAAACCTTGCTCGGTCAAATACTCATACAACCACAAAACAAAAGGTGTTTTACCATTGCCGCCTACACTTATATTGCCGACTACAATAACAGGCGTTTTGCACTCAAACGGTTTAAGTATTTTAGCGCTGTATAAGTATTTTCGAAATGAAGATACAACCCAAAACAAAGCACTTAATGGTAATAACAATAAAGTAATTAGACCAAATGGTTTATACCAGCTTTGTTCTATTTTACTCACGCCTGATCACCAAACTGCATTTTGCAAAGGGCTGAATAAGTACCGTCATTTGCTAATAAGCTATTGTGATCGCCACTTTCTATTACACGACCATTATCAACAACGTAAATTCGGTCACTGTTTTCGATAGTAGATAAGCGATGCGCAATAACAATTGAGGTTTTATCTTTCATTAGCGTTTCTAACGCTTGCTGAATAAGCTTTTCAGACTCGGTATCAAGTGCTGACGTCGCCTCATCTAAAATCAAAATAGGTGCATCTTTTAATATTGCACGCGCTATCGCTATTCGCTGGCGTTGACCACCTGAGAGCATCACCCCATTTTCGCCGACCATGGTATTTAATTGCTCAGGAAGATCTTTAACAAATTCCCACACATGCGCTTGTTTGGCAACTTGTTCTAACTCTTTTTCAGACACATCGTGCTTTATGCCATAACAAATATTGTTGGCAATCGTATCGTTAAATAACACAACCTGCTGAGACACTAAAGCAAATTGGCGACGTAGATCAGTTAATTTGTAGTCCTGCAGTGCTATGCCATCAAGTAATATTTCACTCGGTAGTTCTAAATCATAATAGCGGGGTAACAAGTTAGAAATTGTTGATTTACCTGAGCCTGATCGTCCTACTAAGGCAATACTTTCACCCGCTTTAATCGTTAGCGACAAATCGTTTAATACGGCTTCATCTTTTGTTGGGTACTTAAAGGTGACATTCTTAACTTCAATTAAACCTTTAACCTTATCAACCGAAACAGTACCTGTATCTTTTTCCATTTCTTCGTCTAAAACTAAAAATATACTTTGCGCTGCAGAGATACCACGTTGCATATCACTATTTACATTGGCAAGTTGTTTTAGCGGACGCAGTAGCATCATCATTGAGGCAATTAATGCCATAAAGTCACCAGATGTAATCGTATCAATCATTGATGGCAACGACACCGCCCACAAAATAACTGCCATGGCACTTGCAGCTAAAATTTGAATTATAGACACACTAAGCGCTTTAGTTGCGTCCATTTTGATACGTTGCTGACGATTATGATTATTAATTTTCGAGAAGTGATTAATCTCTTGATCTTGACCACCAAAACCGTGAATAACTTTATGTCCGCTCAGCATTTGTTCTGAGCTACGGGTAACTTGCCCCATGGCAGATTGAATGTTTTTAGAAATGTGGCGAAAACGTTTAGAGACGACGGCGACAATAATAGCAACAAGTGGGATGATCACTAAAAATATCAGTGATAATTTCCAACTGGTATAAAACATAACTGCTAGTAAAAATACAACAAATGCCCCTTCGCGTACGACTATTAGCAAGGCTTTGGTAATTGCTTGTTGAACTTGTTCTGTATCAAATGTGATTTTTGAAATTAAATCGCCCGTTGAGTTTTTGTCATGAAAAGAAACGGGTAAGTGCAATATGTGCTCAAATAACTCTTGGCGTAATGAGCGTACAACTTGGGATCCTACATAACTTAAGCAATACGAAGACATAAAGTTAAAAACACCACGCCCTAGTACTAACGCGATAACGACAAAAGGAGCGTATTTTAAAACTTCTGTATTACGCTGGTTCAAACCTTGATCAATAAACGGCTTCATTAATTGAATAAATAAAGCGTCCATTGCTGAATAGCCTATCATCCCAATAATTGCGACAAATGCGACGCTTTTGTAGGTGCCAACATACGAGACAAGACGTTTATAAATTTGTGTAGTACTTTGATCCATAACACTCTCTAAATACAGTAACAATCTGTATTGTATCCTCCGATGAGATAAAACTAAACGTCAATCTTTGATAAACCAGTAACTTTCCTGCCCTCTTGCTGTTTCTATAGCCAAATTATTTGCATAAAATTTAATACTAATTTGCCCTTCAACGCCTGTCGTAAATTGCTGAGCATTTATTTGGTTATAACGTTCGACGACAAGAGGTTTAGGGAATTCCCACTGTCCTTTATAGGCACTTGAATGAATGACTACTTGGGGAGCAACGTTATTTATAAAATTAACACTTGAGGATGTATCGCTGCCATGATGCGGGCTTAGCATTACTGTACTTTTCAACGATTTATTATCCGCTAATAGCGATGCTTCACGCGCCTTTGATATATCACCGGTAAGTAAAACGCTATGAGTATTATCTGATACTCTAACAACGCATGAATCATCGTTTTCATTTCCAAACCCTTTTGTACTAAAACTTTCCACTTTTAATCCAGCAAAATCAATGTCTATAACTTCACATACATTATGTGTGTTTTTAGGATGAAATTGTAGCAATGCTTCCCCAAAGCCAGCATCAATAAAATGTTGTAACCCTCCAGCGTGATCGTTATCGTCATGGCTTAAAATCGCTGTTTTTACTATTAAATTATTTGCCTTAATATAAGGTAATAAAATACTTCGAGTACGACTAAAACGATTAAAGTAACTAGGACCAAAATCATATATTAAAGCATATTTATCTTTTTCGACTAGTATCATTAACCCATGACCCACGTCAAAAACATGAAGCTGCCATTGTGGCTTTTCTGTTAATAGATAATTTATAAATAAAGTACTTAGCGGAATAAATGCTATCCACCTGTAAGGTAGTAAATAAAATATTAATACGGTTATATATAAAAAGATAACAAGAGAAGAATCTATTTTTTCTGCACTTATCCAACTTAAATATTCTGGAATTAGTACTAGTAAATTGAATAAGTAGCCAAGAATGTTATCTAATATCCATATGAGGACACTCATATCAAAAACACTACTGGCCAATGTAATCAAAATTAACATAGGCATAACGATAAAAGATAATAGTGGGATAGCGATTAAATTTAGTAATAGACCCGCTAAACTAATACCATTAAAAAAATAAAGTGACAGAGGCATTAATCCAATAAACAGCGCTAGCTGAATTATAATTAAAACGAAGATTTTATTAACAAATAATGTATTTAAAACGGGAATGTAATTAACCACTAAAAAAATTATAGCGACAGCTAAAAATGAAAAATATAACCCCGGATTCAATACATTAAAAGGGTTAATGATTAAGACAACAACAAGTGCAAATAAAATACTACGCCATCGTAATGGCTGTTTTGCTAAAAAGTATAGCAATAAATAACAACCAAGCATGACTAGCGCACGGGTCGCAGAAACCAAAAAGTCACTCAAATACACATAAATAAAAGCAGTAACAAACCCAACCAAACTATAAATTATAGATAAATTACTTGTTTGCTCACCAACATAGCTCACTCTTTTAAATAAAAACCGTGTTGAAATATAGCCAAATCCAAAAATTAACCCAATATGTAATCCAGATATAGCTAATAAGTGACTCAAACCAAGAGATTGCATTAATTGCTTATTATCAAAACTCATTAATGATTTATCACCAGTGAGTAATGCGTAGTAAAGCCATTGGAGTTTTGTATTGTCATATGTATTTTGAATATATTGCCGATAACCATAAACACGACTGGGTTCTTTTTTATGTGTGATAGTTAATTGCTTATTTAAAAACTTTTCCTTTAAAAAATATCTTTTGAGTAAACGCATAACGCGCGTTATCAAACACATCAAAATTTTTATTACTTCTGAAATGTTTAAGATGAATAACTGCATTAAAAGTATCACCAACTAATAGTCGTTGCTCAGAATTTACGCTTAACATTGCGCTCGGGGATCTAAAATATGAGTAACTTTCATTATCGATTTTTATTATTTTAACTTTTATATACTGCGGGCGTTTATCTGATACAACATCTTCAACGACTAGCTTGGTTACATATGTATATTTTTCATTCGATATCACCGCATCAAAATCAATAAAAAAATGAAAATGTAGCCCTATACAACAAATAGCGCAAATAAAGCCTAACAATACATTTAAAAACGGCTTAAAATAAGCACTCACAATAAGGATTGAAATTGTGAATACTGTAAATTCAAGGGTCTGATAATAAAATACGGTTGCAATACACCCAATTATAAACCCAAGACTTATCCACACTGATGTAAATGGTTGCTTTAAATGGCTAAAAAAACGATCCAAAGATTTTTACCTAATCCAAATAAAATTAGACATCATAAGTCGCTAAAAATATTTGGACATCTTTTACAGGATGCAAATCTTTGGCACTTAAATAGACGATCAGCACGTGGCGCCTTTGCTGTTGGATTGTTTTTTGCTTTCATCCCTGTTCCCTTTCAAATGATATTAGCCGCAGCTGGAGCTATTATATTCAGAGTCAATTTACCTATTTCTGTTGCATTAGTATGGTTAACAAACCCTATTACTATGCCACCTATATTTTATGGCTCATATTTAGTAGGAACTTTAATACTGAACCAACCAGAACAACATTTTGTTTTTGAAGCTAGCTGGTCTTGGTTTCTAGAAAGTATAGAAACAATTGGACCGGCTTTTTTACTTGGCTCTTTAGTGTGTGCTTCAATCGCTTCCATTATTAGTTATATTACTATTGATATTGTTTGGCGACGCTCTGTAATTAAAGCACGAGCTGCAAGAACTAAAAAATAAACTAATTATTACTATAGACGAAAAAAACCCAACTATTAATAGTTGGGTTTTTTATTTATTTTTTATTATTAAAAGCGAAATACGCGTCTTAAGCCAAGTAATGGTAACAGTAATAATGTATACCAAGGGAAGCTTGCCGAATTACGTTCATATACCTCAGCCTCAGCCGGTGCACAATTTTCAACTTCACCGTCTATTGGTGTTAGTTTAACAGCCACTGCAACACTTTCAAACTCAATGTTACCATTAATATCAGTTACAACACCGCCTAAACTATCGCGTTTTTCAACCGTTTTGGTTGCTACACCAAAAATTTCATTATTCTCATTGATAACCGTAGCTTCTGCCATAGTATAGGCATAGCTTGTCTCACCATCGCTTTCGTAACAAGGTAATAAGTCATTCAGGTTAGTAATTCTATCTTCACCTATTTTATAAATGAAGGCTTCTTTACGACGAGAGCTATCTGTAACACCAACCTCACCTTCACCAACAATATAGCCTTTATTATTTATAGCGTTAGCATAAGAGCTTGAGCTTGAAAAGTAATCCGTAGGGAAAACTGTACTACCCGTTGCTATGTCATGATAGAAGAACTTGTTTCGACTTCTACCTTCAATAAACTTTTCTGCATAACCTGTAATTACTTCATTGTCATTAATAGCTATAGCTTTACCCGAAATCCAATCATCTTCTTGATTAATAAAGTCAGTAACCGCATCATTTTTAAAATAAACTGGCATTGTAATTATAATATTATCATTTCTGTAATATCGGGTATTTGATGAACCTACAATTGTACCGTTGTTATTTACTGCTAAAGCCGTGCTCGTAAATGCATCATCTTGCGCTTCATCCTCATCTGGTGATAGAGCTAGGCCTAACTCTTCCACTGAAGTGATATTTAACGATTCATCAAGCTCCCATTTAACAGCGCGCTTATTAAATAAGCCTCGTGTAATATTTGAATTTAACAAGTTGATACATACCGACGTTGGTTCGTCTTCATTATCACAGTTATCATCAATATTATCTTGCCTGTCATCAGGAATACTTGTAGACATATTACCCACAACGGTATAACCACTGTTAGTTTTAACAATATCGTTAGCGCGGCTTGTGCCACCGTATTCATTAAACTCTGGCTCTAACTCAACACTTACACTGCCATCAACGCTTATTACAATCCCACGTTCTATAAATTCATGAGTGAACCACGTTTCTGCATCATCTTCACCATCAGGTGTAAAAGACACCTTATCGTATGGAGCGCTCCCCCATCCAACTGTAACGCCATCTTCACTTACGCCATTAAAAAGATTAGTAGTTGAACGAGTGAGTCCGTCATAATCAACAGAAGCTATGTCAAAAAGAGGTTGTTCAATAATCTCTGATTCGTTAAATTTAATACCAACCAAAGAACTCATCTTTTGATATTCAAAATTTGACGGAATCCCCAAATTCTGATTTGCCAAAAAGCTAATCATAAAAGTATGAGCATCAGGATTGATACTTACAGCGTCATTATTTTCAATATCATTAAGCGAAAAAGTAATTGGTTTATCACTTAGTTCAAACACTGCTTCAGCGTTCTCATATGCTCTTTCGATAACATTTTCTGTAAAATCTATATAGCTAATGTCAATAGGTAAATTGTATAAACCATTTGCCAAACCAATAATATGCCCGCTCTCGCTAACATCTGTTACATAAGAATATTTAGCGTCTTCAAGAGTCCCTAATTCACTTAACTGGTACGTCGCACTTGTTGCTGAAGTGCTTAATGTCGCTAAAATACTGGCAGCGAGTAATTTATATTTCATTTTAGTCCTTACTACTGATTCTGTAATTCTTCAAGTTCTTCCCAGCGCTCGAGCGCAGCTTCAAGGTCAGACTCAAGTTGTGCCAAATGGTTCAATGCTTTAGTGGTTACATCACTCTCTTGTTTAAAAAAGTCTGAGTCACTCACTACAGCTTGTTGAGCTTCAATTTCAGCTTCTAGTTTTTCCATTTTATTCGGTAGTTGCTCTAATTCAAGTTTTAATTTGTAAGAGAGTTTATTTGTTTTAGTTGCAGATTTAACAACTGGAGCAACTGTTTTTTCAACTTTTTTTACTGGTTGTTGCTGCGTTTTTTTTTCTTGCTCAGCTAAGTAGTTAACGTAAGCTTCATAGTCGCTGTAACCACCTACAATATCTGTTACTTTACCATTACCTTCAAATGCCCATACACTAGAACATGTATTATCAATAAATTCACGGTCATGGCTTACAATCAGCACTGTACCTTGGTATTGATTAATAATGTCCTCTAGTAACTCTAACGTTTCAATGTCCAAATCATTTGTTGGCTCATCGAGAACAAGGATATTAGATGGTTTTAAAAACAATTTAGCTAAAAGCAACCTGTTTTTTTCACCACCTGAGAGTGCTTTAACAGGGGTACGAGCACGTGCTGGCGGGAATAAAAAGTCTTGTAAATAACCTAAAACATGACGCGAGCGGCCGCCCATCATCACTTCTTGCTTACCCTCAGCGACATTATCTTGAACTGTTGCTTCTTCATCAAGCTTTTCTCGATATTGGTCAAAGTAAGCAAATTCTAAATTAACACCTTGCTTAGTTACACCGCTATCAGGTTCTAAGTCACCAAACATAAGTTTTAATAGTGTTGTTTTACCAATACCATTTGGACCTACTAGACCGATTCTGTCACCACGCATTACAAGTGTAGAAAAATCATCAGCAATAACCTTGTCTTTAAATGCATGACAAAGATTCTTAGCTTCAAATACTAACTTACCAGAGCGATCTGCTGTTTCTATATTGAAATCAGTTTTACCAACTTGGTCAACACGTTGTTTACGCTCTGTGCGAAGCTGCTTTAACTCTCTAACACGACCTTCGTTACGCGTTCTACGGGCTTTAACACCTTGGCGGATCCACGTTTCTTCTTCTGCCAAACGCTTATCAAACAATGCATTTTGAGCTTCTTCAACTTTTAAATCATGGGCTTTTTGTTCTAAGTACGTAGCGTAATCACCAGGGTACGAAATAAGCTTACCACGGTCTAAATCTAAAATACGCGTAGCAACAGCGCGAATAAACGCACGGTCATGCGATATAAATACGATTCCGCCTTTAAATTCTTTTAAAAACTGCTCAAGCCACATAACACTTGCCATGTCTAAATGGTTTGTTGGCTCGTCGAGCAGTAATAAATCAGGCTCACTAACAAGTGCACGTGCAAGTGCTACTTTACGTAACCAACCACCCGAAAGAGACTCAAGTTTAGCCTCTGGTGTTAATTCTAATTGTGTTAACACTAATTGAATTCGGCTATCAAAGCGCCAGCCATCAGCCGCTTCTAGTTGATTTGATAAACGTTCAAGTTTGTTTAATAATTTATCAGTACACTGTGTTTGTAATTCATTGCTAACATGATGAAAATCAATCAGTAAATTAGCAATTTCAGGCATACCTTGCGCAACATAATCAAATACTGTTCCGCTTGCACCTTTTGGTGGATCTTGCTCTAGGCGAGAAATTCGAATCCCACCTAGCTGATTTATTTCGCCATCATCCAAAACAACTTGTCCATCAAGCACTTTTAATAGTGTTGATTTACCCGCGCCATTTCGACCAACAACACACACTCTTTCGCCACTTTCTATAACGGCGTCTGCTTTGTTAAGCAAAGCATGTGTACCAAAAGCAAGTTGTGCTTTTAAAATTCTTATTAAATCCATAGTTATTATTTGCTCTTATTCTGCTTGTGCTAAAAATTCGCGCACAGAGTGTAAAGTAAAAGGCCAATATAATTTCTCGCCTTTTTCACTTTTTAACACAGGAATAGTAATTTGATATTCAGCTATAAGCTGCTCATCAGTCATAATATCAATTAGTAGTAACTCACTAGTATTACTAAATACTTCAGTGATAAGTTGCTCAGCTTGTTCGCACAAGTGGCAACCATCAGTATGATATAAAATCCATTTAGCCATGCGTAATTAGCCAGCTATTATGAATTTTTTTATTACGTTTGAAGTCTGGTGATAGCGTTTTATCTGAGATATTAACGGCTTTTAAACCTAAACCAATCAGGCCAACTTCATCCATTACAAAACCACGTTTGTTATTAGAGAAAATCAAAGTACCCGACGGGCTTAAAATCTTTTTAACCCACGTTAATAATTTAATGTGATCACTTTGCACATCAAACGCGTCTTTCATACGTTTTGAGTTTGAGAACGTTGGAGGGTCTAAAAATATCAAATCATATTGTGCTGTCGCATGCTCTAACCACTTTAAACAATCTGCTTGTTCAAAACGGTAGCGCGTATTACTTATATTATTTAAGTCGAAGTTATCCTGGCCCCATTTTAAATAGGTTTTTGATAAGTCAACTGTTGTAATTGCTTTAGCGCCACCAAGCGCCGCATGTACAGAAGCAGTACCAGTGTATGCAAAAAGGTTTAAAAAGCGTTTATCTTTCGCATTTTCTTGAATATAACGGCGCATTAAGCGGTGATCTAAAAACAAGCCTGTGTCTAAGTAGTCAAATAAATTAACTTTAAACTTAGCACCAAACTCTTCAACAACCATAGTACGGTTTTGTTTTGCCATGGCTGTATATTGATCTTCGCCCTTTTGCTTTTTACGTACTTTTACAGCAATGTTTTCAGGTAAAATTTCAAGCTGTTGAGCCGTTAAACTTATTACGTCTTGCAGGCGTTTTTCTGATGTTTTTTCATCAATTTCTTTAGGCGCTGCATATTCAAAAATTACAGCAGAATCACCATAAATATCTACAGCAACATTGTATTCAGGGATATCCGCTTCATAGACGCGATAAGCATCTATTTTATTTTGTTTAAGCCAGTTTTTTAAACCTTGCTTATTCTTTTTCAAACGATTTGCAAATGACGTAGAACCCTCAAAATTAAGCGCTTTTTTGTCATCTGTGGTCAAACTTACTTGCTTATCATCTAATTGATATAAGTTAAGTTCTACATCTAACGGGCCATTTTTAAATTTATAACGCTTAAGGCGCACAAGTTTTAAAAGTTTAAATAAGCTCTCGTCCATACCAAGTAAGGCAAGTTTCCAATGATTAAAGTGTTTTTTAAACCCAACACCTAAATTACGATGTAAATCAACAAGTTCAGCCATAGAACCTATACGCTCACCATACGGTAAGTTTGAAATTACAACGCCCGGTAATTTTGCAACAGCGGTAAGTTTAGTAGCATCACTTTGCTTAAACTTAATAACATCATCAAGCTCAGCTCGTTTGGCATTATCAATCGCTTTACTTAAAACTTGCTCATCGTAGTCGTGGCCAATTAACCACAATTTTGGGTCGGTAATATTAGCGAGTAACTCTTCTTTAAGCTCTTTAAACTTAGCGGCTCTAAAACTGGGTAAACGCTCAAAAGCAAAACCCTCACGGAATAATCCTGGCGCTTCGTTTCGTGCCATACCAGCCGCTTCAATTAAAATAGTACCCGCACCACAACATGGATCGAATAAAGGCTGTTTTACATTTTCAAGCCAGCCACTTCGCTTAATTAATGCAGCAGCTAAGTGCTCTTTAATTGGCGCTTTACCTTGGCCTTGGCGGTAACCACGTTCAGACAAACGAGGGCCAGAATAGTCAATATACATCGATACGCCGTAACGATTTAATCGCGCAACTACACGCACATTTGCATCTTGCTTATCAACGTTAGGACGCTGCTCGTATAAATCATTAAAGTAGTCAACAATCGCATCTTTTATTACAAGACCCGAAAATTGCGTATTTTTTAATGAATCATTGGTACCGTTGAAGTCAACAGCGAATGTTTGAGTTGGTCCAAACCATTCTTGCCAAGGTTGCGAGCGAGCAAAATTATACAGGCTATTCTTGTCATCTACGCCTTCTTTTTCTTCAATAAGCATAAGCACACGCGTTGCAAAACGAGTTGATAAACAAACCTTTTGCGCCAGTAATGAGTCAGCCTCAAAACGAACAGAACCAACAGTTTGCTTTGACACGGTTGCGCCAAGTTCTGTTAGTTCATCAACCAATAAATTTTCGATTCCGATAGAAGTAAGTGCGATAAATTGCAAAGTAATAACCCTTAATAGCTAATTGCGCAGGATTATAACATAGGTTGAGTGACAAACACGCCATAATGACACGCTTAAAAACTTAAATTTGATGAGGGTCTGTTGAACTTTCAAGGTTGAATTTGCAGCAGTCTGTTTGGTATTTAGGCAAGGCAGAGCCTATACAGTGTGGTTATTCCCCATAAATGGGCGATAACGTAGCATTAATGCCAAACAGGCGCTGCCCAAAGGGTTCTTTCTAGGGGCTATTTACTCTTTGTTGCTCGGTTTTTACTTATTCTTACATGGATGTAAGCCAGTAGAATAACGCAGGAGCAGTTATCGAGCCCACTAGGTTACAAACCTCGCGCTGCGATTAAATAGCCCCTAGTTTGAACAAATTTCAATCCGCAAAGATCAGCAGACCCTAGGCGGTTTGACTTTGGTATTGCTGATTTAGGATGGGGTGGACTCGATTATTCAAAATACGGATTACTTCAAATTGTGCTAAAGATAAGTTTTCGTCTAATTTAAAGGTTTCGCTTAAATTCAAACAAATAGATGCATCAGGGCAATGCTCTACAATTAAAAAATCACCAGTTTGCGCTTTAGATATTAATTTAACTATTGCTTCTACACTTGGCTCTGTTCCAGTGTATTCTTCAAAAAACCAGCTTTTTGCTAAAACGGGTTTTAAGTGATACTTAACAGCAGTCGCATTTAACGATATTTGACAGATTTGAGCTGCAGACCACAATTCAAAGCCATCTAAATAGTTATAAACTTGTTCATAAAATGCAGCATCTTCTAGACTAAAACGTGGATTTTTAAATACAGAGTCGGTGAGCTGTCTTAATTTATAGGGCGTACATAATTGCATATCGTCATTTAAATCAAGTAACAAACGATTTTTATTAGGACAAGTAATCCACTGCCATTGCTTTGATGCTTGTAACATTTACTCCTCCTTGGGTATGTTGAATAATTATTGCTCACAGTATAACCGCTTTTGACCACTTTTAAAATGCTTGCTTAGAACATTTATCGAACGATCAAAAGCTTAGATAACTGATCCTTATAAGCCGTTAACGATCGACCTTACCAATTGTGGACCTTTGTAGATGAACCCAGTATAAACCTGAACTAAATTTGCGCCTGCATCTAACTTTTCTTTTGCAGATTGCGCATCATCAATACCGCCTACTCCGATGATTGGTAGCTTACCTTGTGTTAAGCGTTTAAGTTCACTTACTACCTCTGTAGAGCGCATTCTAACTGGGTGACCTGATAAACCGCCAGCCTCTTCTGCATATTGCTGACCAATCACTGCAGCTCGTTCAAGCGTGGTGTTTGTGGCTATTACACCATCAATTTTATTATTTAAAAGTGACTCACTTACTTGCTCTATTTGTATTTGATCGAGATCCGGTGCAATTTTTACAAGCATAGGCACTTGTTTATTATGCTTTGCAATTAAATCTAACTGTTCGTTTTTAAGACTTTGCAGTAAATCATCAAGTGCAGCGCCGTATTGCAAATCACGAAGACCAGGTGTATTTGGTGATGAAATATTTACTGTAATATATGAAGCGTGCTCAAATACTTTACGCATACAATGAACGTAGTCATCTTTGCCTTGTTCATTTGGCGTATCTTTATTTTTACCAATATTAATGCCGAGTATGCCACTGTATTTTGCTGCTTTTACATTTTCGACTAAATTATCAACGCCTTTATTATTAAAACCCATACGGTTAATAATTGCGTTTGATTCTGGCAGCCTAAATATACGAGGTTTGTCATTACCAGCTTGAGGGCGCGGTGTAACCGTTCCAACCTCAATAAAACCAAATCCCATTTGGCTAAATGCATCTATACATTCTGCATTTTTATCAAGGCCAGCGGCAAGCCCTACTGGATTTTTAAATTCTAAACCTAAAAAGTTTACGGGTTTATCTGAAACACTTTGTGACCAAACTAGATTGAGCGGCGTATTAGCAAAACGACGAAGATTATTAAGTGCAAACTCATGCGCCCACTCCGCATCACGGGTAAACATAAAACGGCGAGCTAAATCATAAAACATCAATATAATCCTCTTTTTAAACTTTAGACAAAAAAATACCTCAGACAAGGCTGAGGTATTGTATAACAATTTTAACAATCAGTTATTTATTTACTAAACAATTAACTGATTAAAGCTAAATTATTTTCCTGATGTATCACAATTGTGGCTTAACAACATAAGTTCACGAAGTGCAACCGAGAACTTAGCAAAGTCGTGGCTTTGTGATGTTTTAAACTCAGCCAGCATTTGTTTCCAGCGTTGAAGTAATAAATCTTGGCTATCCATCCACTCATCTATTTGACTATCAACATCGCTCTCATCACCTTCAAAGCTATTTAATACAACTTCAGATAAAGTACGTTGCTGCCAATCAAGCTCTTCACGGTAAGATGAACGAGCAAGTGCTTGCCAATGATTCGCTACTGGTTGCTTAGTTATTTGCTCTAAGAACCAATGCAGACCCATTCTTGCACCTAGTTTAAAGTAAGTATTCGATACCATCGAAATACTTTTACCTGAATTATTAGCAACTTCAGCTAAATCCATCACAGAAAATAAGCTTGATAACGAAACAATACGCTGTGCTATATCGGCAGGAACGCCAGCATCAATCAATTTATTAGCTTCAATTACAATACGATCATTTTCTTTTTCAATCATATACGTATTTAAGTTATCGCTTAAATCTTTAAATGTTGGCGCAAAGAATTCAATTCCTTGTTCAATCGTTTGTGACTTATTACGGTGACGTAAGAACCAACGCGTAGTTCGGCGAACTGTACGACGAAGTTGGTAAAGCATTTCAGTTTGTACCGCTGCTGGTATTTTATTATCAAGTGCACTAATAGAAGACCATGTTTCACGCATTTCAAATATTTCGCTAGCAATCGAGTAACACATTGCAATTTCAGCTTCGTTAGCACCGGTTTCTTCATGCATTCGTACCATGAAGTTTAAACCCATATCGTTAACGATACTGTTTGCGAGTTTAGTTGCAATAATTTCTTTACGAAGTGGATGGTTGTTCATCGCATCGTTAAACTTCTCACGTAGAGGACGTGGGAATGACTTAACAAGTAATTGGCGGTAATAAGGGTTTTCAGTAATTTCATCACTTACTAAAGACTCTTTTAACACCATTTTTGCGTAAGACACAAGCACTGAAAGCTCAGGGCGAGTTAGGTCTTTCCCTGCAGCGGCGCGTTCTGCCAATTCTTCATCACTTGGAATGAACTCGATAGCTCGGTTTAACTTACCATCTTTTTCAAGCGCATGAATAAAACGTACTTTTTCTTTTAATGTAGAAGTTCCTTTAGATTGCGTAATTGAAATAGTATGCGTTTGACGGTAACAGTCTTTTAATACTAGTTCAGATACTTCATCTGTCATTGAGTAAAGCAATTCATCACGTTGTTTACGCGTTAAATCACCTTCAGCAACCAAGCCATTGAGTAATATCTTAATGTTAACTTCGTTGTCTGAACAAGCAACACCACCCACATTATCAATAAAGTCAGTATTAACACGGCCACCTTTAGTTGCAAATTCAACACGACCAAGTTGAGTAGCACCTAAATTACCACCCTCACCAATTATTTTAGCGCCTAAATCTCTACCATTAATACGTAGTGCATCGTTTGCACGATCTCCTACATCAGCATCCGTTTCTTTTGAGTGTTTAATGTATGTACCAATGCCGCCATTCCACAGTAAATCAAACTCCATCATTAATGAGGCTTTCATTAACTCATTTGGTGTCATACTTGCTTTTTTAGTGCCCAACATTTTTTTCATCTCTGGGCTAAGCGTAATTGATTTAGCAGCACGAGAGAACACACCGCCACCGGCAGAAATTAACGCTTTATTGTAATCATCCCACGATGAACGCGGCATATTAAATAAACGTTCGCGCTCAGGGTAAGAAGTAGCAGCATCTGGGTTCGGATCAACAAAAATGTGCATATGGTTAAAGGCAACTTGGAGACGAATATGCTTAGATAACAGCATACCATTACCAAATACATCGCCTGCCATATCGCCAATTGCTACAACTGTAAAGTCGGTAGTTTGACAATCAATGTCCATTTCACGGAAATGTCGTTTAACTGACTCCCATGCGCCTTTAGCTGTAATACCCATTTTCTTATGATCGTAACCAACCGAGCCACCAGATGCAAATGCATCACCTAGCCAGAAATTGTATTCATTAGCTATGCCATTTGCGATATCAGAGAAAGTAGCAGTACCTTTATCCGCTGCAACTACTAGGTAAGCATCATCTTCATCGTGACGAACAACATCGCGCGCTGGTACTATTTCACCACGCTCAATATTATCAGTAATATCTAAAAGACCACGGATAAAGATCTTATAACACTCTTGACCTTCTTTAATAAACGCTTCACGTTCACTTGGTAGTTGTTTACATACAAAGCCACCTTTAGAACCAACTGGCACAATCACGGTATTTTTAACTTGTTGTGCTTTAACCAAGCCAAGTACTTCAGTACGGAAGTCTTCACGACGGTCGGACCAACGCAAGCCACCACGGGCTACTTTACCATAACGTAAATGCACACCTTCAACGCGCGGAGAATAAACAAAAATCTCAAACGCAGGAAGAGGAAGCGGTACATCAGGAATTAAGCTAGGTTGAATTTTAAATGATACATAAGATTTAAACTGGCTTTGTGCATCTTTTTGATAGTAGTTAGTACGCAGCGTCGCAGCAATCATGTCAACGTATAAACGTATAATACGGTCATCATCAAGGTTTGCTACATTTTCAAGTTCTAAGTAAATTTGTGTACTTAGCTTCTCGATTGTTTTTGCACTTGCAGGATTTTTAACTGAGAATTTCTTAGCAAACAAGTTAACAATTTGCGCTGCAATATTTGGATAATTTGCAAATGTACTTTCTATATAACTTTGTGAGAACGTTACACCAATTTGACGCATATACTTAGCGTACGCACGTAAAATAGAAGCTTCGCGGCCTGTTAGGCCTCCCATTAACACTAAACGGTTAAAACCATCGTTTTCAAGGCGGTTGCCCCAAACATTTGTTAATGCAGCACGAAAACGTGCTGAAATTTTATCAAAATCAGCCATCCCTTTACTATCTATAAGCATAGAGAAGTCCATGATCCAGTTAATACGACCATCGCTAGTTTTAACTGAATAAGGTGTTTCACCCACAACGCGTAAACCAAAGTTTTCAAGCATTGGCATAACATCAGATAAGTGGATTGGCTCATCTTTATGGAATAAACTTAATCGTACAATATTGCTGTTTGCTTCTTCTTGCGGGCGGTAGAAAAGCATTTCTAGCTTGTTTTCATCGCTAAGTAGTTCTAACTTTTCGATATCAACAACCGCAGCACTTGGAAGCACTTCATCTTTGTATGAGCGTGCAAACGCATTACAGTATTTACGATTTAAATCGTTACCACGTGCTTCACCCGCAGACTCTAAAAGTGCAGATTGGAGTTTATCTTCCCACGTACGTGCAGCTTCTACTAAATTGTTTTCAATGTCTTTCACGTTATATTCAATCTTGTTGTCGGTCACACGAACGGTGTAATGAGTACGCGCCAGTGTTGACTCAGAGAAATAAGTAGTAAATTCCACTTTATCGTCAGAATTAAATGCATTGGCTAATATATCTTGCGTTTCACGACGCAGTGCCGTGTTATAACGCTCGCGAGGTACGTAAACCATGCAAGATAAAAAGCGACCATACGCATCTTTACGTACAAACAAGCGACACATATCGCGCTCTTGTACTTGTAAAACACCCATAGCAACTTCAAGAAGCTCACTTTCGCGCGCTTGAACTAGCTCATCACGTGGGTAAGTTTCTAAAATATTTAAAACAGCTTTGTAGGCGTGTGTACCTTTAGCAAAATCACACATTTCCATAATGCGGTTAATTTTACTTTTTAATACAGGAACGTCAGTAGCACTGTTATTGTAAAAGCTTGATGAAAACAAACCAATAAAGCGGTCTTCACCAATTACATTGCCTTCGTCGTCAAAACGTTTAATACCTACGTAATC
>NZ_BADT01000239.1 GCF_000239855.1 Pseudoalteromonas sp. BSi20652 | reverse complement strand
GTTNTTTTTTGGCATTTATGTATTACTTAATAACACGTAAATGAGAGCCTTTTTTCTTTTCAGGCTTTTCTAGCGGGGTCTCATCAATAAATTCAGCTGATGAATCAACGCTTTCAAGCTCTGGAGCAAAATCGTCTTCGTCCCCTAAAAACTCATCTGCAGTAAATACTGTACCTTCACCATTTTCACGCGCATATATTGCCAGCACTGCACCTAAAGGTACATACACTTGCATTGGTTGACCACCAAAGCGTGCGTTAAAGCTAAGTTGAGTTAGGTCTAACGAAAACTGAGTTACTGCTGAAGGACTAATGTTTAAAACAATTTGTCCATCTTGAACAAATTGCGTCGGCACTTGTACATTTGCAAATCCAGCGTCTACCACTAAATGCGGTGTACACTCGTTATCAACTATCCAATCAAAAAAAGCACGTAATAAATAAGGACGATTAGGCGTCATTATAAACGAATCTCACGCTCAGCTTCAGTTAAAGAAGCTTGGAATGACTCACGTTCAAATAAACGGATCATGTACTCTTTAAGCTCTTTAGAACCCGCGCCATTAAGCTCAATACCAAATTCTGGTAAACGCCATAATAGCGGAGCTAAATAACAATCTACCAAGCTAAACTCTTCACTCATAAAGTAAGGAGCTTCGCTAAAAATAGGTGCTACAGCAAGCAATGCTTCTGTTAGCTCTTTTCGAGCTTGTGCAGCATCTGATGTATTATTGATGATTTTTTCAGCTAGGCTGTACCAATCAGTATCAATACGGTGCATCATTAAACGGCTACGACCACGCATAACCGGATAAACTGGCATCAGTGGAGGATGAGGAAAACGTTCATCAAGGTATTCCATGATGATGTTTGCCTGATATAAACCAAGCTCACGGTCAATCAGTGTTGGCACTGTACCGTAAGGGTTAATTTCGTGAAGTGCCTCTGGCAAGTTGTCCTTTTCAGCCAAATGAATATCTACACTTACACCCTTTTCCGCAAGTACAATACGTACTTGGTGGCTATACATACAGTTAGCACCAGAAAAAAGGGTCATTACAGGGCGCTTATTGGCAGCTACGGCCATGCCTATACCTCCATTAAATAACTAAAACAGCAATAGGGGCTTAAGCCCCTATTGCAAAATTACCTTTAAAAATGCTCAAACTTAATGAACATCTCTCCAGTATTCTTTCTTAAGCATAAATGCCAAGATAAATAGGATAAACAAAAATCCAATTACCTTAATACCTATCGCTTCTGATTCAAGACGTGAAGGTTCACCCACGTATTCAAGGAAGTTCGTTAAATCACGAGCCGCTTGGTCATATTCATCTACGCTTAATTCACCCGTACCATCTGTTTCTGTACCAGTAATATGGATAGTTTTTTTACCATGTACTGTTACTTCTTCAGTAATTGCGGTAGGTAAACCTTGCAACTCTTGAAGAACATGTGGCATGCCCACCGATGGAAATAACGTATTATTTACGCCAAATGGGCGAGATTCGTCTTTATAAAACGATTTTAAGTAGGTATAAATCCAATCACTGCCACGCACACGCGCAACATTAGTTAGATCCGGCGGAGCCGCACCAAACCATTTTGCAGCATCTTCTTTTGCCATAGCATTAATGATATGACCACCTACTTTTGAACCATCAAAAATAAGCTGCTCTTCGCCAATTTCTTTTGGAATGCCTATATCACGAAAAGTACGCTCATAACGTTGATACTGCATTTGGTGACAACCAAGGCAGTAATTCATGAACAACTTTGCGCCACGCTGCAAAGAGGGCTGATCAGTTAAGTCATTACCCGCATCCATTAATGGTGCAGTTGGACCTGCCGCCATTGCTGGTAGTGCGTTTACAGATAAAGCGAATAAACCAATAAGTAGCTTTTTCATCATTTCGTTAACCTCTCTGGCAATGGCTTAGTTTTTTCATTCTTACTGTATACAAACAACAGTACGAAGAACATAAAGTAAGTCACAGTACAGATTTGAGAGATTATCGTTTTCATATCGGTTTGTGGCGTTGCACCCACCCAACCTAAAAGAACGAAAGTAACTACAAACCCTGCAATGTTCCATTTGTGGAAACCACAACGGTAACGAACTGAACGAACCATACCACGGTCAATCCAAGGCAATAATGCAAGTACTACAATAGATGCACCCATTGCTGCAACACCCATAAGCTTGTCTGGAATCGCACGTAAAATTGCATAAAACGGCGTAAAGTACCAAACAGGGAAAATATGCGCTGGTGTTTTAAGTGGGTTTGCCGGTTCAAAGTTTGGCGCTTCTAGGAAGAAACCACCCATTGCAGGCATAAAGAACACTACCCAACAGAACAAAATTAAAAAGCCAACCACACCCACAATATCTTTAACTGTATAGTAGGGGTGAAACGGTATCGCATCAACAATATCTTTCTTGTCGGTATAATACTCATGGAATTTAAATTTAGGCTTATCTTCTTCAGCTACAGTTCCTTTTTACGTTTATTATCAACACCTTCGGGGTTATTGGAACCCACTTCGTGCAGTGCAACAATGTGTAAAAAAACTAAGATTACAATAACCAGTGGCAGTGCAATTACATGTAATGCAAAGAAGCGGTTAAGCGTTGCACCTGATATTACATAATCACCACGGATCCAGAGAGTTAAGTCATCACCAATAACCGGAATAGCACCGAATAATGAAATGATTACCTGTGCACCCCAGAATGACATTTGACCCCATGGTAATAAGTAGCCCATGAATGCTTCAGCCATTAGTGCTAAGAAAATGAACATACCAAATAACCACAGTAGTTCACGCGGTTTTTGATAAGAGCCGTAAATCATACCACGGAACATATGCATGTAGATGACGATGAAAAACGCTGATGCACCCGTTGAGTGCAAATAGCGTAATAACCAGCCGTAATCCACATCACGCATGATGTACTCTACTGATGCAAACGCACCTTCAGCAGAGGGTACATAGTTCATCGTTAACCAAATACCGGTAAGGATTTGATTTACTAGTACTAGCATGGCTAGTGAGCCAAAAAAGTACCAGAAGTTAAAGTTTTTAGGTGCGGGATACTGTGCAATGTGCATGTTCCAGACACGTGTCATTGGGATTCGGTCGTCAATCCAACCTATAATTTTACCAAACATTAGACTACCCCTCTTTCTTCGCCCACTAAAATAGTGGTTTCATCTAGAAAAGTATAAGGTGGTATTTCTAAGTTTAATGGGGCAGGTACCGATTGAAATACACGGCCGGCCATATCAAATTTAGAACCGTGGCACGGGCAGTAGAAACCGTCATCAGTCCCTTCTACTTTTTCACCAAAGTTACCTTGTAAAAAGCCTGGCGAACATCCTAAATGCGTACAAATACCTACAGCCAAAAATATTTCTGGACGTAATGAACGGTAATCATTTGTTGATGATTCTAATTGTTGTGGCTCTTGCGATTGCGGATCACGAAGTTGACCTTCGTGCTCTTTCATCTGCTCAAGCATTTTTGGGGTACGTGATACAACCCATACAGGTTTACCACGCCACTCGACACGTATTAATTGTCCAGGTTCAAGTTTGCTGATATCTACTTCTACAGGCGCACCCGCAGATTTAGCTCGCTCACTTGGATTCCAAGACGCAATAAAAGGAACAGCAGCCCCAGCCGCACCAACACCACCAACAACAGAGGTAGCTATGGTTAAAAAGCGACGTCGGCCATTGTCTACAGGCGCATTGCTCATCCACTTATCTCCACTTACGATTCTCAACACTTGCTATATTGAGAACATCAGTTACAGCAGGTTAATTATTCGAATTTTTAAAATAGAAACGTTCATAATTAAAACCCTTGATTAAAACAAGGTTATTCACAGTTCTACGCTCTAATAAACCTAACTTGACCAATATAGTTTGGTTAAGCTACCTCGAATGTAGTACTGAGTAGTTATAATACCGTTTCTGTAAAAACAATGTACTGACCAAGATCAACTTCACTAAGCGGAAGCTGTAAAAACCACACATAGTGTCATAAAACTCGATCGTTTTACTTCCATGCCAATTGTAGCAAAAATTTCCACCAATTAACTGATGGATTTAAACTAATTACGATAATTATTTAACTTTTTTTCAGCTACCTGGCATTTTTATAACTTTCGTCTGATAAATACGCTGTTATTACTAAATATGATCATCCAAGAATGCCTTATCCTTAGAGCTTAGCTATAAGGAGCTGTTGAATAACATAAAATTATAATAATAAATTTTTTATTAAAAAAAACCCAGCATAAGCTGGGTTTTGAATTTTTGATAACGTATAGATTAACGTTTTGAGAACTGTGGACGCTTACGCGCTTTCTTAAGACCCACTTTCTTACGTTCAACTTTACGTGCATCACGAGTAACAAAACCTGCTTTACGAAGTTGTGGACGTAATGATTCGTCAAACTCCATAAGTGCACGAGTGATACCGTGACGGATAGCACCAGCTTGACCAGTAGTACCACCACCGGCAACGGTGATGTATAGATCAAATTTTTCAGTCATATCAACTAGCTCAAGAGCTTGATTAACAACCATACGTGCTGTTTCGCGACCAAAATACTCTTCTAAAGAGCGTTTGTTGATTACGATGTTACCAGTGCCTGGGCGTAAGAATACGCGAGCACTTGAACTTTTACGACGACCTGTACCGTAGTATTGATTTGCCATGATAGTGCTCCTTAAATGTCTAGAACCTGAGGCTGTTGTGCAGCATGGTTGTGCTCAGTACCTGTGTAAACTTTAAGCTTACGGTACATAGCGCGGCCTAAAGGACCACGTGGCAACATGCCCTTAACAGCCTTCTCGATGATCATTTCAGGCTTTGCAGCTTGAAGTTTATCAAAAGTAGTAGACTTAAGACCACCTGGAAAACCAGAGTGTGAATAGTACACTTTGTTTTTGAATTTGTTACCAGTTACAGTAACTTTTTCAGCGTTGATAACGATGATATAATCACCAGTATCTACGTGCGGTGTATATTCAACTTTATGCTTACCGCGTAGGCGATGAGCGATTTCAGTAGCGATGCGACCTAAAGTTTTACCTTCAGCGTCAACTACGTACCAGTCACGTTTTACTGTTTCTGGTTTAGCAACAAACGTTTTCATTTATAAAAATCCAATGTTTTTCAATTAAAACCACAAGTAGTTAATATTAACTACTGCTCTAAGTTTGCTATAACCCCTTCGAGTTTTAGACTTTTGCGCCGCTCACAAGTGGCTAGACTATATGAGGGCATAGAACGCAACGTGGCAGACGCGGGAGTATACCAGCACTTAAAACACATTGCTACTCGCCGGTTGTTTTTTCCACAAGAAATTTTAGAAATAAGAAGTACTATATATGCACCTCTTATTTTTAATGGCTAACCTATTACACTTTTACCTACTTATTTAAACCAAATGCTCTCTAGCTAAATATTCTAGCGATTGCATTTCCTGTAAACGGCTTATACAGCGCTTAAATTCAAAGTTTAAATTACCTTGGGTATAAAGTTCGGTAATAGGTTTTTCAGCCGATATAATTAACGTTACGTGGCGCTCGTAAAATTCATCCACTAAAGCAATAAAACGCCTTGCAGCATCATCATTGGTTTGCCCTAGCTGTTTTACGTTGGATATAATAACCGTATTGTATAAGCGGCTAATTTCCATGTAATCCAATTGGCTACGCGCTGTTTCACACAGCTCGCTAAACTCAAACATTACAATGCATTTCGCTACTTTACGCGTTTTAATTAAACGGCCTTCTATTTTTATAGGCTCGTCTAATTGCCCTGGCTCTGGCGATAACTTATCGAAGTACTCAAATAAGTTTTTATCTGATTGCTCATCCAGCGGACTATGAAAAATTTCAGCCTGCTCTAAGGTACGCAATCGGTAATCAATGCCAGAGTCTACATTTACTATTTCAGTGTTAAGTTTCACTAGTTCAATAGCAGGTACAAAGCGCGCACGCTGTAAGCCATTTCTGTAAAGCTCATCAGGCACTATATTAGATGTAGCAACAAGTACTATACCTCTGGCAAATAACGCTTGCATTAAACCACCTAACAACATGGCATCGGTAATGTCTTGAACAAAAAATTCATCAAAACAAATGATGTCGGTTTCAGCTTTAAAAATATCTGCTATGGTTTCTAACGGATTTGCTGTGTTGTTTAGCTTTTTAAGCTCTTCATGAACTCGGTGCATAAATCGGTGAAAATGCACCCGCATTTTACGGTCGCCCGGTAACGATTCATAAAAAGTGTCAACTAAATAGGTTTTACCACGCCCTACCCCACCCCAAAAGTACAAGCCCTTTATAGGTGCAGGTTCATCTTTACTGAACAACTTAGCAAAAAAACCTTTTTGTTTTGGCTTTGCCTGAGTTAGGTCATCGTATAAACGTTGTAAATGTCGCACAGCATTTTCTTGCGCTGCATCGTGTACAAAGTCATCTCGCGTCAAATCTTGTTGGTATGTTTGCCAAGGAGTCATATCTATTTACAGTTAAAACACAGTTTAATTTGTAAAGTATATTAACACGCATCTTAACTCGGGGTATATTACACTTAGTATGATTTATAATTGAATCGACATTAGTTAAATATTTTCCCAAAGGGGTAGTTTTTATGGGCACAGTTATGTGGGTAGGTTTAATCGTCATTGTTGCTGTTGTAGCATTTTTTATTGGCGCATTTGTTACCAAAAAACAATTCAAGCAGGATGAGTTAAAAGAGCAAGCCGAGCAGGCTCAAAATGCATTAGAGCAGTATCGTCAAGATGTAGCAGATCATTTAGCAAATACGGGTAAGCTCGTTAATAAAATGAAAGACAACTACGATCAACTGCTTAATCACGTAGAAGAAACCAATCAACTTCTTCTAGAAGATAGAAATAAAGCACCAGCAGAACCCTTTTTCTCAAAAGAAACAACTGAGCAATTACAAGCGTCTTTAAAAGAACGTCAGTGTGATCGCTCATCAGCTGCTGCGCAACCAGCTGATTATGTATCGGGTGAATCTGGTTTATTTGTTGGTCAAAATAAAGTTTCAGAACAGCCCAAAGCATCTTGATGAACTTTTTTTAGACCCCATAGTCTTTAGATATAACAGCTTTGTTGTTTTTATCTTAATAAAACCATAAAGGGCTGCTGCAAAGTAGCCCTTTTTGTTTTTGCTTTATCTTAAGTGGAGTTACCCCTGACTATGAAAATGAAATTATCACTTATCAGCGCAGCTATTCTATCTACAAGTTTATTAATGAGCCCTGTAGCGTCATATGCAAAAATGCCAATTGCAGTAAATGGTCAACAACTACCTACCTTAGCCCCCATGCTAGAGAAGATATCTCCTGGGGTTGTGAGTATTCAAGTTTCAGGTTCTAAAGAAGTGCGCCGCCGTGCTGATCCACTTGAGTACTTTTTTGGGCAACAACAACCTCGCAGTCAAAAACGCCAGTTTAGTGGTTTAGGCTCAGGGGTAATTATTAATGCTGATGAGGGCTATGTAGTCACTAATAACCACGTAATCCAAGATGCTGAAAAAATGGTAGTTACTCTCGAAGATGGCCGTGAATTTGAAGCCACTAAAATTGGTACTGATACAGAATCAGACATTGCTCTTTTACAAATAGACGCTGATGACTTAACTGAAATCAAACTCGCAAACTCAGATAATTTACGAGTGGGTGACTTTGCTGTCGCTATTGGTAACCCATTTGGCCTTAGCCACACAGTTACATCAGGTATTGTTAGTGCCCTTGGCCGAAGTGGCTTAAATATTGAAGGCTACGAAGATTTCATTCAAACCGACGCGGCTATTAACCAAGGTAATTCTGGCGGTGCATTAGTTAACCTTAACGGTGAGTTAATTGGTATTAATACGGCCATATTAGGCGCTTCTGGCGGCAACGTGGGTATTGGTTTTGCTATTCCATCTAATATGATGAAGAACCTAGTAGATCAAATTATTGAACACGGCGAAGTACGTCGAGGTTCATTAGGTATTTCTGGACGCCCGCTTGATGCAGGGCTTGCTAAAGCCCAGCAGCTTGATGTTAAACAAGGTGCATATGTTATGCAGGTAATGGACGACACAGCAGCAAGTAAAGCAGGGATCGAAGCGGGTGACGTTATTGTTAGTGTTAACGGTGGCGACATTAGTGGCTTTAATGAACTACGAAGCAAAATTGCTACGCTAGGTGAAGGCCGTGAGATAAAACTAGGCATTTACCGCGATGGAAAAATTAAAACCGTCAAAGTAACCCTTGATGGTGCATCAGGTGTTACAGCGACAGGTGAAGAACTACATCCTGCATTCCAAGGCGCGACGCTTGAAAACGTGCAAAAAAATAGTAATAAAGGGATTGAGGTTTCGTCTGTAGACCCTCGCTCACCTTCTGCACGCGTTGGTCTTGAAGAAGGCGATATTATTATGCAAGTGAATCGCCAACGCGTTGAGACAATTCGTGATATGAATAAGATCATCGAAGGTACGAAAGGTAATATCGTCCTTGGCGTAAAACGTGGTCGTGAGTCTATATTTATTTTAATTCAGTAATTAATAGCACTATTAATGTAATAAAAATAACAGTGGCACTTGCCGCTGTTATTTTTTTATGTCATCATAAAGGGATTGCCCACTGACATAATAAGAAAATCGTGCTGAAACTAATAAAATTTGTTCTTCCCCCATTATTTGCAGGCCTTAGTATTGCCTTTTTAGTGGTTTTTTTTCAGCCCTAATATGCGAGCAGCCTTACTTCCAAATGTTCCCCTACCCAGTTCGATGAGTTCAAGTCACCTGAGTTTTGCTGACGCAGTTAAACGAGCTGCACCTTCTGTGGTTACTATTTTTTCAGAAAGTATTTCCAAAGAACCCCGTTATAAAAGAAAAAACACGGTACAAGAACTAGGCTCTGGTGTCATCATGTCACAAGACGGTTATATTCTTACCAACTACCATGTTGTTAATAATGCAGACCAAATTATGGTTATCCTAACCGATGGCCGACGCTTTTTTGATGTACAACTAATTGGTTTTGATACCATTACTGACTTAGCCTTGCTTAAAATCAATGCAGATCACCTCCCGGTAATTCCTGTTAATGATAGTTATGTGTCAAATGTAGGTGATGTTGTCTTGGCTATAGGAAATCCGCTTAACTTAGGACAAACAATAACCCAAGGTATTATTAGCGCCACGGGTAAGCAAAAAATTACAGACAGCCCTTACAATAACTTATTGCAAATGGATGCAGCTATTAACGTAGGTAACTCTGGCGGCGCATTAGTTAACTCCAATGGTGATTTAGTCGGCATTACTTCTGCACAGTTTAAAACGCGCGAGAACCTTAATATTCAAGGAATATTTTTTGCGGTTCCTTACTCACTTGCTAAAAAAGTAATGGGTAAACTCATTCGCCATGGTCGCGTTGTGCGCGGTTATTTAGGCTTTGAAGGCACAGCAGTAGACAGTACAGGTAAAGAAGTAAACGACAGTCTAACCCCGGTTACTGGCATGCGTATTACTAACTTAGACCCTTTAGGTCCTGCATGGCAAGCCGGCATTGAAGAGCAAGATATTGTGATAAAAATTGCAGGGCTTTCGGTAGCAAATCCACAAAAAGTGCTTGAAAAAATAGGTAATACAGAGCCTGGTAAAGAAATAGAATTTGAGCTTTACAGAGATGGGAAAATAGAAAAAATCATGGTGGTGGTAGCGGAACTTGAAACAAAGCTTTAATAATAAATAATACCAACCTGCATAAATCGTCAATAAAAAGGTCGGATAGCAATTTGCGTATCCGACCTTTTTCTAGTTAAATATCTACTAACTGCTTCTACGTTTTATATTTGCGCCTAATGCACTTAGTTTATCTTCGATGCGCTGATAACCTCTATCAACGTGATAAATACGGTCAACAACCGTTTCACCTTGTGCCACTATACCCGTTAAAATTAAACTAGCTGAAGCGCGTAGATCGGTTGCCATCACTTGCGCACCCGTTAAGCTTTGAGTCTCACCACAAATTGCAGTGTGCCCTTCTAAACGAATATTAGCGCCCATGCGTTGAAGCTCTGGCACATGCATAAAACGGTTTTCAAAAATCGTTTCTGTAATAGTCGCACTACCATTTGCGACTACATTCAATGCTGTAAATTGAGCTTGCATATCCGTAGGAAAGCCAGGATGTGGAGCCGTTTTAATATTCACAGCTTTAAGCTCGCGGCCGCGCATATCAAGATAAATACTGTCGTTATGTACTTCAAGGTGCGCATTCGTTGCTCGTAGCTTTTCGAGCACTGGCTCAAGAGAATGAAAGTCAGTATTTTTACAAAGTACTTCACCGCCAGCCATTGCCGCTGCAACTAAAAATGTACCTGTTTCAATTCGATCAGGCAAAATACTGTGCTCACAACCTGCTAAACACTCAACACCTTCAACTTCAATGCGGCTAGTGCCTGCGCCCGAAATTTTAGCACCCATCGCAATTAAGCAGTTAGCTAAATCAATTATTTCGGGCTCACGTGCAGCATTATCAAGTATGGTTTTACCATCAGCGAGGGCAGCTGCCATCAATAGGTTTTCGGTAGCGCCTACGCTCACCATTTCCATAAAGATTTCAGCGCCTTTTAAGCGACCATTTACCTTGGCATTAATATAACCATTTTCAACGTTTATTTGTGCGCCCATGCGCTCCAGACCTTGAATATGAATATCAACAGGGCGAGCACCAATGGCACACCCGCCAGGTAAAGATACTTGAGCTTCACCAAAACGTGCAACTAAAGGGCCTAATGCAAGCACGGAGGCGCGCATTTGCTTAACTAAGTCGTATGGCGCTAATGTTTTATTAACCGTTGAGCCGTCAATCACTAGCGTATCGCCGTGCCAATTAACATCAGCGCCTAGAGTTTTTAATAAGGCTTCAGTAGTCACTATATCGCGAAGACGCGGTACATTGGTAAATGTACTTTTACCATCAGCTAATAGTGAAGCAAATAAAATAGGAAGTGCGGCATTTTTAGCGCCAGAAATAGTCACTTCACCAGCAAGTGAAGTGCCACCTTGAATTACAAATTGATCCATTAAGAGGCCCTATTTATTGCGGTAAAATGAATTTTTGTTCACGCTTCCACTCTACAGGAGTAAATGCACGAATAGATACTGCGTGAATTGTCCCATCTGAAATTGTATTCATTAATGGACCATAAACTAGCTGCTGCTTTTTAACTCGACTTAAACCGTCAAAGCATTCACCTACTGCAACAACTTCATAATGACTACCATTGGCTTTTACATGCACTTCAGCTAATTGAAGTTCTTCGCGTAATAATGTTTCGACTTGGCTAGTTTCCATAACTCTCACTCAAATAGGGTTGTAACCTGACCCAATTGCATTAAATTTTGCAATTGCTCAGGTAGGTTTTGCAATTCAAGACGAATGTCTTGCTGCTTTAATTCTGCAAAAGAGTGAATTAACCAAGCTAAGCCCGCTGTGTCAACCCTAGATACTCCACTTAGGTCAAAATAGATGATTTTATGCTTAGTTAATAGCTTGTTGTTCAGAAGCTGTTCATCGCCAATTGAATTTCGAGTAAGCTCACCGTTTACTCGAAAGTGTTGTCCATCAACTTGGCTTATTGCCAATTTAGTCATTCGAGTTACTGCCTCTAAACTGAACTGGTAGCTGACTCTTTTGTTCTAAAAGGTTACTTACATTATCAATACCTTGCTGACGTAAAATACCTTGTAGCTCGCTTTGCTTTGCATCTAGTAGACTAATACCTTCGGCAATCATATCGTATGCGCGCCATTCACCGTCGCGGTCTTCACGTACTTTAAAGTCAATTCTGATATCAGGTTTACCGTCTTCAATAATTTTAGTCTTAACGACAACGACGTCTTTGCCTTTAAACGCTTGCTCTGCACCAAACTCAACTTTCTGGTTTGTGTATTGAGTGAATACACCTGCATAAGTTGCAACTAAGTACTCTCTAAATACACCAATAAAGCGTTGAATATCTTTAATTGCTTTGGCTTTTTCAGCTTCGTCAGTAATTGCACGTACTTTAGATACTTCACTACCTAGTACGCGAAGTGCTGCATATTTGTAGTCGATATAAGGCATTAATTCTTCTTCAACAATTACGCGAAGATGCTCTTGATCTTTAACAATTAATGGCTGATCTTTTTTAATACGTGCGAATGTATTATCGGCAACTTGGCGTACCATTTTATTTGGATCGATTAATTTCACATCTGCTGCACTTACGCTTTGAGTTAGCGTCATTGTGCCAATTGCTACAATAGCTAAAAACTTTTTCAACATAATAATTACTCACTACCTTGGTTGAATAAAAACTGCCCGATTAATTCTTCAAGTACAATAGCAGACTTAGTATCAGTGATTGAATCGCCATCACCTAGTGCTTTGCTTTCCACACCAAACAAATCGTCAATTGCTTCATCTTGCTTGTTTTCAGTCACTGTTTCGCCTAAACAACGTTGCTTAGCCGAATCTGGAGAAATGACAGGATGAATGCCTAAGTACTGCTCACCTAAAATACCCGAGGTTAAAATAGAGATTGAACTCGTGTCTGAAAAACGACATAAGTACTGTGCATCAATGGTCATATTAACGACGGGTAAAAACTCTTGTGGGTGAACATAAATTGATTCAACACGCCCAATTACAACACCGCCTACTTTTACCGGTGCACGCGCTTTTAGTGACCCAATGTTTTCAAACTTGGCATTAAGCGTATATGTTTCGCCAGAGCCACTAATACCTGAATTGGCAACTTTAAGTGCAAGCATCGCAAAAGCTAAAATGCCAAGTGCTACAAAAAAACCAACTAAAATTTCTAATTTCCGTGAATTCATTATCTATACCCTATTAGCTGGTAAACATTACCGCTGTCAAAATAAAGTCAAAACCTAAAACTGCTAATGACGAATGAACAACCGTTTCGGTGGTTGCTTTGCTGATCCCTTCTGAGGTCGGCACACAGTCATATCCTTTATAAAGTGCAATCCAGGTCACCACTATGGCAAATACAAAACTTTTAATAATACCGTTTAGTATGTCTTGCTGAAACGACACTTGTGATTGCATGATTGACCAAAAACTACCTGTATCAACCCCAAGCCAATCTACACCCACTAGATGAGCGCCTATGATTGCTACGGCTGAAAATATCAATGCAAGCAATGGCATGCTTATGAAACCCGCCCAAAAGCGCGGTGCAATAATACGTCTTAGCGGATCGATTGCCATCATCTCAAGTGATGAAAGTTGTTCTGTTGCTTTCATTAAGCCAATTTCAGCTGTCAATGCGCTGCCTGCGCGTCCTGCAAATAGTAATGCAGTAACAACCGGGCCCAGTTCTCGCAATAAACTCAGTGCCACTAACGGCCCTAAACTATCCTCAGCGCCATACCCAACTAATACGGTGTAACCTTGTAACGCCAATACCATGCCGATAAATAAACCCGACACCATAATGATGAGTAGCGATTGCGAACCCACCATATAAAGCTGACGAACAAGTAACGGTGTGCCTTTTTTAAAATTAGGAACATGCATTAATGCGCTAAACAACATATAGGCAGAACGACCAAGAGCCGCAAAACGCCCTAGCGTTTTATGTCCTAGCTTTTGAAATAAATCCAACATTATTCTTTTTCTCCAAGCAGTTCATCTGCATAAGCTTGAGCCGGGAAATGAAATGGTACAGGACCATCCGACAAGCCTTTTAAAAACTGTTGAACTAAAGGAGATTCATGATTACGCATTTCATCAGGAGTACCACTGCCAATTACCCCTTGATCGGCGATAATTATGACGTGTTCAGCAATACTCATTACCTCTGTCACATCGTGCGTCACGATTAAAGACGATAAACCCAATACTTCGTTGAGCGACTTAATTAGTTTAACTAACACGCCCATAGAAATGGGGTCTTGACCTGCAAATGGCTCATCGTACATGATTAGCTCTGGATCAAGTGCTATAGCGCGAGCAAGTGCAGCACGCCTTGCCATACCGCCCGACAACTCAGAAGGCATTAAATCTTTAGCGCCACGCAACCCTACTGCTTGTAATTTCATTAATACAACTAATCGAATAAGGTCTTCGCTTAGCTTTGTGTGTTCTCTTATTGGAAACGCAATATTGTCAAATACAGACATATCAGTAAACAACGCACCACTTTGAAAAAGCATACTCATTTTAGTACGTGCTTCGTATAGCTCTTTACGAGACATTTTAGGAATGCTGCCACCTTCAAATAAAATATCACCTGAATCTGGTTTAAGCTGACCACCAATTAAACGCAACATAGTGGTTTTGCCAATTCCGCTTGGCCCCATGATCGCAGTGATTTTACCTTTAGGAACGCTAAAACTCATATTTTTATATATGGTTCTATTACCTCTCGAAAAGCTAACATCCTTGACTTCTACTATTGATTGCGACAAGTCGCTCTCCATAAAAATGTTCACTAGTTCCCCTATTTTAAAGCTTTTTTGTCAAAGATGGAAAAAACAATTCGTAAGATTTTGTAATACACCTGTAAAAAAAGATTATAAGACTCGCTCAAAACAGCTTAACCCCGGCTTAAATTTTTAAATTAGCGGTTTAAAATCACTATCGGTATATAGTTGACCTTACTCTTTTATTTATACTTTCATCATGGCTTTTGTTACTATTCGCGCCATCCTTATTTTGTATAACTGGCTTAACACAATGGTTACCTCGTTTGTTATTTTAATTCTTGGTTTTGCAGCACTTGTTTGGAGTGCAGACAGATTTGTTTATGGCGCCGCAGCTCTTGCTAAAAACTTTGGTGTACCTACACTTATCGTTGGCTTAACCGTGGTAGCTATGGGCTCTTCAGCACCTGAAATGATGGTTTCAGCCTCTGCCGCTCTGGCTAACAAAACCGACACAGCCGTTGGCAATGCAATTGGTTCTAATATTACAAACATTTTACTTGTGTTAGGTATCACCGCTCTATTTCGCCCTCTTTCAGTTTCATCAAGTACGTTAAAACGCGAAATGCCATTGGTAATGCTCGTATCTCTTGCTACTTGGTATGTATTTTCAGATAACTACTTTTCATTTAATGAAGGTGTTGCACTTTTAGTTGGCTTTGTTGTATTCATCGGTGGGTTAATTATTGTATCTATGCGAGCAAAAAACCAAGATGACCCCTTTGTATCTGAAGCCTGCGACGACGTCCCTAACGATGTACCTACTAAAAAAGCGGTATTTTGGTTAGTTGTTGGCATGATACTTCTACCTGTTAGTTCACACTTTTTAATAGGTTCAGCTGTCGATATTGCTAAATATTTTGGCCTAAGCGATTTAGTCATTGGCTTAACAATTATTGCTATCGGTACTAGTTTGCCTGAACTTGCCGCTTCCATTGCTGGTGTACTTAAAAATGAAGATGACTTAGCACTAGGTAATATTGTTGGCTCAAATATATTTAATATTCTAGCGGTATTGCCACTGGCTGGTATTATCAACCCTTCCGCCATTGATCCATCATTAGTAAGCCGAGATATATTAATTATGATTGGTGCAACACTGGCTCTTATTATTATGTCATTGAACTTTAGAGGCGCCCAACGTATCAATAGAGTAGAAGGCGGTTTATTGCTAATAGCGTTTTTGGGTTACCAAGGGTATATTTTTAGTCAAGTAGGGTAAATGATGACGACGCTAAATTTTATTGAACAAGGCCTTCGCGTTTTAGATGTTGAGCGCCAAGCACTTAGTGATATTGCACAATATGTAGATGAGAATTTTCATAATGCGTGCCAATTAATGTACGACTGCGAAGGCCGTATTATTATCATTGGTATGGGTAAATCAGGTCATATTGGCAATAAAATAGCCGCAACCCTTGCAAGCACTGGCAGCCCTGCATTTTTTGTTCATCCTGGTGAAGCAAGCCATGGTGACTTAGGTATGATCACTAAAAACGATGTGGTTATGCTTATTTCGAACTCAGGGGAGACCAGCGAAGTTTTAAATATCATTCCTGTTTTAAAACGACTGGGTGCCAAAATGATAGCCATGACTGGCAACACGCAATCAACCATGGCGACCCTTGCTAATGTACATGTGTGTATTAAAGTAGAAAAAGAAGCCTGTTCGTTGGGTCTAGCTCCTACATCAAGTACCACTGCCACACTTGCGATGGGCGATGCCATGGCAGTTGCATTATTAGAAGCTCGTGGGTTTACAGCTGACGATTTTGCGCTATCTCACCCAGGTGGCAGTTTAGGCAAGCGCTTATTACTTACTTTAAAAGATGTTATGCACAGCGGCGTAAATACACCTATTATTAGCGTTTCACAAACAGTTAAAGACGCCCTTATTGAAATGTCCGCTAAAGGGCTAGGCATGACAGCCATTGTTGATGAAAATCAGCAACTTGTTGGATTATTTACCGATGGCGACTTACGTCGTATTTTAGAACAAAGAATTGATATTCATACAACACAAATAGATGTTGTTATGACCAAGTCATGTACTACGGCTACGCAAGATATGTTAGCTGCTGAAGCACTCAACATTATGGAACACAAACGTATAAATGGCTTAATCGTCATCAATGAGCTAAATCAGCCTATTGGCGCACTAAATATGCAAGACTTATTAAAAGCAGGAGTATTATAAATGCAATTTGAAGAACTCTATCAACCGCTCAGCGATGATGCAAAAGCACGCGCTAAAAAAGTAAAGTTACTTATATGCGATATTGATGGTGTATTTTCTGATGGCCGAATTTATCTTGGTAACCAAGGTGAAGAGCTAAAAGCATTTAATACAAAAGATGGTTTTGGCATTAAAGCGCTTATAAATAGTGGTTTTGAAGTGGCTGTTATTACTGGCCGTCATTCACAAATAGTGCAACAACGTATGAGCAGCTTAACCGTACAGCATATTTATCAAGGCCAAGAAAATAAGCTCATTGCCTATCAAGAATTAAAAAACAAACTCAACCTTAGCGATGAACAAATTGCTTATATCGGTGATGATGGTCCTGACATGCCTGTTATGGAATTAGTCGGCTTTGCCGTTGCGGTTAACGATGCACACCCGCTTATTAAGCGATCATCGCACTATGTAACGCAAATGCCTGGTGGTTTTGGTGCTGTAAGAGAACTCACTGATTTGCTCATGCTTGAAAATGGTAAAGCATTGACTACACAGGGCACTAGTTCATGAATGCAGCGCGCATAATATTAAGCGTTTTATTCATTACCTGTATGGTTTGGCTTTGGTACCCTTATTTTACACAAACAAATATTGTGCCTCAGACTGAGCCAGAAGTTATTGCCAAGCCTGATTATGTAGCTATTGAGCTCAAACAGACAGCCTATGACGAGCAAGGTAAAATTAGCCACAAAGTCACTGCGGCTAAAATGGAGCTATACCAGCAATTAGGTTTCACGTTTTTCGAAAAACCCATTTTCACTTTATATAACGAACAACAAACGTGGCAAATAAATGCAGACGAAGCAACATTATATGAAGGTAAACAACTAATTTTAGAAGGCAATGTAGTTGCTAAAAATTTAACCGATAACGCAATGATAGATAAAATAAATGCAGATAATATTCAGGTAGATATAAAACTATTAACAATGCGTTCGGAGCAACCCGTCATTATCACTGGACCCAATTTAAAAATCACCGGTAAAGGCCTAGAAGCCGACTTAAAAACCGAAGTGATAAAACTAATTAACCATACGCGAACCATATATTATGACCAATAAAATATTAAAATCACTTATTATTCCTACACTTATATTAGCTTTTAATAGTAGTGCTGCAGAGCAAAACACGCAACCGCCTGCAAACCAAATTTCAATAAGCGCCGACAAGCAAGAAGGTCAATTAAAAGCTAATGTCGGGATTTTTGAGAAAAACGTTGAAATTATTCATGGTAATCGCCGTATCACAGCCGACCGTCTCGAAGTACATAAACGCGAAGAACTTGGTGATAATAAACAATTATTAATTGCCACAGGTAGCCCTGCGCACTTTGAAGAAAAGCAATCAGACGGCACGACTATGAGCGCCAGTGCTGACGAAGTCCGTTACGATGTATCTAAGCGTTTTTTAACGCTTATTGGTAATGCACAAGTATCGCAAGCAGGACAAAAAATAAATGCTAAAAGCATTACCTACGACATAGAGCAGCAGCTAATCAGTGCCGAAAAAGATGAAAACTCAACTGACCGCGTCCACACAATTTTAGTACCTATAGATACTAAAAAAAGTAAAAAAGACGATGAAGGTCAACCATGAGCATATTAAAAGCAGAACTATTAGCAAAAAGCTATAAAGGCCGTGAAGTTGTAAAAAAACGTCGGCCTTGAAGTAAAAGCTGGCAGTATTGTTGGCCTACTTGGTCCTAACGGGGCCGGTAAAACAACGACGTTTTATATGATTGTAGGGCTTGTCCCTAGCGACAAAGGTAAAATATTTATCGACGATAACGATATTACTCTTTTACCTATGCATAGTCGTGCTAGATTAGGCATAGGCTACTTACCACAAGAGTCATCTATTTTTAGAAAGCTGACAGTTTATCAAAACTTAATGGCCATTTTAGAAACGCGCAAAGAGTTAAATAAACAAACCAGGGAAGATATACTCAATAATTTATTAGATGAATTTAGCATACAACACATTCGTGATAGCCAAGGTATGGCACTATCAGGTGGTGAACGTCGCCGCGTAGAGATAGCACGGGCGCTAGCAGCAGATCCTAAATTTATATTATTAGATGAACCATTTGCGGGTGTTGACCCGATTTCGGTATTAGATATTAAAAAAATTATTCAACATCTTAAAAATCGTGGAATTGGTGTATTAATTACCGATCACAACGTAAGAGAAACCCTTGATGTTTGTGAAAAAGCCTACATTGTTTCTCATGGGGAGCTGATTGCATCAGGTACCCCAGAACACGTATTAAATGATAAAACAGTACGCGATGTTTACTTAGGCGAGCAATTTAGGCTGTAACATTTACGCCATGTCTTTAAGCATCTGCTAGTATTAATTATAACAACATAAAAGGATTGTTAGAGATACATGAGGCAATCACTACAGCTGCGCATGGGCCAGCAACTTACAATGACTCCACAGCTGCAACAAGCTATTCGTTTGTTGCAACTCAGTACATTGGATCTCCAGCAAGAAATACAAGAAGCTCTCGACAGCAACCCGCTATTAGAGGTTGAAGAGGCAGACTATTCCGAAGATGCCGCTGGTAAAAACGAGCAAAAAGCAGATACTGATGACATAACTGTTAGCGCATCTGCCGATGATGCTCCAAGCGAATACGAACAAGATAGTGGTGAAGCACTTGCAAAAGACACGCTAAGTGACGACATGGCTATGGATGTTAGTTGGGATGAGTACATGAGTGCCGCCCCTGCAGCATCATCGGGTCCAATGCCTGAAGACGAATCAATATACCAAGGGGCTTCTACTGAAACGCTCCATGAGTATTTAATGTGGCAGTTACAACTAACGCCATTTAGCCCTACCGATGAAGCTATTGCGATTGCGATTGTAGAGGCCGTAGATGATTCTGGTATTTTAACACTCAGTTGCGAAGAAATTTTAGAAAGCTTTAATCAAGAAAATGAAGATGATAACGAAGTCGAACTTGATGAAATTGAAGCGGTTTTAAAACGTATTCAATTGTTTGATCCTGTCGGCATTGCTGCACGGAGCTTGCAAGAGTGTTTGTGTATTCAGCTCAATCAGTTTGATAAAGAAACACCTTACATTAATGAAACAAAAATGATTCTAACCGAGCATATTGATTTATTAGCTGCTCGTGACTATCGTACATTAATGAAGAAAACTAAGCTCAAAGAAGAAGAGCTTAAAGAAGTAATGACATTAATACATACTCTTAGCCCTAAACCTGCAGATACTATTGTAAGAGAAGAATCTGAGTATGTTATTCCTGATGTGTCAGTTAAAAAAATTAAAGGTCGCTGGGTTGTTGAATTAAACCCTGACAGCATGCCTAAAATTCGTGTTAATAGCCAATACGCGGCAATGTCTCGCACGGTAAAATCCAGTGGTGATAGCCAGTTTATTCGCTCGCATTTACAAGAAGCTAAATGGTTTATTAAAAGTTTAGAAAGCAGAAACGACACGCTATTAAAAGTAACTAATTGTATTGTTAAGCAACAACAAGGCTTTTTTGAACACGGCCCTGAAGCCATGAAACCAATGGTTTTGAATGATGTTGCTGAAATGGTAGAAATGCACGAATCAACAATTTCGCGCGTAACAACCCAAAAGTATATGCATACACCCCGTGGTATATTTGAGCTTAAATACTTTTTCTCAAGCCATGTAAGCACCGAAAACGGGGGGGAATGTTCATCTACAGCAATCCGTGCGCTCATCCGAAAACTAATTGCAGCAGAAAACTCAGCAAAACCATTGAGTGATAGCAAAATAGCGGATATATTGGCTGAGCAAGGAATTAAAGTAGCGAGACGTACAATTGCAAAATACCGCGAGTCTCTGGCTATTCCACCATCAAACCAACGTAAAAGTTTGATTTAAGACGCAAAAAAAGAGGGTAATGCTTATGCAACTAAACTTAACTGGTCGTCACGTAGAATTAACCGATTCACTAAGAGACTATATTAATACCAAATTTGCGAAGCTAGAAAGACACTCTGATCATATTAATAATGTTCATGTCATTCTCGATGTAGAAAAATTAAATCAAAAAGCAGAAGCCACCATACACGTAAGCGGTGCCGAGCTATTTGCCTCTACAGAACATCAAGATATGTATGCCGCCATTGACTCGTTGATCGACAAGCTCGATCGACAAGTAATTAAACACAAAGAGAAGCTTGCTCGACACTAATATGATGAAATTAAGCTCACTTATATGCCAGGACTGCAGCAAAGCTGCGGTCCTTTTTAATAGCAAAAAAAGAATTTTAGAGTTCATTAGCGAACTTGCTCACGACAAACTTCCGTATTTATCGCAACATGATATCCTTAATGCTTTAATGAGCAGAGAGAAATTGGGTAGTACTGGTATAGGGCGTGGCATTGCCATTCCTCATGGAAGAATGAGCGGTGCAGAAGAGCCTTTAGCTTTAGTGCTCGTTAGCGAAACGCCAATAAATTTTGATGCAATCGATAATCGTCCTGTTGATATTTTCGTCGCACTCATCGTACCAGATGGCGATAACCAGCAGCACTTAAAGACTCTAGCAACCATTGCTGATAAACTAAATAACAAAGATTTTTGTAAACAGCTACGCAGTGCTAAATCAGATGCTGAGCTTTACCAGGTTATCGTCAATCAATCTTAGTTTTATAAAGGATGTTAAATGGAGCTAATTATCATAAGCGGCCGTTCTGGTTCTGGAAAGTCGGTTGCTTTGCGCGTAGTAGAAGATTTAGGCTATTATTGCGTAGATAATATTCCAGTTAACTTGCTTCCTTCATTAGTTCGCAGTGTGTCTGATAGCTACGATAAAATTGCTGTTAGCATAGATGTGCGCAACATCCCTAAACAACAAGATGAATTTAACGATATTCTTGAATATTTACCAGGCTTCGCAAACCCTACGCTATTTTATTTAGATAGCGACGATCAAACATTGATCAAACGCTTTTCTGAAACTCGTAGATTACATCCATTATCAATTGACTCGTTGCCTCTTGATTTAGCCATCAAAAAAGAAAAAGAATTACTTGATGTATTAATCACCCGCGCCGATTTTATGATAGACACAACTGATTTAAGCGTTCATCAACTTGCTGAATCTATTCGTGAAAAGATTTTAGGTAAAAAAGATAAGCAACTGATTGTCACGTTTGAATCGTTTGGTTTTAAACACGGCATACCAAAAGAAGCAGATTATGTATTTGATGCACGCTTTTTACCAAATCCACATTGGGAACCTGAATTAAAACCTTTAAATGGGTTAGATCAACCCGTTAAAGATTATTTGGCCAATCACAGCATTGTGCAAAAGTTCACATGGCAAATTCAAACATTCGTACAAACGTGGTTACCGCACTTAGAACGAAATAACCGCAGTTATTTAACCATTGCTATTGGGTGTACAGGCGGACAACATCGCTCTGTATATTTAGCGCAAACTATCGGTGAAAGTTTTGCAATGACACATCCCAATGTAAAAATTCGCCATCGCGAACAAGAAAAATAATATAGCTGAATAATCACCTGTTCAGCTTAGGTAGAGTAAGTTATGCATTGTGAAGACACTTTTTTAATAAAAACAAATTAGGATTGCACGCCAGAGCAGCCACCGTGCTTGCCCAATTGGCAGTGCAGTTTGATGCGACAATTACATTATTTCAAGATGACAAAGAGGCCGCAGGCGATAGCGTACTTGCACTAATGCTACTTGAAAGTAGCCAAGGCAAAGAAGTTAAAGTTGTATGCAGAGGCCCCGACTCTGAGCAAGCTTTACACGCGGTTGGAGAATTAATAGCACAACGTTTTAATGAGCAAGAATAAACAGTTATAAAATAATGCTCGCATTACTAATGCCCCAATTAAAACAAATATATAAAATAAATACGGTTAGTAACGCCAGTTAACTCACCTCTATGCATAAAGTAATATAAAAATTTATAAAGGACACCAATGCCCGAAGCTTTTGAACAAGACTATCCACTACAACAATTAAAACAGGTGACTAAGTCACTCAATAGTGGTCAATTTGTTCAAGTTAGGCGCATGCTTGCAAAAACAGCTCCTTGTGATACCGCATTATTATTAGAATCATCACCGCATAAAATTCGCCGACTCCTTTGGCAATTGGTCGATCCTGATGTGCAAGGTGATGTTCTTGAAGAGCTATCAGAAGATGTTCGTTTAGGCATTATTGCCCAAATGGAACCTAAGCACATTGCAGCCGCAACCGAAGATATGGGCCACGATGACTTAGGTGAAGTATTACGTAGTCTGCCAGACACCGTTTATAAAGACGTTGTTAGCGCGATGGATATTCAAGACCGTGAACGTGCAACACAAGCACTTTCGTATCAAGAGCGTTCAGCTGGCGCGCTAATGAACACCGATACGGTGACCATTCGCCCTGACGTTACGCTCGATGTTGTACTTAGATATATTAGACTACGCAGCGAGTTACCAGAAGGTACTGATGACTTGTACGTTGTTGATAAGCATAACTGCTTTATAGGCGCTTTATCGCTAAGTACATTATTAACTAACTCGCCAGAAAAAATTGTTCGCGATTTAATGGATGAAGATTGTGAGTCTATCCCAATCTCTATGGATGAAAGTGAAGTCGCGCAATTATTTGAACGCCATAACTGGATATCAGCTCCCGTAGTAGATGACAACGATCAACTACTTGGCCGTGTCACTATCGATGACATCGTTGACGTAATCAGAGAAGATGCCGAGCATAGTTTGTTAGGCTTAGCTGGTCTCGATGATGAAGAAGATACCTTTGCGCCAGTACTAAAAAGCTCTAAAAAACGCTCAGTCTGGTTAGGTGTTAACTTGTTAACAGCCCTTGCTGCGGCTTTTGTAGCTAGCTTTTTTGAAGGCACTTTAGATGTTTTACCTATTTTAGCTGTACTTAACGGCATAGTGCCTTCGATGGGCGGTGTTGCAGGTAGTCAATCATTAACGCTTGTTATTCGTGGTATAGCAGTAGGTCATATTAACCAAACTAACCAACGCTTTTTAATGATGAAAGAGCTCGCCATTGGAGCGCTAAATGGGGTTTTGTGGTCACTTTTGATTGCGGGTGTTATTGCCCTATGGCAATGGGACTTTATGCTTGGTGGCGTACTCGCCTTCGCTATGTTTATGAACTTAGTGGTGGCTGGTGTTGCTGGTGCAAGCATTCCTATTATTCTTAAAAAAATGAATATCGATCCCGCACTTGCAGGCAGTGTGGTCCTTACTACAATTACTGATATTGTGGGTATATTCGCCTTTTTAGGTACTGCTACCTGGTTGCTGGTATAAATTAGAAAATTTTGCAAATAACTAAGGTAGAGCTGCAACTATGACAACGGATACCAAAAATAAAAAAGAGACACCTAAAAAACGCTAAAACAAAAAGGATTATCAATATTAAAAAGTGTATTGATATACGGCTCTATATTTTTCGTCATTTATACTGCAGTCAATTGGTGGCGACAACCTGTCATGCCAGCAAATCCTCAATTACAATTAATCGATTACAAAGGGAAAAACATTGATTTAGCAGCAATGAGCCAAGGTAAACCCATACTTGTCTATTTTTGGGGAACTTGGTGCCCTATTTGTAGTATTACCTCCCCTGCCATAAACGAACTCTCAAACGAGAATAACTACCCTGTCGTGAGCATCGCAATAAAATCAGGTGCTGATCAAGAACTACATGATTACCTAAATGATCATGGCTACAGTTTTACCACTGTAAACGATCAACACGGTGAGATATTTGCCGATTGGCAAGGGCAAGTCACGCCATCTTATATAATCTTAAAAGATAATAAAATGACGCAAGGACTAACAGGTATTCAACCGTTATGGTCACTTAAATTACGTTTATGGTTATCATCAACGTTTTAAACGGCTAACTAAAATATTAAATAATTATTTATTAAGGTGCACTTTTATTGGCTACATTAATATAGCCAATAAAAGTCAGTTTTACTTAGTTTAGGAGCTTACAAAGCCCGTATATTAATTAAATGGCTCTACTAGCTTAATGAGTAAAATATATCACTAACGTGTACTTTGACGATTACCGCCTACTTTTGGTTTAGTGTTTGCCTTTTTAAATTGGCTAAAACCGGTATGTCGCGTTAGTGCAGGACGTCCGCCTTTACTGCCACCTTTACCTGCTTTTTCGTCACGCCCTTCTTCAGGCACTAAACAGTTAGGCCCTTTACCAATTAAATTAGCTTTACCCATTTTACGCAGTGCTTCACGTATCATCGGCCAACCCGCTGCATCATGGTAGCGTAAAATAGCTTTATGTAATCTACGTTGGCGAGCACCTTTAGGTACTGGAACAACTTCTGTATTGTTTTTTATATTACGTAAAGAGTTCATTTCTGTGTGGTAAATAGTCGTCGCATTAGCCATGGGTGAAGGGTAAAAATTTTGTACCTGATCAAGCTTAAAGTCATTTGATTTAAGCCATAAAGCCATGTTTACCATGTCTTCATCTTTTGTCCCTGGATGAGCTGAAATAAAATAAGGAATTAAATACTGCTTTTTACCGGCTTCTTTAGAGTACTTATCAAATAACTCTTTAAATTGATCGTACGCCCCCATACCTGGCTTCATCATTTTTGATAATGGGCCATCCTCTGTATGCTCTGGCGCTATTTTTAAGTAGCCACCTACATGATGCGTTACTAATTCTTTAACGTAACGCGGGTCGCGTACAGCTAAGTCGTAACGAACACCAGAAGCAATCAATACCTTTTTAATACCCTTAACTTCACGTGCCTTCTTGTATAGGTCAATTGTTGGCGTATGATCTGTATCCATGTGCTTACAAATTTCAGGGTACACACATGATAAACGTCTACAGGTACTTTCTGCCTTTTTGCTAGTACAACGCAGTTTATACATATTCGCCGTTGGGCCACCTAAATCAGAAATAACACCGGTAAAACCGGGTACTTTATCTCTAATCTGTTCAATTTCTTCAATAATTGATTCTTGCGAACGACTTTGAATAATACGCCCTTCATGCTCCGTAATTGAGCAAAACGAACAACCACCAAAACAACCACGCATAATATTAACTGACGTTTTTATCATGTCGTAAGCAGGAATTTTAGCATCGCCATAACTTGGGTGTGGAATACGCTGATACGGTAAACCAAATACAGCATCCATTTCATGAGTTTCTAATGGATATGCTGGCGGGTTTACCCAAATAGAGCGATCGCCGTGTCGCTGGAAAAGCGCTCTTGCACAACCAGGGTTTGTTTCTTGATGTAAAATACGTGAAGCGTGAGCATATAAAGGTTTGTTAACACTTACTTGCTCATAGGCAGGTAATTTAACATAGGTTTTTTCCCACGGCTTAGGGCGCGCAGGCTGAACCGTAATTGGTTTTGCCGCTTCTGCTTTTAAATCAATACCCGCTTGTTTAAATTCAGATTTACTACAACCTACATCATCAGCACCATATGGATTTGGAATTGGATCAATTTTACCAATTTTATCTATAGCGGTAGAGTCGCTCCCACGCCAACCTGGTAAAGGCTCTTTACGAATAACAGCCGTACCACGGATATCTTGAATGGTGTCCATCGTTTCACCCGCAGCAATTCGATGTGCAACTTCAACTAACGGGCGCTCAGCGTTACCGTAAATTAAAATATCGGCTTTTGCATCAAACAAAATACTACGACGTACTTTTTCTTGCCAATAATCATAATGTGCAATACGACGAAGACTGGCTTCAATTCCACCAATAACGATTGGTATACCTTTGTAGGCTTCGCGGCATTTTTGAGAGTAAATCATTACAGCGCGGTCAGGGCGTTTTCCACCTACATTATTAGGTGTATAAGCATCATCATGACGCATACGCTTTTCGGCTGTATAGCGGTTAATCATCGAATCCATGTTACCAGCAGTAACGCCAAAAAATAAATTGGGTCTACCGAGTTCCATAAATGCATCTTTAGAATCCCAAGCTGGTTGGGCAATAATACCGACTCTAAAACCTTGCGCCTCAAGTACACGGCCAATTACCGCCATACCAAAACTAGGATGATCAACATACGCGTCGCCACTAATTATTATTATGTCGCAGCTATCCCAGCCAAGTGCATCCATCTCTTCACGTGTAGTTGGTAAAAATGGCGCGGTGCCATAACATTCAGCCCAGTATTTAGGGTATGAAAATAAGGCGCGCTTAGCTTTGAGTGTGCTCATAATTGTGGCCGTATAATAACAAAAGGCGCGAATTATACCCTACTAAAGTGTTTATATATACAAATCAGTCGAAGCATATCGCGCCTTAAATTATAAATCGCTCATTAGCTTAAATAATAGGTTAATCTTTTTAGCGTTTATTTATAAACTCTATTAATTCATTCTCAGGCATCGGTTTACCATACATAAATCCTTGCACTTCATCACATCCTAAATTTTTCAAAAATGTGGCTTGCTCCTGTGTTTCTACCCCTTCAGCAATTGTTTTTAAACCCAACTTTGCACCAAGAGATATAACCAATGCAGCAATAGCACCGGTATCATCGTTTGGTAAACCCTTTATAAATGCACGGTCTATCTTTAATCTATCCAGTGGTAAACTTTGAATATAACTTAGCGATGAAAAACCAGTACCAAAGTCATCAATAGCAACTTCAATTCCGAGTTCTTTCAACTCTCTGAGCGTATTGATAACCGTTTCTAACTCATCCATAACTACGCTCTCGGTTACTTCCAGTTCTATATTTTTTGGCTTAACACCATACTTCAATAGTGTGTTTTTAACCGTTTGTGCATAGCCTTTTACTTTAAATTGTGGAACAGACACATTAACTGCAATGCAAATTTCTGTGCCCATGTTTTCTAAACGCTTTTGCTGCTGGCAAGCTTGTTCTAATACCCATTGCCCTATATCCACAATAAGTCCTGCATCTTCTGCAAGCGGTACAAATACCGCCGGAGATATGTATACGCCATCACCTGTTGGCCAGCGTAATAACGCTTCGCACCCAATTAACGATAAGTCATCGAACATAAGTTGAGGTTGATACCAGACCTCTAACTTATTTCGAGCAAAATCATGACGCAATTGTCTAATAATTCCTAAACGCCAAGCCATTTTATCTTGCATCTCAATATTGTAATAAACACCTTCTTTGTGCTTTATTTTTTTAGCTTGATTAAGCGCAATATAAGCGACTTTAAGTGTATCAATACCGCTACTTTGAAAGTCTTGTTGTTCACACAAGCCAATTCTGAAATCTACCGGCAGCACATGTTCTTCTGCACGAAATGGTATACTTAATTGATTATTTAATTCTTTTAAATCAAACTCGTTACGACGAATAATGAAACCAAAAACATCTGCACCAATACGTGATAATATTTTAGCCTTGGGGAAATTTTTTCTTAGCCTTTGAGAAATACCAATTAATATTTTATTACCCGTATCTTGACCTAAACCATTATTAATATCTGCAAAATTAACAACATCAATTAATACAAATATGTAATTATTTACATGGGGCTTTTGATAACGTACAACTTCTTCAATAAAATTTGTGCGGTTTGAAATACCAGTTAATACATCTTTGTAAGCAGCATCTCTCAACTTTACAAAGAGCCTTATATTATCAAGCGCCACACTTACATTCGTTAAAAATATCTCAGCAAATTGGAGCTGAGTCACTGTTGGTGTATGATCGCACTCAATATATAAAGCCGCTTTGCGATGCTTGTTTTTTAAAACAAATGTTACATTGGTATCCGTATGTTGATGCTTTAAAAAATCAAAGCATATCTCTACTTGTTTAAATACATTGCTATCAACATTAATTAATTTTTCACCATAATAGCCTTCGTAATGCTCGCAGCCACCAAGTACTTGAATAAAGTCATCACCATCTAACTTACTACACACAAGTCCTTTAGGCGGACACTCCAAAAGCATGCTCATGTATTTAATAATTTCTTTGCTTAGTCGTTTTATATCTGTAAGACCTGAAATAGACTTTGATGCTAAAACAATCGTGTTCATAGCATCACTTTGATACTTAAGTTGACAAACTTGATCATATGAGCGAATGGCAGTTATGAGCGAAGCAACTAACTTAGCGCGGGTGAGCTCTGTTTTTGTTTTATAATCATTTATATCGTATTCACGTATTACTTTTTCTTCTGCCGTATTACCCGCTTGCCCTGTTCTTAAAATAATTCTTACATGTTGGTTATTTAATTCGTCACGTACCCTTTTTACAACCTGCAAACCGGCATCGTCAGTTTCCATTACAACATCTAAAAAGATAACCGCGATATTTTTATTTTTAGCTAATACTTCTATTGCTTGCGCACCGGAGTAGGCATCGTGAAATCGTAAGCCTGCACCTAAAAATTCAACGCCAGATAAAGCTAATTTTGTCACCGAATGAACTTCAGGTTCGTCATCAACAATTAATATGTCCCAAAACTTAGTTTGCTCAATAAAACCTTCGTCCTCATGGCCTTGCTCTGAGAATAAAAAATTATTTTGATCTAACGACATTCGCTCTCCAATGTAGCAATTAGTAAATTATTTTTGGTTTATAATCCAATTCATATTATAGTCGATTAATAAAAAGTTGTTGTATTTCAACTTAAAATTAATAAAGGATGTGCTTATTAAACCATTAAAAATGCTAATTAAAGGCGTATTACTAGCGCTGCTAGTACTCGTGCTAGTTGGGCTGATACTTCCTCAAAATTATAATGTGAGTAAAACAGTACAAATTAATGCCAATCTTGAAGTAGTAAAGCCGCTTATCACCGACTTTAGCCAATGGCAAAAATGGTCTCCATGGGAAAAAGTAGACCCCAGCATACGTTTTACTTTGGGTGAACCCAGTTCTGGCCTAGGAGCTCATCAGTCTTGGAAAGGAAAATGGGGGTATGGTGAAATGATCATTACTTCGGTAAGTAAAAATAAAGTCAACTTCAACATACTTTTAAATACTGAACATATTGTAAGAGGCACTTTTAACCTCAGCGAGCAAAACGGTATAGTTACGTTAATATGTAACATTAAAGGACAAACTACTGCTCCTTTAATATCTGGCTACACCGCAATCTTAAGCGAATATATGCTTAGCAATACGGTTTCTCTGGGTTTGAATAACATTCAAACCATTGCACAGCTTAATGATGCACAAAGGATAATGCATAGTCATGACAGTAAAAACAGCACAAGCAAGAATTAATCTGGCGAACCTTATTGAATCGTTACTTGGCTATCCTATTACAAAAGTAGGTAATAATGGAGTGCTGCCTACTAACGAGCAAAGCTATAATATTAAAGGCCAAATTAAGCCGCTTTATCATATCAACAGTGAAAGCTCTGTTTTAGCTCGCGCCCAAAAGCGCCAAGATTTACTACTTATTAAACAACAACAAAATATAGAATCAATTTTAGCAATGGCCATGGGGTTTTGCCCTGATGTAGCAAGTAGTAAACAACCCGATGTTGATTGGGTAGAGCATTTTATTGCACTGTGCGAAGATACTTCAAATGAGTCAATGCAAATTTTATGGGCAAAAATTTTAACAGGAGAAACACTCAATCCTGGTACGTTTTCAATTAAAAGCCTTCAAACGTTAAAACATATGACACAGCGAGAAGCTGATTCTTTACAAAAATGTGTATCGCTCTCAGGCTATAACGAAAAAGACGACAGCCACTTTATATTACTCGGCTTTTACAAAAAACCGTCCTTGTTTGATTTGCTACGAAAAGGCAATAAAGTATCTCTAAATTTAGGAAAAACGGGGATTAGCTTTCCTGATATCTTAACGCTCATGGATCTTAATTTACTGTATAGAAAAGAAATTGAATCTGCAGTGCTTAAAGCGGGACAAGAACTTACCCTTTCATTTTTATCGCAAAAAGTAACGTTAAAAGCAAAAAGCAGTGATTTAGTATTGAGCTATTACAAATTTACGCAAACAGGTGATGAGCTATCTAAACTTATTAAGTTCCCTGTCAATAAGGTCTATAAGCAGTTGATTAATAATGCGCTAGAGGGAGAGTTTGATTTAGCGTGGCACGCAATAAAATAATATGCCACGCTTAACTTAATTATAGAGCGCTAATTAAAAATGAATCTGAATACCCGCAAATGGGCCAGATGCATCAATATCAGTTGTAATATCATCTACATCATCAATTTCTAATATCATAGAGCGGTAACCTGCTTTAACTGCAACATCTACTGCTAAGTTATCAATAAGTTCCCACGCTACGCCTACTTGGTAATCTTGTACTTTACTATCGTCAATAGCCAAAAAGCTACCTTCAAAAAATACACTTAAGCCAGTAAATGGTAAGCCAGCTTCGGCACGACCATATGCAAGAGGAACAAAACCAGAAAAATTAACAGTTTCAGTAAAGTTAGCACCACCATTTTGAGTAGTGCCATTTACAACAATATCACCGTCAAACTGTTTGGCATTTAAACCTAAGTCTATTGAGATTAAGTCATTATCAAAAATTTCATAATACAAAATATAATCAATATGCGTTAAATCGCTTACTGTATTTACAGTAGAGCCAACAACATAATCAGAACCATTAAAGCTAAACGTATCTGTAAGCAGCGCTGAACCATTTAACTCAAGCTCTGTATACTTTAATTTAATGTTTGGTACTAATGGTACCGGATGCTCAAGCGCCGCGTAATAACTTACAAAAGTCTCATCTTCAAAATTAAAATCTTGAGATGCATTATTTTTGTAAGAAAACTGACCATCATTATCAGATTTCCACCCATCAACACCTACGTATAAACCAAGTAGGGTGTCAGCTTGCGCTGCCGGTGCTAAACATGCCATTGAAAGGGCTGCTGCTAAACAATACTTTTTCATTTTTTATCCTTGAGCTAGTAGTTCGCTAAGTTCGATTAAAGCCGCATTGGCTCTAGAAATATAATTTGCCATAACTAAAGAGTGATTAGCAACATAGCCAAAACCATTCCCGTTTAAAATAAGTGGGCTCCACACTGTTTCTTGGGTAGCCTCAAGCTCACGTATAATTTGTTGAACGCTTACACGCGCATTTTTCTTCTCAAGCACATCAGCAAAGTCATACTCTATCGCTTGTAAAAAGTGTAATAACGCCCATGTAGCACCACGCGACTCGTAAAACACGTCGTCAATTTCTAACCACGGTGTTCTTACTTGTTGCTGCAGTGGAGCAAGCGTTGCTTGTTTATTAGATGAATTACCCGCTAAATCAGTATTCACTTTTTCTTGGCCTACACTGGCACTTAAACGCTGGCTTAAGCTACCTAAACGTTTTTCAGCCTCTTTAAGCCAACTACGTAAGTTATCTGCTCGTGCGTAAAATTGGCTATCGCGTTCATGCTCGTTAGCTATTTGTCCACGATATAACATTAAATAGTCAATCCCTTTTTGATATTCGCCTTCAGCACTTGGCCATGCCCATGCTTCAGAGCTTATATTAAATTGTGGTTGCGCCTTTTTAAGTGCTTCATGTTCAGTCGATTGTGATTGCGAACGACTAAAATCTTTTCGCATAGAAAGTGATAAATCACGTACCATTTCTAGTGCGCCATATTCCCATGCTGGCATATCATCCATAATAATACTTGGCGGTATGACATCATTTGATAAGTAGCCACCCGGTTTATCGAGTAAGGTATTTGCTACCGTAATTAACGTAGAAGTAGTTACATAACCCGTTACTACATTTTCATTACGAAGCTGCGCTTGCTCTTTGGCGTTTGCAACAACATCAAAACGTGAAGGCTCAGTGCTCCAATAAACAGCAATTGCGTAAAATATGATAAGCAGTAAAACAACTATCCCTGCTATTTTTCCTTTATGTTGCGACATGTGTACTCCTAGTGATGAGCGTGTTGAGTAGATGGTTTTGACTGCTTAGCTTGTGCTTCAAGCGACACTACTTGAGCATTAGTAAACAACCGATTACCGTCACTAAAATATAGCGTGAGTTTACGTTCTTGCCCTACTTTTAATGGCTCTTGTGGTTCAAATACCATTAAATGATAACCGCCAGGCTGAAAGCTGACACTTTCGTGCGCTTTAATTTCAACCGATTCAACTTGTTGCATTTTCATCATGCCGTCTACATGTGAATGCTCGTGTATTTCAACACGCCCTAAGCCATCAATAGTTGCCTTAGTTAAAGTTGCTGCGGCTCCACCGTGATTAATAAGCGTTAAATAGCCTACAGTTGAAGTGCTCGCAGGTAAAAACTCTCTAACTTGCGCGTTAGTGACTTCGAGTACAGCCACATCAGAACCGTGATCGTGCTCTGAGTGTGCCGCCAACGATGACGAAAAAAAACTAAATACTAATGCAGAAGCCATCGAAAAACATAGTTTCGTCATCATTCTTATCCTTATGAAAACTTTAAATTACAGGCTAAATTTAACATAGTTAACCTATAATAGTCAGTCAAATTAAGGATTAAGAGGCTACTTTTTTGTTATCGGCAACAAGCCAACACAACACTGCAACAAATAGTAACAGCCATGCAATCATTATAGATCCAAATAAAAGCGCTAAAACAGTCCCTGCTAATGCCACTACACCCGCACCAACTAATCCCATAGTAATTAAAGCTACTACCGCAACTACAGCAACAATTGTGGCCAAAGCACCTACAAGCTCGAGCCCAACCCAGCTAATATCAGCAATCCATAACGGCAACTGCCAAGAATCAATCTGCACAAACGTTATTAAATCAGTAAACAGTAATAAATAGATAATTACACATACTGCCAAAGCTTTCATAGTAATTCTCCTTATACCAACCGGCTTATATATGGGGTCTATTTAACGATAAGAAAACTGCACTATAACTAGGCAAAATTTTATATCTAGTTGTTCTACATAAAATTTTTAACAATGTTATAGAGTGATTTAATTCGTTAAATTGTTCAAATATTTATGCCTGTTGGTATTAATACTCTTTATTTTCAAGGCAGCAATGCGCTATAAAATAACCAAGTGCAATTGCAAACGGAAAACTCAAAAACAACAAAATAGTAACTACGCGTGTTGCCCATACCGGAAAGTCCAACCTATGAGCTAAACCACTACAAACACCCGATATTTTTTTATTTAGAGTATCTTTATACCAACCTCGTTGACGATTAAAGCTGTTCATAGCAATCTCCTAAGCAGTTTGTTTTAAGTTAGTATTTAAATTCGCTTTTAAGCGAGCCAGTTCAGCATCAATTTTTTCATTTTTAACTAACGACTCAATTTGGGCACTCGTAGAGCTTGCTGTATCAGTCAGCTCATAAGCCTCTACTTGAGCTTCAATACCTTCAACACGCTGCTCTATTTGTTCAAAACGAGATAACGCATGAGCTACTTTATCGCTTTGTAGTTGCGTACTGATTCGCCCTCTAGCAATAGCAACATTATGACGCTGCATTAACTGAGCTTGCTTAGTTTTAGCCATAGCCATTTTTTGCTGCAGACGCTCACAATCAACCTTAATTTTTGCAATAGACTCTTGCAGTGTTTCTAGTTGAATTTGCTTATTTTCAATGCTTTCGTTAACGCGCTGCTTTTCAAGTAAGGCAGACTTAGCAAGGTCATCACTGCCCTTCTCAACCGCACGTTCTGCTTTAATTTGCCAAGCTGCTAATTCTGTTTTTTTAGTATCAATTTGGCGATTAATTATTTTCTCTTCACACAATAAAGCGGCTGCTGTACTACGGGACTCATTCAATGCATCTTGCATCTCGGTAAGCATTAGGTTTAAAAGTTTTTCTGGATCTTCTGCTTTATCAAGCATAGCGACAATGTTTGATTGAATTACATCATTTACGCGGTTAAATATTCCCATGAGATTCTCCTGTTGATTTTTAATTAATTTCAACAAGGAGATTCCAAGAGTTGTGCCAAGTCCATCAAAAAGAAATAAAACCTTTAAAATCATAATTGTAAATAACAAACACTCTAAATTTTAGTGACTTTAAGCTGAACAACATAGAGTGGAATTGGCCAATAAATTATGATTTTGACTAATTTTTAGGATCAAAAAAGCCACTCGAAAGTGGCTTAAATTTAGAATTTTTAAAGCTTAGTTTTATTCTGGTACAAAGCTTAATGCTTTATCCATTACCGATAAATCAGCTTGCTTACCGTGACCACTTTCAGAAAGGTGGCGTCTAAAACCTCGCGCACCAGGCTGCCCCTGAAAAATACCGAGCATGTGACGTGCAATATGCCAAAAATTAGCACCCAAACGCATTTCTTCTTCAATGTAGTCATACATTGAACGCACTACGTCGTGGCGTGACTGCGTGTTTGCAGCATCTCCATAAATTTTCTCATCAACGTCATTGAGCATAAATGGGTTGCTGTAAGCCTCACGCCCAATCATTACGCCATCAATATGTTGCAAATGTTCTAGGCTCTGCTCAATTGTTTTAACACCGCCATTTAGGCTTAAGTCTAGCTGCGGATAATCTTTTTTAAGTTGATAAACACGTGGGTAATCAAGCGGTGGAACTTCACGATTTTCTTTCGGGCTTAAACCATTGAGCCATGCTTTACGAGCATGAATAATAAAATCATCACACCCTACTTTATGAGACGCTTCAATAAGCGCACATAAAAACTCATACGAATCTTGCTCATCAATACCAATACGCGTTTTAACGGTAACAGGAATGTTTACTTCGTTTTTCATTGCGGCAACACAGTCAGCAACTAATTGAGGTTCAGCCATTAAACATGCACCAAATCGACCATTTTGAACTCGGTCTGACGGGCAACCTACATTTAAATTTATTTCGTCATAACCACGCTCACCGGCTAATTTTGCACATTGCGCAAGTGCTTTAGGATCAGAGCCACCAAGTTGCAGCGCAACTGGGCCTTCGTGTTTATTAAAATGTAAGTAGTCACCTCGACCAAATAAAATAGCCCCTGTGGTTATCATTTCAGTATAAAGCACAGTATGTTTAGTCATTTTGCGATGAAAAGTACGACAATGGCGATCAGTCCAATCAAGCATGGGGGCCACAGAAAAGCGTCTATCCAAAGTACATTTATTCAAAGCAAACCTCAGGGTATTAAAGTTATTAAGCACAGCTTAAAAGGCGCTGTATTTTACACAAAAGCCTGGCGAGCATCAATGTTAAGAAAACACCTGCAAGCCAAAATAATGGGCTATGCCATTTAAAATATTGGTAACCGCAACCGAACTTAAAATAAGCCCCATTATTCTACTTATTATACTTGCACCACTATCACCAATTAATTTATGTACGTGAGTTGCAAGGAGTAACAAAACCAGTACAACAGCAAGTACAGCAAGCATCATTGATGAAGTGATTAATTGCTCAACCCAGGTATGCTCTTCATTGCGGGTCATTAATACAGCGCCCAACATAGCGCCTGGGCTCGCGATGGATGGAATAGCTAGCGGAAAAATAGCTGTTTCAGTGCTATCACGCATACTTTTAATTTCAGTTTCAGGTTTGCTTTCACCAAAAATCATTGAAAGAGCAAAAATAAGCAATACAATACCACCGGCTATTTGAAACGCTGATAGCGGAATTTTAATTGCATTAAGTAATAGCTCTCCTGCAAGCACAAAAAATAAGAGTACTAATGCAGATACCCCTACTGCTTTTACTATAACTTTACGTTTAAACCTTTCACTCTCGCCACGTGTAACTGCAATAAATACAGGCACGGTACCAATGGGGTCTATAACCGCAAAAAAGAATATAAATATAGCTAATAACTCATGCATTACTGGCTTTCCTAGATAAAAAGCGTTTAATAAAAACACTGCAACTACAATACAGTATGTTAGTATATCACGGTAGCATAAGGATAAGAGCAATGATGAATATAGAATCACTTGTAAGTAAAGCAAAGCAAGTTTGCGACAACCGTGGCGCGCGTTTTACACCAATCCGCGAAAAAGTATTTCGCCTATTAGCCAGTGCACAAGGCGGTGTTGGTGCGTACGATTTGCTTGAACAATTAAAAGTAACAGAAACAGGCGCTAAACCTGCAACTATTTATCGTGCTTTAGACTTTTTAGCTGAGCTGGGTTTTATTCATAAAATTGAAAGCACAAATGCATTTATGCTGTGTCATCATTTTGATCATATTCATCCTGTACAGTTATTAATTTGTGATACCTGCGGTTTTGTAAAAGAGTTACATTCAACCGTAATCTCTCATGAACTAAACAGCCTAGCAGCCGAAGGTGGATTTGTTGTTTCTGGTCAAACAATAGAAGCGCATGGTAAATGTGAATCTTGCAGAGCATCATAATTCCCAAAAAATCTCCTAATGGCTATACTCATATAAATTGTAGCCATTTCATAATACCAATTTAAGAGTAAACAATATGAATGTAGAGTTCATCAATCCATTTTTATCTTCTTTGATCAATGTATTAAGTACAATGGCTCAAACTCAATTGAAACCAGGTAAGCCACGTATCAAAACGGATGAGGTAGCCTGTGGCGATGTATCTGGTCTTATTGGTATGGTAGGCCCACAAACCCGAGGATCGTTTTCAATTACTTTTGATCAAGAGCTAGCACTTACTATCATGGAGCGCATGCTTGGCGAACGTCCTGAGTCTATAGATGAGGAAGTTACAGATATGGTAGGTGAAATTACTAACATGGTGACGGGGGGGGCTAAAAACCTACTCGGTGAAAAAGGTTTCGACTTTGATATGGCAACACCTATTGTCGTATCAGGAAAAGGCCACACTATTACTCATAAAAGCCAAGGCAAAAAAATAATTATGCCATTTACTTGCGATGCAGGTAATGCAAACATTGAAGTTAGCTTCGATAAACTATGAGTTGGCAGCACAGACAAATTACATTGAAACCTCGCAGCCGAGGTTTTCATTTAATTGATGACGAAATATTGTCTCAACTTCCTGAACTGGAAAATTATAAAGTTGGTTTATTACATTTATTTATTCAGCATACCTCAGCGAGCCTTACAATAAACGAGAATGCAGACCCCACTGTTCGTATGGACATGGAGAGCCATTTCAATAAATTCGTTCCTGAGCGTCAACCTTATTACCGCCACGATTATGAAGGTGACGACGACATGCCCGCACACATAAAAACCAGTACGTTGGGTTGTGAATTAACTATTCCCATTTCAAATGGTTATTTAGCGCTAGGTACATGGCAAGGTATTTACTTGGGCGAGCACCGTGATTCTGGTGGCTCTAGACGAGTTATAGCAACTATTCAGGGGGAGCTGTTTTAACAAAAGCTTCAGGTTTCAAAGTATTAACTCTTCCTACCTCACTCACACCTTATAACGTCAAAGTACAACACTTATCTTGTAAGCGCAGAACGCGCGCGCGAGAAGCAATAGCTTCTAACAACCAAAACTTCAATGCTGAATATTGCACATAGAATAAAGTAGATAAGAAAGATTTTAAATTATAATTTTATTTATGATTTTTAATACAGAAAATTTTGAAAGGATATAAAAAGATTGGAGCGGTACACGAGGCTCGAACTCGTGACCTCGACCTTGGCAAGGTCGCGCTCTACCAACTGAGCTAGTACCGCATTTTTATTTCTGT
>NZ_BADT01000240.1 GCF_000239855.1 Pseudoalteromonas sp. BSi20652 | reverse complement strand
AAAAGAGGAGTAAATGAGAAGACATAATGCCAATCAGGGTATAGTCTCTGTTTTATTACTTCCTCTAAAAGCGCAGCGCCTCATACCCTCTTAGTGAAAAAATCACTTATTACAGGGGCTGCTGTTACAAAGCAATGCTTAATTGATTTAAAAACCAGCTAAAGAGGAGTAAATGAGAAAACATAATGCCAATCAGAATACAGTTTCGTGTGTATTTTCTTCTCTAAAAGCGCAGCGCCTCTTAACCTCTTAGTGCATAAATTACTTATTACAGGCTTTGCTTGTCACGCCAACAAGTTAACCGTAAATTGAACCTTGGCGGTAGAAGCAGAACTTCCTCGCGTGAGAAACGCAGCTTCTAATCACTATATTAGGTAATTACTTAGCTTTGCATTTAGCTATGCTCTTTTCGACTTCGTTTAGGTGCGGAGTTTTTCAAGTTAGTTGTCGCATCAAATTAAATTTTATGCCGCCCGCATTGCTTCTTTTTTCTCTGGATTTAAATTTACTTCATTGATCATCGTCCAATCTCGAGACTTTCCTGACCAACGAATTGGATTCTGTAATTTCGCCATTTCATTTATCTGATGACGTTTCGCTAGTATCGCTTTATCTAATCCTAAATGACGCTGGTTTGGCGTGACAAATTTAATACCGCTGTGCAAGTGCTCATCGTTGTACCAATCAACAAATCCGCTAACCCACTTTCTTGCGCTACCCATGCTTTCAAAGGCTTTCTCAGGGTATTCCGGGCGATACTTTAACGTCTTAAATAGCGATTCAGAATAAGGATTATCATTACTCACAGACGGTCGGCTAAATGAAGGAACAATACCTAACTCCTGCAATGTCGCTAATAACGTTGCCCCTTTCATTGGACTGCCATTATCCGAGTGCAACGTGACTTGCTCAGGCTTTACCTGCTCTCGCCTGCAAATATCTACCATTAAATCAGCCGCCAGTGTGCTTAGTTGTGTGTCATGAACCTGCCAACCAACTATTTTTCGACTATAAATATCCATCACTAAATATAAGTATAAAAACTGACCTTTAACAGCTGTTGGCAAATACGTGATATCCCATGTATAAATTTCGTTTACACGTATTGCCTTGAGCGCTTTTGGCTTTTTTATCTTTTTATTTGGTTTAACTTTTTCTCTGTGTGTTAATAATTTATGTGATTTCATAACGCGATAAAACGAGCTTTCTGATGCTATCCACACACCTTTATCCAATAGTTTAGGGACTATCTTACTGGGTGGTAAATGTCCATATTCTATTGAATTAACAGTCTTAATTATACGCTGTTGTTCTAATTCAGTTAGCCTGTTAGGTGGTCGCTTTATCGTACTTGTTCGCTTATCTGTCATATCATCAGCTTCAATCCAGCGTTGAATTGTTCTTGCCGTTAGACCAAGTAACTCACATGCTTTTTCTTGCCTTGCCCCTGATTTCTGCGCATCGGTAATGAGCTTTATCAGTTCATGACGCTCAGTTGAGCTGGTTAATCGTCCTCGTTGAAACCCCAAAGCGCATCTGCTTTTTTTTTGAGTACGAGTAAGGCGGCTGTTTCTGCTAACGCTTTGTCTTTACGATTAAGCTCTTTTTGAAGCTGCTTAATTTCTTGTTTGAGCTGTTTACTGTCTGATTTTACGGGCTTCGTTGAAGGCCCTTTAGCAAAATCTTGCTTCCATTGTTTAATATGATGCGGGTAAAGTCCCTTAGCACGGCAATATTCATTAAGAGCTGCTTCATCTAAACTCGCACATTCAATAATGGCGTTAAGCCTTTCTTCTAAGCTCCAGTCATGAGGGCGTTTTTCTGTTGTCATGTGACTACCATTATTTTTAGTTTCAAGTTCATGGTTTTTAGCAAGCGCGATCCATCGTTGCAAGGTTGAATAACCGATGCCTAAATCAAGCGCAATATCTTCTAGGCGAACATCATCACATTGAGATAATGCTTTTTCAACAGCTTGAACTTTAAATTCTTGTGTAAATCGACGTCTCATTTTATCTGCCTCTATTAAAAGTTAGAGGCGACAACTATCCTGACACAGGGGGGGTGGCAGGTAACTTATTACTTAATATTGCCAAACATAAAATAGTCATAAATAACATTGAATTTGCACCGGCTTGTAAAGAATAATCCACCAACGAATGCAGCAGCATATCTACAATTGCAATAGCACAGCCAAAAGCAACGCCCTGAAACAACGCTGTTTTACGCTTTCGCATAGTAGCAATACATAACCATAAACAATAAAGTATGAGTGAGCCCAGAGCGGCTGTAGTAGGTATACCCAGCTCTACTGCAAACTGAATGTAATCGTTATGGGCATTGTCGTAATAACCAGAATACGGCTCAGACTGATACGCAGGAAACGCCGTATAAAACGTACCGCCGCCAGAACCAAGTAAAGGCTTATCTAAAATAAGCGGAATAGAATCGCGTACAACTTCATCGCGGGTTTCTGATGAAATACTGGTTTCGCTAATACGCTGCTTAACTTTTTCTACATCAAATATAGCGCCAATAATAATTAAATCGATTATAAAAAAACTAACTATAAGTAGTTTAAACGCTTTAGGTTTTTGCCTGTAAATAAAAAACGCGAGTAAGCTCACCACCATTAACGCAATAAAAAATGCCGAGTTACCCATACGGCTACGTGTTAAAATTAACGCCACAATAATAATAATTAACGAAATACGTAAAATTATTTTTGAGCTTAAAATAATCTCAGCCCAAGCCCTTAGGGTTTGTTTTAATGTTTGCTTACTATTACCGTGAGTACGCTTTAGCTCACTTACCAATACACCAATACCTAAGCATAAACACAGCGCTAAAAAATTAGCTAAAAAGTTAGAATACGTAAAAGTACCTATTGCTCTTTCGGTATGTTTATAACCAAATAGTGGGCTTACCAAGTCGGGCGATAAATTTAAATAAGTGGCATATAAAGCCTGAAACACGCTTGCACTTATAATTGCATAAATTAAATATTTAATACGCTGTGCGCTATTGCAGTAAATAAACAACAACCAACAAAACAAAATCATAAAGCTGGTTTTTAAAAGCATTTGCTTAGTTTGAAAAGGATCAGCGCTCACCGTGTACATTTGCACAACACACACAGCAGCAACCAAGCCCAAAGCAGTAAATACAGGCCAAGAATATAAAGGAGGGTATAACGATTGCTCGTTATTGGTAGCGCTATAAACTAAATGAGTTAAAAAAGTAGCGCTAATTAATAAACCCATAGCTAATATAGCCCAAGGGCGGTAACTGCCTAAAGGGAGTGGGAGTAAAAATAAAATGCAGCACAGCAAAAAAAAATAAATAAACGATTC
>NZ_BADT01000241.1 GCF_000239855.1 Pseudoalteromonas sp. BSi20652 | reverse complement strand
GTTATTTTACGCTTAAGCGCGACAGGTCGCGTTCAACATTCTAGCAACTGAGCTAGTACCGCATTTATTGATGGTAATTCAATCACTCAAACACACTAACCCCGCGTGGGTTATCGTCTTGAGCGGGGCAGGATTCTACAATAATACAGTCTGTTTGCAAGTGTTTTTTACAAATTAAAGAAATTTTCTCTATAGACTTTTAATTCCATAATCGAATCTTTAATGTCATCCAAAGCAAGGTGCGAACCTTTTTTGTTCACTTGTCCAAGCACTTCGGGTTTCCAGCGACGTGCTAATTCTTTAATAGTGCTCACATCAAGATTTCGGTAATGGAAAAAATCTTCAAGTTCACGCATGTATTTATTCATAAAGCGGCGATCTTGCCCAATTGAATTACCACACATTGGTGATACACCCGCAGGCACCCACTGCTTTAAAAAATCTAACGTTTGTGCAACGGCATAGGCTTCATCGTAAGTACTTGCTTTACAGCGCGCCGTTAAACCCGATTTACCATGTTGAGTAGTACACCACTCGTCCATGCCATTTAGTAATTCATCACTTTGATGAATAGCTATAGTTGGCCCTTCGGCTAATATATTCAGGTCTGCGTCAGTGACAACGGTCGCAATTTCGAGTATTTTATCGGTCTCAGGTTCGAGCCCTGTCATTTCAAGGTCGAGCCAAATTAAATTTGATTTATTAATAGTCATAATTACCTAAGCGGTGCTTTCCTTTAGATCCAACGCATTTAGATATATCATATTAGCATCAACCGTCGAGCTAAAGCTTTTTTTAGGAAAAGCGACATTTAACTAAGGTTATAGGCCTCCAGTGGCAAAACAGAAAAAACTAAGTAAAGGCCAATCTCGTCAGATTAAGGCTAATCATCAAAAGCGTATTAACAGTGCCGATGCAAAGCCAGCTAAAAAAGGGGCGCAAGAATGGCAAACCGATAATTTAGGTCAGGTCGAGAGCGCAATTGTGATCAGCCGTTTTGGTCAACATGCTGATGTAGAAACGCAAAATGGCGATGTACTTCGCTGTAATATACGCCGTACCGTATCAAATTTAGTATGTGGTGATGAAGTATTATTTCGCCGCGCTAAAGTGAGTGAAGGTGATTTAGCCGGTGTTATTGAAGCAACACAAGAACGCCGCTCGCAACTTACTCGCCCTGACTTTTACGACGGCGTAAAAGTTATTGCAGCAAACATTGATCAAATACTCATGGTATCGGCAGTATTACCTGAGTTTACGCCAAGTATTATCGACCGTTATTTAATCGCCTGCGAAGATATGGGTATTGAGCCAATTTTAGTGCTCAACAAAATTGATTTAATTGATGCTGAAGGTCTTGCCGCAATAGATAAGATTCTCGATATATATCGTAAACTCGACTACAAAGTATTACTTGTTAGTAATATATCGAGCGAAGGTATTAACGAATTAAAAGAAGTGCTTGTTGATAAAAATAATATTTTTGTTGGGCAAAGTGGTGTAGGTAAATCGACCCTTGTTAATACCGTATTACCCGATGCTGCAATATTAACTAAAGAAGTATCTGAAAACAGCGGTTTGGGTCAGCACACAACCACTGTATCGCGCCTTCACCACTTACCAAGTGGCGGTAACTTAATCGACTCACCAGGAATTCGTGAGTTTGGCTTGTGGCATTTAGAAGTTGAGCGTGTAACGTGGTGCTTTAAAGAGTTTAGAGAATTTATAGGCGGATGTCGCTTTAGAGACTGTAAGCATTTAAACGATCCGGGATGTATAATCAAAGAAGCAGTAGCTGATGGCAAAATTTCGCAATTACGCTTTGACAGCTACCATCGAATTTTAGAAACAATGGCCGATGGCCGTGCAGGCTCTCGCGCGCCTCGCGTATAATTTAGGAAAAAAACTGTGAGTTTAGACAAATTTAAAATTGCAATGCAGTACGCAATGCCAAAACATTTTATTTCACGCGTTGTAGGTAAATTAGCGGCAGCTAAAGCGGGTGCACTAACAACGACGTTAATCAAACTATTTATTAAGCAATACAAAATAGACATGAGTGAAGCACAATATTCAGACCCAGCTCATTATAAAAGTTTTAATGAATTTTTTACTCGTCCTTTAAAAGACGGCATACGTCCAATGGTAGAAGATAGTAATATTATTATTCACCCAGTTGATGGCGCAATCAGTCAGCTAGGCGATATTGTTGACGGACAGCTAATACAAGCTAAAGGTCACGATTACAGCTTACAAGCGCTACTCGGTGGCTCACAAGACGATACAACACCATTTTTAGGCGGTAAGTTTGCCACTATTTATTTAGCACCTAAAGATTACCACCGTATTCATATGCCAATTGATGGCACACTAAGCAAAATGATTTACGTACCTGGTGATTTATTTTCAGTAAACCCACTTACAGCGCAAAACGTGCCTAACTTGTTTGCACGTAACGAACGGGTAGTAGCCATTTTTGAAACTGAAATTGGTCCGCTTGCAATGGTACTTGTTGGCGCAACAATTGTAGCCAGCATTGAAACTATTTGGGCTGGCACAGTAACACCACCAGCAGGTAGTGATGTATTTAGCTGGAAATACCCAACCACTGGCGATAACGCTATCACGCTTAAAAAGGGTGAAGAGATGGGTCGCTTTAAATTAGGCTCTACTGTGGTACTAGCATGGGGTGCTGATAAAGCTGAAATACTGGACGATCAACTACCAGAAGTAGTTACTCGCTTAGGTACTGCGTTTGCAAAAATTAACGATTAAAATAAATCGTTAATTTGAAATAAAAAAACCGCGTTATTTAAACGCGGTTTTATTTTTGTAGACGCAAAGCCTG
>NZ_BADT01000242.1 GCF_000239855.1 Pseudoalteromonas sp. BSi20652 | reverse complement strand
CTTCTCTTTGTGCATTCATATTTTAAGGGCTGTTATTCACAAAGAGTTTTAGAGGCGCTGCGCTTTTAGAGGATAGCTCGAGAGTTAAAAAACACTCTCAAACTTGGGTAAAACACCTGTAGACGTGCAGCCTGCAGGCATTTAAAAGCAGCGCTTTTATGGCAAATTAATGCACCACCATTTTTTGCTTAATTGCCGGCATTAATGTTTTACCATTGCCATCAACCTTATTTAACAACTTAAGTCCCATTATTTTTGCAAGCACTGGGTAAATATCAAGATTACTAACCTCTTTAATGCTTACCCCTTGCTTAAACGCAGGACCAACAGCAACAAGTGATGCAGCCATATCCTCAGTATAGGCATAACCATGTGTGCCTAAGTACGTTGGTTTTTTACCATTAGTAAACACCGCAGGCGCTGTAGTTTGCACAACAATATCACCTACCCGAGTACCTTTATTATAATGATACGCAGCAAGCTGCTCGTCGGTTAATACCGTGTAGCGGCCATTGGCTGCTTCTTGTAAACGTGCCTTGTAACCTTCAATATCAGCATTTTTAACATCGGGTTGAGTGTAAATAAGTAAACGCGGACCCGTGTTTTTAACTAAAAAGTTTTCGTCTTGAGGAAGAGTCGTTACATCAATGCTTTTTTCTGGATTTATGCTCGTCATGCCATGATCAGACACAATAACTAAATTAACCTCTTGCTCTAATTTACTTAAACGTGTTTGTAACTGCCCCATTAGCTCATCAAGTTGTTTAACCGCATTACGCGTTTGGGGTGCGTCAGGTCCAAACTCATGGCCCATGCTATCAACTAACGAAAAATAACTAGCAACAAAACGTGGACGCTGTGCTTTTGGTAAACTTAACCACTGAACAATTTGATCAACACGGCTTTGATAATCGCTATATTTCGAATAGTGATAAAAGTAATCTGGTGTCATACCATTAAATAACGCATCTGACTCAGGCCAAAAATAAGTAGCCGATTTAAGCCCCTGCATTTTAGCCAAATTCCAAAGCGGGATCCCCTTCACCCATGTACTATCGCCAAGCGCTTTGCCCATGCTGTAACAATCGTTTTTGCGTGCTTTATCACAAAAGTTATTATCAACAATGCCATGATTAACCGGCAATAAGCCTGTGATAATAGAAATATGATTAGGGAATGTTTTTGTAGGGTAAACCGGTATTAGCTTTTCTGCGCGAACGCCACGCTCGCCCATCGCCTTTAAATTTGTCGCACCGTGCTTTTCTATATAATCCCAACGCAAGCCATCAATTGATATAAGCACCACGGTTTGCTCTTTTGCAGCAAACGCCGCATGGCTAGTTAACACTAAAAGTGCCAACATCATTGTCTTCACAAATACATACTTCATTATAAATACTCGCCTACATTAAAATGCGTTAAATACTGAAAAATATAGTTTTATAATACATTTGACAGCGCTTAAATGATACAAGCACCTATACCTAACTCGTCTAGGTGTATATATTAGTAAGTAAGTATTAATAAAGAATGACAACGCGCACCTACTTTGCCAGTCATCACCACCAAACAAGGACACCGATGACTATCGACTTTAGTAAAAAAATAACCCCCGCGCGTATGTACCGCACCACCGCTAATTTACAAATGGCGCTCGAAAGCGACCGTGGGCGTATAATAAATAGCGCCGCGATTCGTCGGCTGCAGCAAAAAACCCAAGTTTTTCCGCTTGAACGTAATGCCGCAGTACGCTCACGCCTTACGCACTCGCTTGAAGTACAACAAGTAGGCCGGTTTATAGTGCAGCGTATTTTTGCCAACTTAAACTACCAACAACAAAAAGACTACGGCTTAACCGACCTAGAACGCCCATTAGAAAGCCTAGTCGAAATGGCCTGCCTAATGCACGATATTGGCAACCCACCCTTCGGGCATTTTGGTGAAGCTGCAATAAATAACTGGTTTAATAATAATTTAGCAAGCGTAACTCCCGATCGCTGCAAAGAGCCAAACACCGGCATAGGCGTTATTTTTAAACATCTTGCGCTTGATATTTGTAACTTTGAAGGCAACGCTCAAGGCATACGTATTATTCACTCTTTGCAAACGCTTAATTTAACGTATAGCCAAAGCGCCGGTATATTAAAATACACTCGCCCAGCAGGGCTTGATATAAAAAACATACCGCAAAACAAAAACTACTTAATGAAAAAAGTAGGTTACTACTACAGCGAAAAAGCCTTTGTAGAAGCATTACAAAAAGAACTCACCATTGAACCTTACTGCCGCCATCCCGCAAGTTACATAATGGAAGCCGCCGACGATATTTCGTATTGCCTAGCCGACATAGAGGACGCTGTTGAAAAAGGTATAATAAGCACAGAATACCTGTGTACACAGCTTAAAATTCATTACAAAAAAGCACTTATAAACCTAACAATAGACGACACAGAGCACCAAGCGTTTGTAGATAAAGCCGTTGATTACGCGCTCGATCGCGCAAAAGCACAGCCTTATAATTTCAATAGTGAATTTTTTATATATTTGCGCGTAGCGTTATTGCACCCACTGGTAAATCACGCTGCAAAACGCTTTATTGAAAACATAGAGCCTATTTACCATGGTGACTTAAACCAGGCGCTGTTAGAAGATAGAAGCCACCTACACGCCGTAACTAAAACGTTAAAACAAGTCGCACTTGAGCATGTGTTTTCAAACAAAGAAGTAGAAAAATTAGAGCTCCAAGGCTACAGAATAATTAACGGCCTACTCGATTGCTATAAACCGCTACTGAAGCTAAACAGCGACAACTTTAAACGCGCACTCAATGGCGACTCACGCTTATTAATAGAATCGCGTTTAGTTAAAAAACTCTCTAAAAAACATTTAAACAGCTACCAACATGCCATAGACGCCATGCAAGAAGAACCCGACCACTTTGCAGCATACGAGTTTTATTATCGGTGTAGATTGATTCAAGATTATATAAGCGGCATGACCGACCAATTTGCGTACGACGAGTATCGCAGCTTAATGGTCATTGATTAAGTTAACTTGCCCTAGATAATTTTTAATTTTGCGCTTAAAATCAAACTATTAATATTTAAGCGCGCATAACTTTATGATATCAAAACTAATTAGACTTACCCTTTGCTTTGCCTTATTTTATAGTGCGCAAAGTACGGCATACAACGAAGCTATGTGCATTTTAATTAAGCAAGAAATGCAGCAATACAGTAATAACAAAGCGAGTCAAAAATATCGTGAAGCCGCGCGCAACTATAAAAAAAACTGCAATAAACCAAAAGAAATTCAAGCGCAAACTAAGCCACAAATAATAGAACCTAAACAAACTATTATTACACAGCCACAACCTCAAATTGTTGAACCAGCCCCCGTTATTGAACCAGCCCCCGTTGTTGAACCGACTACCGAAGCGGCTAAAAGTAACATAACCGAGCAAATGCTTAATTTAACCAATGAACAAAAACAACAAATTAACGACTTGCTAAATAGTAATAATAACAACCAAATAGTAATTGACGCAGACCCTACAAAACAAACAAACCAAGCTGTAATAGAACCAGTAAAACCTACCACGGCAGTAAATACAGTTGCGCAAACACCTCAAATTAAACCTGTTTTGGTAGCTAAACCAGCGCCCACAACCCCACTGCAACCTGCAGTGCAAAGCCCAAACTCGTTACTTTTACCCACGTTAATACTTGTTATAGTAGTACTTATTGGCGCCATGGTGTTGGTGCGCCTACGCCGCGCAAAACAAAGCAAAATAACGGCAGCACCGTTTATATCAACCTTTGCAAAAACTAAAGCTGAACCCCAAACAGACGTTGAGCCCACAGTAACCAATACACCCGCGCAAGTAAGTACAGGCACTGTGCAAACAGCAGTGCCTAACGCCGACGAGAAAAACAACGTAACAACTCAACCGCAAGAGCCAACAGCGGCAGAGCCCATAGATACCTCAGAACAAACGAGTGCAGCCACGTTTACCGAAGTAAAACAAAAACCAGAGCCTAACACCGCAGAATTTGAAGCTGCAGCTAAAGCAACCTTAGAACGCATTAAAAATGCCAGCAGTTTTAGTGAACCGCAAGTGCGCGACTTTGATCCAGATGCAAAGCCAATAAAAAAACAACGTACACACTATGCAGCCCAAGTAGCAAAATTAACATCAGTAGAGCCTGAACATAAAAGTGTACAACCCGTTACCAACACGCCTGAACCAATAATACCTAGCGAGCCAGTCACCAATTTGCACACGCCAGAGCAAACAACTAACGCACAAACCACAACATTTGAAACAGAAAAAGACTTTAAAGAACCACAAGTGCGTACGTTTGATCCAAACGCACCATTGCCTAGTGAAAAGCCAGCGCATAAAAAAGCAAAAGCCACACAGGCATCGCAAACTGATGAACCGCATGTTGAGCCTGAAAAAACGGACAACAGCAACCCATTTGCAAACTTGTCGTTAGATTCAAGTTGGGATCCAGAATCAACTGAAAAGCCAGTAATAGAAGAGAAAAAACACCCCCCTAAATCACAAGCACTAATAGACGCAGAAGAACGCGCTAAAAAGCTACAAACAAAAGAGTAGCAACCTCACTCACTGCTCTTTGTGCATTAAAGCTCTAAAACCCATTATTCACAAAGAGATTAAGAGGCGCTGCGCCTTTAGAGGGAATGAAAAAGCCCACCATTTACAATCCCGAGGCTAAATATAACCCTTTAGACGCGTAGCTTGCTGGCGTTTAAAAGCAACGCTTTTACGGGATTATAAACGTAATTGACTCACCACCGAAAAGTGAGTTAAGGGCAGTAACTTAAACATTGCTACAAACTAACCAATATTTTTTAACTCTGTGTAGCGCAAAGCGCCTCGATGTACTCTGTGGTGATATCTATTTTTAAATAACAAGAAGCTGTCGCTTCTAACGTGAGCAAGCTCTACGTCTTGTATCTCTCATTGATAAACTAAAATACCGCCTGTCACTTTGGCTACTCATTTATTCCTCATTTTGTTCTCTTTGTGCATTCCAGTATTAAAAGCTCTTTAATCACAAAGAGGTAAGAGACGCTGCGCTTTTAGAGAAGTGATTGTGCTTAATAACGGGAAACTTTACTTCTAACGAGAGCAAGCTCGAGGTCTGTAATTAAATACCAGCGCTTGCAACAAACACCTTAGGCGCAAAGCTTACTCGCGCGAAAAGCGAAGCTTTTAAATTATGGACGAAAGTTTGCCTTTCGCTTTAATTAAAGCATTCTGCATTACTCGTTCAACTTAAATACACCTATTCGCCTCACATGGTGAGGCAAATAATAAGGTTAATTGCCTCATTGGACAATTTTGTAACGTGTGCTACGCCCGCCTGCGGCGGTTTTTGTTATAAATCCAAGCGTTTGCAAGTCAGCTAAATGGCGGGTTGCGGTTGCACGGCTAACCTTAGCCACCTTTTGATACTGACTCGCACTAATACCCTGTTCAAATTGGCCATCAAGTAACTTATTAAGCACTTTTACTTGCTGCTCACTTAACTTTGTTTGATCTTTACTTGCCCAGTAATTGGTTTTAAAAATTGTTTGCTCAATATTATTAAGCGTATGGTGTATCGCATTATTAAGGGTGCGTAAAAACCACTTAATCCACTGCGTAATACACAGCTCTCCACGCTGAGTGGCTTCAAGCACCTCGTAGTAGCTTTTTCTGTCTTGTAAAATAGCGACCGACATAGCGTAAAACCGAATTGACTCAGCATGTTCTTGCGCTAATGCCAGATCGGTTATAAGCCGTGTAATACGCCCATTACCATCTTCAAGTGGATGTATTGTTACAAACCATAAATGTGCGATAGCAGCCCGAATAAAAGGGTCTATTTGAGGGTCGTTTTGCGTTTTGTTAAACCAGTTAAAAAATAGCAAAAGCTCTTTATTTACTAACTCTTTTGGAGGCGCTGTAAAATGTAATACCGGTTTATCTAAGCGCCCCGACACCACTTGCATTGGCTCGTCACCACGCAATTGCCCGCCCTCAATTTTAGTAAATAAGCTTTGCTCACCTGCAAACAATAAGCGATGCCAATTAAGCACTCGTTCTAAATCAAGCGGTGAATCTGTGTTATTTATTGCATCAAGCATAATCTCTGCAAGATTATCGCTTTGCACTGTTGTTGGGTAAGGTTGCTCATTAATATTGAGCTTTTTGGCAAGAGAAGAGCGAACCGAAAATGCATTAAGCTTTTCGCCCTCAATCGCACTGGAGTGAATAATATTTGCAAGTAAAGTATCAAGGGCATGCTGCTTTTGTTGAGCGCTTTGCACGCCCATACGCCCTACTAATAAACCTTGATTATATGAAAGCTCCCTTAGTAAAGGCGCAAGCGCCGCAGCATCCCACGTAAAGTTTGGCCAGTTTTGCTGTTGCCATATCCACATAGTCTTTAGTCCTAAAGTTAATTAACTTCAGTCTATGTTATTTAATTGCCTCATGCAATGAGGCGAATAGTAGAGTTAATTGCCTCATTACTTTTAAGCGTTACACAAAACAACAGTTCATTTTCCTGTGGTAAAAAATGTATTTTTAAGCAAGGTATAAAACTTCACCTACAATAATTTAAACACCACTCTCAACAAAAGCGTAGCTTTTAAATTATCACCTTATTTAAAATATATGCACTTTTAAAGGCTTTTTTAACCGCTGGGAATATTCACGGTTAAGATTAGAAAATTGCTTATACATCATCGTTTTTAATTGCTTTTCAGATAACTTATTACAGAGGAACTCTTGCTCAGCAAGCATTATATTCTTAAGTAACGATCTCCCTGTTTGAGTATCCATTAAAAAGTAAATTGCAGCCCAACTGCTTGTATACAGCTTACTGGTATCACCTTTTTTCCACGAGTCATCCAAACCCACTAACGAATCAATTAAAAATACACTTTTAGTAATATTGTTATTTTTAGTCCATGAACTCTTCGGCTCAACAATAGCCATTTGCATATTATTTTTAGTAAGCTCAAAGTATTCAGCAAATCCCTCATTAAACCATCTTGGCGTATAACCTAGCACAGCTTTATTAATGGCGTGCACTGACTCATGTACCGCAGTTCGCATTGCACTGTGTGCATTATCATAATGAATAAAAGCAGAATTACTCGCGTGAAAATACATACCCGCAGTGTTTGTAGGGTCAGCACTGCGTTGCTTAATTGCGGCCTCATAAGCGCGGCGCGTAGGCAATACCGTTAAATTAAGCTTTACCTTTTTAAGTGCATGCACGCCAATAATCTGCCCGTATACTTTAAATACAGTATTAAGTTTTATGCGTAACTCTTGGTTAAATGACGAAGGTAAATTAGGCGTATTTAAAGTGAGGTCAAAGTAATCTAACGGTTCAATAAAACCAGTATCGTAAGTTGCTACTGCAAAGTCCGGTTTTTTATCACTAAAATGCGGCACACCGTCACTGTCTGTCCACGTAAATATATCGCCATTACGTTTATATTTAACCTTCCCCAACGACACATCCACGCAGCGCGTATTGTTAGCTTGCGATAAATGATTATCGGCAAATACTGATGCATTTTGTAAAGTAGCCGTGCTTATATTTTTGAGCTGTTTAGTTGCTAACGGTTCAGTAGCTACCTGCGACAATAAACTACTATAAATTCGTTTAACCTCGCCTATAGGATCGTAATAATTAAATACCCGCCCAGTAAAATGATTGGCAATGAGGGCCGATGCAATTAGCAGCACAAAAAATACAAACACCACGCGCAATTTTGTTTTAAACATATTTATTGGCGCCCTTGCCACTGTACTTCAAACAACTCTTTTTGCTTACCCCGATACTCGCTGCACCATACAAAATCGGCCGACCCCATCCCTTTTTTACGGCAACGTTTAGGCAATTTATAAAACTTTGACCAAGCATCAAGCTTAGCGGCATCTTTATAGCTATCGCTATGCAAAGACATGTTTGATACTTTTTGATTGAGTAACCAATTACTATTAGGCGTACGAGTTGGGGTAGAAGAAGCAGCCTGATAAGCGCTACCACTCTTTTTAGGCTTACTGCAGTGATTAGCAAGTAAGGTAAATAGCGCTTTATCGCGCGCAGTTAAGCGCTCACCTTCTTTAGTGCTGTAGCCACTTCTAAATTGAGACCGAATAGTTTCGCGCTGCTTTTTAATGCTATCGCATTGAGCTTGTGTGTAAGCATCACCAGCTTGAGGAAAAGTTGTAAATACACAAATAAATACCAGTAAAATCCATTTAATCATTATTCATTCCCTGAATTAAAACTTTAAAAGAGTGTACCTATAAATGTGAAAAAACACATCAACATTACTAATCCAAAAAGTAAAAATTAAAGCTGTGGGTGGGAGTTCACCTTGTGTCTTAGTTTTTACAAAGCACCCGCGAGGTATAAAACCTCACCTACAATAATTAAACCACCACACTCAACAAAAGCGTAGCTTTTAAATTGAATTTACAAATATCG
>NZ_BADT01000243.1 GCF_000239855.1 Pseudoalteromonas sp. BSi20652 | reverse complement strand
GCTGAGTAACGTTGGTGCCGATGCAAAACAAGACGAAGGCGCTATTTTTGCTTATCGTTTATTAGACCTAGAACTATTTCAGTCTAACAGTATTGAGATAGGAACTTTGAGCTCACCTGACTCGTCAGGCCCTCTCATTTACGATAATGCGAATATTGCAAACATGCTCAACAATGTAAATCAACAGCACCAAACTGATGATGGAATGGCTAAACAGTTTGAGTTTTTTGGTGCCGGCACGGGAGATGATAAAAACCCAGCATCGTATGGTCACCGCTCAATAGAATTTGTATTGGCAGATCTAGATTTTAAATCTGAGACTGATTTACCTATTATATATTTTGGTAATTGGTTACGAGATTTTTCTCAATTTATTGATCCCGCTATAGTAAGACCAAGTAAAGACGTTTTAAAACGCTTACAAAATAGCGGCCACTTAAAACCAGAACTTGACACAATTAGGCTTTCTCGTAATGCGCTTACTGAGTTGGTAGCTATTCTTGCTTTGAAAGAGTTTAGTCGCTTTGGTGAAGATATTGGTAAATTCTGTTACAAGTACGTTACCCCCCAAACACTTGGGGTGTACCGCGCCGAAGAACATATGGATAATCCTAAATCTGAAACCAATGGCCAATTTGATAACAGCATTATTGATTCAGACTTTGCTAAACCTTACATTGAATCGCAAATAGCAATAAACCCATTAACTGGGCTTAAAAATTATATTAATACCCCTGTAGCAGGCCAGTCTTTTGATACTGCTGTACAGTATATGACAACACAACTACAATTAGCCATGCAGTTTGGCGATACTAATAAAGGCAAAATTCATTTTGGCCAAGCACTTCATGTGTTAGAAGATTATTTTAGCCACTCAAACTTTATTGAAGTAAGCATTATTAAGTTAGGAAAAGAGGGCCGCTTTGCAACAGAAGATCTCAATCAACTTGCCTCACA
>NZ_BADT01000244.1 GCF_000239855.1 Pseudoalteromonas sp. BSi20652 | reverse complement strand
GCACTAAGAGGTTATGAGGCGCTGCGCTTTTAGAGGAAGTAATAAAACAGAAACTATATCCTGATCGGCATTATGTCTTCTCATTTACTCCTCTTTCGCTTCTCTTTGTGCAAATAGGTTTTTAATTTATTCAACAATTGATTAAGAATTACTGTTCTTCTAAATCAAACTCAGTTAAATGCCCTTCACCGTTTATAAGTTGATAGCGGGCTAAATTTCCTTGCTCTAGTGTTATTAAACTAATAGCTGAGTCGCTTACTAAGTATTTTTGCCCTTCACCTATGGTTTGGTGCTTATCTACTTCCATGTGCCAGCGTTTGGTAAAAAAGTTTAATGGGCTTTTTGGCCCGTATAAAATTGAATCTAGTTTATCAAGTATATTTATAAGTTTGCGCGGAAACTCGTTTTTAATACCGCTGGCGGTTAGTTGCCAAATTCGATTGGGATGATCGCCAAAACGCTTTTGCACCGAAAAACAAAACGAGTAATGTACATCACCCGATAAAATAAGGGTTTCGTTAGGTGTGTCGGTTCGTCTAAAGGTATCGAGTAGCTTTTTGGCTGAGCCTTCGTGCGCCATCCAGTTTTCTACGTCAACCATGAGTGGTTGGCCACATATGTTAAACATGGCTTGAATGGCTTCTATTGATTTAACACCAAACACAGGGGCTGGCGATACAATAATAACCTGATCGTGGCTTAATAGGCTTTCTTCAAGCTCTGTTAGGCGTTTCCAATCAAGTAGACCCGAGGGCTCGTTAAAGTTTTGCTCATTTCGCCAGCGGTGCGTACGGGTATCGAGTACGACGACTTTGGGTATTGTAGTCAGTTCGTAATGCCAATAATTAAATTCGTTTAATGGTTTATCAAATGTTTTAAATTGCCAAATGTTGTTGGTAACTAGGCTTTGCTTAAAAGGGGTAAGTAGCTCGCCTGTTTTATTTAGTGCATCGTTCCCCATTCCCTGAAAAAGCCAATAACTAATTAAGCCGTTATTAATGATCCGTTTACTACTTGGATTATCATTTATAGCTTGCTCCCACCCAGCGGTGAGGTTCCAGTCATCGGTTACATCGTGATCGTCAAATATCATTAATGTAGATACATTGGCAAACAACCGCTCTACTTCACTCAAATCTTTTGCATAATCAATCAATGCTGTTTTTTCAGCGTTAAAAATAGTTTTGTTTTGCTCGCTTTGCCCTGCATACGTTGTGTTTTTTATATCGACACAATGCCAAGCGGCTGCACTAAAATTTAATAAATAAAGTGCAATGTATTCTTCAAAATGGATGAGGTGATTGTAGGCTTTTACACTTGAAAAATGAGGCTCGTCTTTTTTTAGCCAGTAACCAACACCTAACTTTGAGCGCTTTTGCCAAGGCGTTTTTGGTAAGTACAAATGACGATTATAAAGTTGCTCATTTATATCGGCCGGTAACTCTATTGCAAGTGGTTGCTCTTTATAAATACCTAAGGCTTTAACTAACTGATGAATAGCTAATAACATGGGGCCTGCTACATCATCGGCGTATACCTGATCGCCACTCAGTAATAACAATTGTGCGCCTTGGTTATTATTGCTGCGTTGGGTGTTTTGCCAGTGACTTGCCGGTACTAAGCTGTCTTTTGCTGGATGATGTGCATTTCGGCACGAGCCATGCAAAATATCACTCAGTTGGTTAGGAATTACAAATGCAGGCGTTGTTTGATTGCTATAGCACCAAGATGATAAATCAATGATTGCATCGTCAATTGTAAGTTCATAGCTTAGTAAGCTGTCTACAGGGAATTTGTTATCTATTGGTTTTATAATAACGAAATACAGGTATAAATGATCCCCCAAAGCAACAGAGTGTTGTTCGCTATAACACTCAACATTTAATAAGTTTATTTGGCAGTTTGCAGGCTTTGTGGTAGCAAACTGAATGCAGACTCCAGTTTGCTCTGCACGGCGCACCATTGGCCCCATTAGTAAAACAGGTAGGTTTGCCGTGTGAGTTTTCATGTATTTAGCCTTTAGCTGCTAATTTAAATAATGAATAAAAGTTTTCGGTTGTCGCTTTGGCCAGTTCATTAAAGCTAATGCCTTTAAGCTCGCTAATGTAATAAGCTACATCTTCTACGTACGCGGGCTGATTTGTTTGCCCACGATACGGTACCGGCGCTAAATAAGGCGAGTCGGTTTCTATTAATAATCTATCTAGCGGTATTTGTTTTACTACTTCTTTTAGCTCTAATGCATTTTTAAAGGTAACAATGCCCGAAATAGAAATATAAAAGCCCATGTCTATGGCTTTTTTAGCCATCTCCCAGTCTTCAGTAAAGCAATGTAGTACACCACCGCAGTTTTCGGCCTTGTGCTCACGCATTAAATTAATGGTATCGCTGCGGGCATCACGAGTATGAATAATTAACGGTTTTTGTAATTGATTAGCCACTTCAATGTGCCCAACAAAGCTTGCTTGCTGCACTGCGTGAGTGTCTTTTGAATAGTAGTAATCAAGACCCGTTTCGCCAATAGCGACGACTTTTTCGTGTGAGGCTAAGTCGATTAGTTGCTGTTTATTAAGGGCGTCTTTTTGATCAAGTGGATGTACACCACACGAGGCTGATACATCGTTGTAATGCTTAATTTTATCAAGCATGCTCGGGAACTGATCAAGTGTTACGCTTACACATAAAAAATGTTCAACCTTTTTAGCACGTGCTTTATCAAGTACTTGGTCAAGGTTTAAGTCGAGTTTATCAAAATCAAGACGGTCTAAATGGCAATGAGAATCTACAATCAAAATTGGGCCTTGTTTTTTTCTACATGGTGTAAGTTGGATCACTGGAGTTTAACATAGTCCCCAGTAATTTTTCGATCTTGGCGTTTAGGTTTGTTTTATCGTCTAAAAAGCAAATACCTATGCCTGGCGGGTTTGAACTTTGTGCCCCTTGTGGTGTGATCCACGACACTTTACCGGTCACTACGTCATCTTCAAGTGCATCAGGTAAGGTCACTCTGAGCGCTAATGAATGCCCTGCTTCGTAACGCATATTAGTACGCACAAACAAGCCCCCTTTTTTTAGGTAAGGCATATAACAGCGATATAACTCATCTAGGTTGTCTATATCAACTAATAGCTCTTGCATGTTTAGTCCTTTTTATTGATTACGTAATATGTACGCTAATCGTGATACGGCCAGCGGTAAATTAAGCCCAAGTATTTTAGTATTATTTTGCAAAAACTCACTTAATGCTTGTTGCGCAACTTGGTACGTTTCAAAACTCATACCTTGGAGCAATTGCTGCTTTAATTGCTCGCTTAAAAACAAAGTGAATATACGAACAAGTTCAGGCTGTTTATTTATTATATCGACTAACGCTTTAAAATTATGGCTTTGTTTAAACTCAGTTGCAAACTTATAAAGCGTATCGATGTTTTGTAGCTGACTTTGCTCTTGCCACTGTTTTACTTGCAATGGTTGGCTATAAAAAAGCGGTAACCAGTTGTAGCCTGTAATTTGTAACGACTCAAGCCATTGCTGGGCAAGATCTGTGTTTGTTACTTTTATATCCGTTTTAGCACACCGGCTTAATATAGTAGCTGGAAGCTGCGCAGCTTGGCTTGTTGTAAGTATTAAAAATCGGCTGTTACTTGGCTCTTCAAGCGTTTTTAATAATGCGTTAGCTGCTGCAGTGGTCATTTTTTCGCAGTTTTCGATAACAACCACTTTGTTGCCGTTTTGCGCTGCAGAATGATTCATAAAATCACTAATTGCGCGTATATCGTCAACACCAATACTTTGACCATCTACCTGCGTTAAACGTTTATCTGGATGTGTACCAGCAAGCGTTAACGAGCAACTTTTACAGTGCCCGCACGGCGCTAAAATACTATTAGCATCTGCTGATTGTTGTACTACGTTTTGGCACAATAATGCATTAGCTAACTGATCGCTTAACTCAAATTTACCTACACCAATGGGCCCACAAAACAGTTGTGCATGATGAAAACGCTGGCCACGAAAACTCTGCGCTAAGCGTTGCTGTGTATCGTGTAACCAAGGCAATGCCATGTTATTTTAGCCCTTCAAAAAAAGTGCGTAAGACGTTAGTAATATCGCGATGTACTTTGTCGATGTCTTGATTTGCATCCACTGTTTTAATTGATGAGTCGTCGTTTGCAAGCTCTAAGTAACGCATGCGTGTGCGCTGAAAAAACTCTATTGCTTCTTGCTCTATACGGTCAAGCTCACCACGCCCTTTTGCGCGCTCAAGACCAATAACAGGGTCTATATCAAGGTAAATAGTTAAGTCTGGTTTTAACCCTTTTAACACCATTGACGATAACGATGCCAGTGTATTTGAACTAATACCGCGACCGCCGCCTTGATACGCTTGAGACGATAAATCGTGGCGGTCAGCTAATATCCATTGACCTTGTTCAATTGCAGGATTAATTACGTTATGCATTAGCTGCGAACGCGCGGCGTACATAATTAGTAACTCAGTTTCAAATGCGATTTCTTCTTCATGCTCTGCTTTTACAAGCGTACGTAATGATTCGGCCAGTGGTGTGCCACCAGGTTCACGTACGTTTATAAAGTCTATCTTTTTTTGTTTAAAAAAATCTTGGCACAACGAAATTGCTGTTGATTTTCCTGCGCCTTCTAGGCCTTCAATTACTATAAATTTTGGTTTCATATAAATTTAATTCTTTTTATTTAATATATACGTTTTAACTGCCGCGTTATGCTGCTTTAACGTGATTGAAAATTGGTGGCTACCATCGCCTTTTGATACAAAGTAAACGTATTGGGTTTGTGGCGGATTTACAGCGGCTAAAATAGCGGCTTTTGACGGCATTGCAATCGGTGTTGGTGGTAAGCCGTTTATTCGGTACGTGTTGTAAGGCGTATAATCGCGTAAATCTTTGCGTTTAATATCGCCATCAAAATCAGCGCCTAATCCGTATATTACGGTTGGGTCAGTCTGCAGGCGCATATTAGTGTTTAATCTATTAACAAAAGCAGATGCAATTAACGGACGCTCGCTGGCAAGGCCAGTTTCTTTTTCAATGATTGACGCCATTATAAGTGCTTCGTATGCTGTTTTGTAGGGTAGATTAACAGCGCGTTGCTGCCAAGCATCGTCTAATGTTTGCTGCATTTTTTGCGCTGCACGTTTTAATACACTGCTTGCGGTATCGTTATTGTGATAATGATACGTGTCGGGAAATAACCAGCCCTCTAGATGCGTATTATTACCCAGTATTTGTGTACTGAGTTCACTGCTTTTTAAATCGTTTTGTAAATTATCCGCTTTTTTAATAGCACTTAGTACTTCACGTAAGTTTTGCCCTTCAATAATGGTAAAGCTAAAACTGATTTGCTGACCTTGGTTAATTTTTTTATATTGTTGATAACGCTGTCGGCTGTTAGCTCATAAAGCCCTGCTTTTAAGTCGGTGAGTGTTGGATTTAATTTGGCAATTATTTGATAACGCCAGCAACTCTCTACCCAATTATTCGCTTGCCATTGCTGACATAATTTATTAAAGCCAGTACCGCGCTTAACTTCAAATTGTGTGTTTTGTGCTACCTTTAGCGAGCTATTTATTGTTGCTTGCAATTGCTGATAACCAACAGCGGTGGTTATTACAGCTAAAAAAAATACCGATAAAATAACTTTTAACACTCAGCCTCCTTGGCTAATAATTTAGTTAATAATGCGTGGCTGTCATCGGTATTAAATACCTGTTGTTCGATACGCTTTACAGGTACTGCTCCCATTAAGCTATTACACACAAATACGGCGTCTGCTTGGGTTAAGTCTTCTACTTTTACGCGTTTAAATTCAACAGGCAATTTATCACATAACGATTGCAGATAAACGCCCTTTATTCCGCACTCATCAAGCAATGGCGTAAACACACACTTATTTTTAATCGCAAAAATATTAGCTGCCGAAGCTTCAATTACATTGTTATTGTAATCAAGCACTAACACATCGTCGCAGTCTTGCGTTTGCATTTCTTTTTTGACTAGCACTTGTTCAAGTCGGTTTAATGTTTTAAGACCCGCTAAATAAGGCTGTGCTGCTAATTTAATCGGGCTTATTTCTAGGTTTACACCCTTTTTAGCAAGCGTACCGTAATTACTAGGGTAATCTAATACACTCAGTAAAATAGTCACATTACACTCACTTGGTAGCCCATAGCCACGTCCGCCTTCGCCTCGCGTTACAAGTATTTTAAGCACGTTCAGTGGTGCAGCTTTTATATGCAAAGCAATTTGATTTTCAAGGCTATTAAAGTCTAGCTCAGGAAAACCCAAGCGCTGTGCACACTCAATTAAACGTGCTTTATGATGAGCCCAATGCTGTACTTGCCCGTCTACAACTTTAGCCGTTGTAAAAAAGCCATCACCATAATTTAAGCCTCTATCACGCGTGCTTAACGTGCTGTTTTGATCTGTGGTTATTATTGTTTGCATTTTATTTGGCATATAAAAAAAGCCCAGTTAAACAACTGAGCTCTTATAATTTGATTCGTTGTTAAAAAAGATTATACCTTTTTAAATAGCAACGAGCCATTAGTACCACCAAAACCGAACGAGTTACACAGTGCAAAGTCTAACTTTGCATCACGTGCGGTGTGTGCAATATAATCTAAGTCACACCCTTCGTCTGGGTTATCAAGGTTGATAGTTGGCGACACTTTTTGATCTGTAAGCGATAATATCGAAATAATCGATTCAACCGAGCCTGCAGCACCTAACAAGTGACCCATCATCGATTTAGACGAGCCAACCATTACATCTTTAGCTGCATTACCAAAAATAGACTTAACAGCGGCAGTTTCAGCTTTATCACCGGCATTTGTAGATGTACCGTGTGCGTTAATGTAACCAATTTGCTCAGCGTTCACTTGCGCATCATTTAGTGCGTTTTGCATTGCAAGGGCAGCACCCGCTCCATCTTCTGGAGGTGATGTCATGTGATACGCATCGCCGCTCATACCAAAGCCTACAAGCTCAGCATAAATTTTTGCGCCACGTGCTTTAGCGTGTTCGTACTCTTCAACTACAACAACACCAGCACCATCTGAGAGTACAAAACCATCGCGGTCTTTATCCCAAGGGCGAGAAGCCGCTTGTGGATCGTCGTTACGTGTTGATAACGCACGTGCTGCATTAAAGCCACCCATTCCAATTGGCGTACAGGCTTTTTCTGCACCGCCGGCAACCATCGCATCTGCATCGCCATAGGCAATCATACGAGCAGCATGACCAATGTTATGCAAACCAGTTGTACAGGCTGTTACAATTGAAATATTTGGACCACGAAGTCCGTGCATCATTGACAAATGACCTGAGATCATATTAATAATCGTTGATGGCACATAAAATGGCGATAACTTACGAGGGCCACTATTTAATAATTTAATGTGGTTTTCTTCGATAAGCGTTAACCCACCAATACCAGAACCCACAGCAACACCAATACGTGTTGCATTTTGCTCTGTTACTTCTAGGCCTGAATCTTTAAAAGCTTGAACACCTGCTGCAATGCCGTATTGGATAAATAAATCCATTTTTTTAGCATCTTTAGGTTGCATGTAAGCCGATGCATCAAAGTCATTAATTAAACCAGCGAACTTTGTACCAAATTTTGATGTGTCAAAGTGAGTGATTGTTTGAATACCACTTTTACCATCTAATAAGCCTTGCCAGGTTGATTGAACATCATTGCCTAGCGGCGTCAACATTCCTAAGCCAGTTACGACGACTCGACGTTTAGCCACGGTTTGCCTCCAATAAGGGATTATTTTTATAAGTGTGTGATCATACCCAAGCTACCTCAAAGTGCTAGTCCCAAAATAGATTAAAAATGCATAACACACGCAAAAATAATTGTTAGTTAAAATTGGACGTTAAAATTTGAGTTTTGGATCGTGTGCTTTGAGGTGGTTTGGATATATAAACTAAGGGCAGCGAATGCTGCCCTTAGTTTGCGATTAATTACTCAGCGTGAGCTGTAACGTAATCGATTGCTGTTTGTACTGTTGTGATCTTTTCAGCTTCTTCATCTGGGATCTCAGTATCAAACTCTTCTTCAAGAGCCATAACTAGTTCAACAGTATCAAGAGAATCTGCACCTAGGTCATCTACGAAAGAAGATTCGTTTTTAACTTCTTCTTCTTTAACACCTAGTTGTTCAATAATAATTTTCTTTACGCGTTCTTGGATATCGCTCATTCTTCTTTCCTTTATTAAAAACGCCAATGCGTTATTTTCAGATTGCAGCGTAGTTTACGCGGCATAATTCTCTGATTCAATGATTTGACCATAAATAATTATCTGGTCAAACCTCTGAGTGTCTGTTTTATCTTTTATCGCTTATTTTCACAGCAATTTCAAGTATGTTTAAAGCAAGTTAACAAATAATTCAATGTTTTTGAGTTAACTAACTTAACTTAATTTTATTGTTTAGCTGATATTATGGTTATTAAACCATGTACATCGCGCCATTTACATGCAAAGTTTCGCCTGAAACATACGCAGCAGCGTCAGAAGCTAAGTAACATACAGCAGCTGCAATTTCGTCTGGCTGACCCAAACGCCCAGCGGGTACATTAGCCAGTGTAGCTGCTTTTTGATCTTCTGATAACTCATCGGTCATATCTGTTTGAATAAAACCAGGTGCGACTACGTTTACTGTAATACCACGCGACGCAACTTCGCGTGCAAGTGACTTAGAAAAACCAATAACGCCCGCTTTAGCTGCTGCATAATTAGCTTGACCTGCATTACCCATAGTACCCACTACTGAGCCAATGTTAATAATACGACCGTTTCTTTTCTTCATCATTGGGCGAAGTACCGCTTTAGACAAACGGAAAACTGAGCTTAAATTAGTGTCGATAATATCGTCCCACTCAGTCTCTTTCATACGCATTAATAGGTTATCGCGTGTTATACCTGCGTTATTTACAAGTACGTCAATATCGCCTAAATCAGCTTTTATTGAAGCAAGTGTTGCTTCTATTGATGCAGGATCGGTTACGTTTAATGCATACCCTTTACCATTATCACCTAGGTACTCACTAATTTTAGCCGCGCCTGACTCACTTGTTGCCGTACCTGCAACTTTTGCACCTTGTGCTACTAATGTTGTTGCAATTGCTTTACCAATACCACGGCTGGCACCAGTAATTAGGACAATTTTGCCCTCTAATGAAAATAAATTAGACATTTTATATACTCTTATTTAGCTGCATCAATTGAAGCGGCGTCGTTTACTGAGCCACAGATCATTGCTTTATCAATTCGTTTTGCAAGGCCTGTTAATACTTTACCAGGACCAAATTCGTAGCTTTGTGTTACACCTTGTGCAACAAGTGCTTGCACTGTTTCTGTCCAGCGAACTGGGCTGTATAGTTGACGTACTAATGCATCTTTAATTGCATCAGCTGACGTCTGTGCTTTTACATCAACATTATTAATTACATCACACTTAGGTGTATTAAATGTTAAAGCGGCTAAGTCTGCTGCTAATTTTTCAGCTGCTGGCTTCATTAACTCACAATGTGAAGGTACGCTAACAGACAGCGGTAATGCACGTTTAGCACCCGCATCTTTACATGCTTGTGATGCTCTATCGACTGCCGCTTTATGCCCTGCTATTACAACCTGACCAGGCGAATTATAATTTACTGGAGAAACAACCTCACCTTGCGCTGATGCTACGCAAGCGGCTTTAATTTCTTCATCACCTAAGCCAATAATAGCAGCCATTGAACCCACGCCTGCTGGCACGGCTTCTTGCATGTATAAACCACGGTTTTCAACAAGTTTTACGGCTTCGCTCAAGCTTAGTACGTCGCTACATACTAACGCTGAGTATTCACCTAAGCTGTGACCTGCCATAACTACGTCTTTATCAGGGTTAGCTGCTAACCAATCACGGTAAATAGCAACACTTGCAGTTAATAATGCAGGTTGTGTGCGGTGAGTTTGATTTAATTTTTCTTCTGGGCCATTAAGAACTAGCTCTGCTAAGTCGTAACCCAGTGCATTTGATGCTTCTGCAAATGTTGCTTTAACAATGTCAGAACTCTCTAGTAGTTCTTGTAACATACCAACGCTTTGCGAACCTTGACCTGGGAATAGAAGTGCAATTTTTTGTGCCATACTTTGCTCTTTTTAATTAAACAAATAAATAATGAAATACACGGCACATCAATTATTGATTAACCGCCGTGTCTTTAGACTCTGTGTTTTCGAAAATAGCGGCTATTTTATCAGGAAGTTGACGTTCAACCTCTTTTACCGCTTCATCAATTGCTGCTTGAAATGCTTTAGCTGACGCATTTCCATGACTTTTAACGACAATACCGCGCAATCCTACCAGAGAAGCACCGTTATACTGGTCGGGGTTCACCTTTTTATAGAGTTTTTTTATTATTGGACGCAACATAAACGCCATACATTTATATAAAAGGTGTTTTTCAAGGGCGGTTGTAAACTTATTCATAATAAGCTTAGCAATACCTTCGCATGTTTTAAGTGCCACGTTGCCCACAAACCCTTCGCATACAATTACATCTGCTTTACCCGAAAAAATATCACTGCCTTCGCTGTAACCAATATAATTTATATGTGGGCTTTGCTGCATTAATTGTGCAGCTTGTTTGATGTCGTCGTGGCCTTTAATGTCCTCAGCGCCAATATTTAGTAAACTAACGCGAGGATTATCTAGTCCAAGTGCTTGTCCGGCAACTATAGAGCCCATAATGCCAAACTGATAGAGCATTTGCGCATCACAATGCACATTAGCACCTAAGTCGAGTAAATATACTGGGCTTTTAAGCTCTGTAGGAACAGATGAAATGAGTGCGGCACGTTTAACACCTGGCAGCATTTTTAATACATAGTGAGCCATAAAAAATAGCGCGCCGGTATTACCTGAGCTAACACATGCTTGAGCCTCGCCCGATTTAACTAAATCTAGGGCAACACGCATAGATGAATCTTTTTTTGAACGCACAGCAATTGCAGGTTCGCAGGCATTGGTGACTATTTCACTACAGTGACGAATGATGAGTCTAGGATGGGATAAAGAATCGAGGGATTCGAGTTCTTTAGATATAACGTGTTCATTACCACACAAAATGAGTGTTAAATTGGCATGAGCATTTACCGCATGTACGGCAGCAGGAATAGATGAACGGGGGCCGTAATCGCCCCCCATCATATCTAACGCTATGGTTAGATCATTCAGCATATAAGCAATCTCTTATTTAGAAATTACTTGAACGCCTTTGTAGTAACCATCTGCAGTCACATGGTGACGACGATGAGTCTCACCAGATGTTTGATCTACAGTTAAAGTTGGACCACTGATCGCATCGTGTGAACGGCGCATGCCGCGTCTTGCACGAGACTTTTTGCTTTTTTGTACAGCCATAGTCTTCTCCTAAGAATCTTTCTTAAGTTGTTTCAAAATATCAAATGGATTAGGTTTATCATCTTCCGCCTTTAGAACACCAAAGCTGGCAGGCTTTGCTGAATAACTGCATGAAGCTTCGTTGTGGGTAGCCACTAATGGAATTGCTAAAATCAGTTCGTCTTCAATTAAATCAAAAACGTTAACTTCACCATTTTCATCAAGCGCTACTTCATCGTAGTCTTCTGGAAAAATCTCTAACTCTGTGTCTTCACCTACTGGTGAGTACGCAAAATTTTGAACCAAATCCAACCCTAAATCACCATTACAACGTTGACAAATGACAGTAACGTGTGTGGACAAATTGCCTCTAATCACAGCGAAACCTTGATCATCGTTTTTGCAATGTATTTTTACCGCTATTTCACCTACTTCCTCCTGCACAACTTTCTCTAAACGAGTAAGTTTTTCAAGCGGTACAATTCCGTCGTACTTTAAACGGTGCTGCGCTGCTTTGCCTGGATGAAGAGTGATGGGAATTTTCACCTTTTGCATAGGGGCTGCATCATATAGATAGTTAGTTTGTTAGTCAAAGTAAAAAACCATTTTTACTTGGTTTTTAACGTGTTTTACTCTCGGATCTGATTTATCCTAACTCAATCTGATTTATCATAGGAAAACAATCCGTGAAGCACTCACTTATTTTAGCGTCAAGCTCGCCTTTTAGGCAGTCTTTATTACAAAAATTTAATTTACCCTTTGATACGTTTTCACCAGACGTTGACGAGTCAGCGCTTGAATGCGAAACACCTACCGAACTGGTTAAGCGTTTAAGTGAATTAAAAGCCTCGGCGGCTAATAAACACTTTAACAAAGGGTTAGCTATTGGATCAGACCAAGTAGCCGTATTTAACAATCAAATTTTAGGTAAACCGCACAATAAACAAAATGCCACAAAACAACTAAATTTATTTAGCGGACATACTGTAACATTTTTAACGGGTTTGTGTGTTTTCGATATAGTAACTGGCACTAAAAAAACCTGCGTTGAGCCTTTTAATGTAACATTTAAAACACTCAGTGACGCACAAATTAGTGCTTATTGCGATGCAGAGCAGCCTTATAATTGCGCGGGTAGTTTTAAAAGTGAAGGGTTGGGTATCTGTTTATTTGAAAAACTAAGCGGAGACGATCCTAATAGCTTAATTGGATTACCATTAATTAAACTCAGCCAATTGCTGGCTAAGTTTGGTGTTGATGTTCTTACTGCTCAAAACAAGTTTTAGTTAAATAAATTAGCCAAGCAAAACCTGTTGCAGCTGCAGATAATTATCTACCGTTGCAACGGGGCTAAGCGTATTGAGCTGCTGTGCGTTGTGTACACCCATTGTAACGCCAATTCTATCCATGCCAGCAGCTTTTGCCATGGTCATGTCTATTTGAGTGTCGCCAATCATTACAGCGTCTTGAGCGCTTATGCCAAGTTCTTCAAGTAATTGATACAGCATATTTGGAGAGGGCTTTGATTGCGCATCATCGCTAGGGCCTGTTTATCTTTCGAGGTTAAATTTGCAGCAGACTGTTTGGTATTTAGGCAAGGCAGAGCCTATGTAGTGTGGTTATTCCCCATAAATAGGCGATAACGCAGCATAAATGCCAAACATGCGCTGCCCGAAGGGTTCTGCCTAGGGGCGATTTACTCTTTGTTGCTCGGTTTTTACTTAGCCCACTAGGTTACAAACCTCGCGCCGCGATTAAATCGCCCCTAGATTGAGCAAATTTTAATCCTGAAAGGTCAACAGGCCCTAATACGTGTTGCACTAAAAAAGTGTCTAAGTTGGCTTTGATCAAGCAAACGATCTAACCCACCCCTACCTTTACCTGTTGCAACCGCTAAAACAATGCCCTGCTCTTTTAAGGCAGCTAAAACGCTGACAACATTATCAAATACAGGCGTGGGAGTAGTATCCACACTGTATTGATATTTATAACCTGAAATTAACGCTTGATGCTGCGCTACATTATCTGGAAATAAAACATCATTTGCTTTTTCAAGCGACATACCAATAATGTTTTTAATGGCTTCGTCACTAGGTGGCAATAAATTAAGTGACTCGGCGCTACTACGAATACAGTTAACTATTTTAGTGACTGAATCCATAACAGTGCCGTCCCAATCAAAAATGACGAGCTTATATTTTTTAATTGGCGTCACTGCAATCACAGTTTTGCATCTCGTAATTTTAGTAATGTATTTTTAAGCGTTTTATCAAGGGGCGCTTCAATACGCATCGTTGTTTCGTTTTTAGGGTGATAAAAACTTAAATCATGTGCGTGTAAAAATAATCGGTTTAACCCAACTTTACGCATAGAATCGTCAAAACCCTGATCGCCATATTTATCGTCGCACGCTATTGGGTGACCTTTACATTGCGTATGCACACGAATTTGGTGCGTACGCCCTGTAACAGGCGATGCTTGTACCAATGAGCAATCGTTAAAACGTTCAAGTACTTTAAAACGAGTATGTGAAGGTTTTCCCTCAGTGTTATCTACGCGTACTACGCGCTCGCCCGATTTAAGTGTATTTTTTCGCAGCCCTTCGGTTACGTTTTTAGTTTTAGAATCCCACTGCCCTTCAACAAGTGCCCAGTAATTTTTTTCCATTGTTTTTTCACGAAGCTGTTCATGCAACGCTGTTAACACCGAGCGACGCTTGGCTATAAGTAAACAACCCGATGTATCACGGTCAAGCCTATGAACGAGCTCAAGGCTACGTTCCTCTGGGCGAAGTGCTCGCAAAGCTTCAATTAAGCCATAACTTAAACCACTGCCGCCATGCACAGCCATACCTGATGGTTTATTTATTACGATAAGGTATTTATCTTCAAATAAAATATCGTTTTCAAGGCGAGTTACTTTGTCTAATTTTGATGGTACAAATTCTTCACGCTCAGCAACTCTAATAGGTGCAATACGAAGTACATCGTCAAGCTGAAGTTTATATACAGGCTTAATACGTTTTTTATTAACGCGCACTTCGCCTTTTCGTAAAAGTTTATAAATAGCGCTTTTAGGCACCCCTTTTAAATGGGTAATAAGAAAGTTATCAATACGCTGACCTAAATGGTCTTCGTTGATCGTGACATAAGTTACTTGTAAGTCGTTTTTTTCTGACATTGCCTAATCACTAATTTAAGTAAAATAATTTAGTTGCTAACACTGTAATAATAGTGGGATAATCAGCAACGCAAATATTTAGTATTTGCAAATAACAACGGTGCTTTTTAACACATTAAAACATTCGTGATGCACATTCTGGGTAGCCGATCATACAGATCCGAGTTAAGTTTTCCAAAGCTTTTATACATACCTAGTTAACACGTGCGATCAATTAACGGCAATGCGCGTAATATATTGCTGGTTAAGTTTGAACATGAAGTGATTTTTAATGTGATTGAGAAAGCAATGAACAGATAATTTGTCTGATAGTGACGACGTAAAAACACGTCGTTCAGCATTTGCTCAATTATTGTAGTACCGTATAGCAGCTTATTTAGAACTAAAAAAATCTGATAAATAAGTGTTCATTAACATCGGCAGCGATTTTTGTCTCTTAAAACGGATATTAGCGATACATCAGTATGTATTGCTCGCCAATTTAATGAGCCCTACGCGCCTAATATGAATGGCATTTAGCAAGATTAATATGACAGGCCGACTTCTGGGTAAAACTTGTAAACGTAGCTGAAAAGCCGACGGTTTTAGCACCATTTAGAATTTAATAGCGGGAGTAATCGCTATTGTTTGCCAGCATTTAAAAATACTGCATACGAAATACAGAGCCGTTCCGTTAAAGACCCAGTCGTGAGGCTGCACATTCTAAAAATAGGAACAACTGAACAGGCGATAAAAACATCGTCATGTCAGCGACAAAATTTAAGTAGAGTAACAATATGAAACGTATGCTAATCAATGCAACGCAGCAAGAAGAAATGCGCGTAGCACTGGTTGATGGCCAACGCCTATATGATTTAGATATAGAAAGTCCTGGTCATGAACAGAAAAAAGCCAATATTTACAAAGGTAAAATAACTCGCATTGAACCATCTCTTGAAGCAGCATTTATTGATTACGGTGCTGATCGCCATGGTTTTCTTCCTCTAAAAGAAATTGCCCGTACTTACTTTCCTGCAGGTTACACTTTTCATGGTCGTCCAAACATTCGCGACGTGATAAAAGAAGGTCAAGAAGTAATAGTACAAGTTGATAAAGAAGAGCGTGGCCAAAAAGGCGCAGCCCTAACTACGTTTATCAGTGTTGCTGGTAGTTACTTAGTACTGATGCCTAATAACCCACGTGCTGGCGGTATTTCTCGTCGCATTGAAGGTGATGAACGTACAGAGCTTAAAGAAGCGCTTAATCGTTTAGAATTACCTAAAGGTATGGGCTTAATTGTTCGTACTGCGGGTGTTGGTAAATCATTTGAAGAACTAAACTATGATTTAAAAGCGTTACTAGTACATTGGGAAGCAATAAGACTTGCTGCTGAAAGCGCTAAAGCACCGTTTTTAATCCACCAAGAAAGTAACGTAATTTTCCGTGCCATTCGCGATTATTTGCGCCGTGACATTGGTGAAATTTTAATTGATAAACCACGTGTTTTTGAAGAAGCGCAAGCGCACATAGAACGCTTTCGTCCTGACTTTATGAGCCGTGTTAAACTTTATCAAGGTGACACGCCATTATTTACGCATTACCAAATTGAAAGCCAAATAGAATCTGCGTTTCAACGCGAAGTACGTTTGCCATCAGGTGGTTCAATTGTAATTGACCCTACAGAAGCGCTAACGTCTATCGATATCAACTCGTCTAAGGCAACTAAAGGCGGCGATATTGAAGAAACAGCACTTAACACTAACTTAGAAGCTGCTGACGAAATTGCACGCCAATTACGCCTACGTGACTTAGGTGGCTTAATTGTTATCGACTTTATCGATATGACACCTCCACGCCATCAGCGTGAAGTAGAAAATCGCTTGAAAGATGCTGTTCGCCCAGATCGTGCTCGCGTACAAATTGGTAAAATATCTCGTTTTGGTTTACTTGAAATGTCGCGTCAGCGTCTGCGCCCTTCTTTAGGTGAAGCAAGCCAAGGACCGTGCCCACGTTGTAGTGGTCAAGGTACTATTCGTTCTAACGAGTCAATTGCTCTTTCTATACTTCGTTTAATTGAAGAAGAAGCAATTAAAGACAATACAACACAAGTTAATGCTCAAGTACCTGTTGCTGTTGCCGCTTATTTATTAAATGAGCAGCGTCGCAGTGTTCAACGTATGGAAAAGCAGCATAGTTGTGACATAGTGATTATTCCTAATCAACACATGGAAACGCCACACTATGAAGTAATGCGCTTACGTAAAGACGAAACGCTTGAAACGGTAAGTTATGAACAAGTAATTGCGCCAGAGCCTGAAGCCTATGAGATGTCAAAGTCGCCAGTAGCACAAGTTCGTGAAGAGCCAATGTTAAAAGGCGTTGTAATGCCTTCTACACCTGCTCCACAAGCGGCCCCTGCGTCTTCAGCTAAACCTGCAGCAGTTGAAGCAAAAGCTGAAGGTGGATTATTTGAAGCTATTACTAAATGGTTCAAGTCTTTGTTTGCCAGCGAAACCGTTGAAGACAAAAAAGACATTGCTGAAAAACAAAAGCAAGAACAAGAGGCGCGTAATAATAATCGTGGTAGTGATAATCGCCGTCGTAACAACAATCAACGTCGTCGTAACAATCCGCGTTCTAAACCGCGTACTGAACGCTCTACTAATGAAGATGAAGTTAAAACAGATTCTCCTGCAGTAACGAGTGAGAACCAAGAAAGAACTGAGAATCGCAATAAGCGTCGTCGTAATCCTAATTCACGTAAACGACCAGAGCATAAAAGCGCAGATAAAGAGCAAATTAAATCTGATGCTCCATCAAAAGTTGAAACAACTGAAAACGTTGTTGCTGATTCTAAGCCAGCTCCTGCACAAGAGCCTAGAGAGCAAAAGCCTAAGGTTCGTCGTCAACGTCGTAATTTACGTAAAAAAGTGCGTTTACAAGACGAAAATGCTGAGCAAATAAAAGCGGTTGATCAAACGGCTGAGCAAGCTGTAGTAAATGATGAAAAGCCACAAGTTAAAGAGCAAGCACCTGTTGTCGAAAAACAACCACAAGCTCCTTCAGAAAAAGCAGCGCATATTAAAGAAGAGAAAGTTGAGATTGTTGACTCTAACGATGAATCAATAACAACTGAAGACGAACAAGAACAAACACGTACTCGTTCACGTCGCTCTCCTCGTCATTTGCGTGCTTCAGGTCAACGTCGTCGTCGTCCTGAAGGCGAAGGCAATGAAACTAAATCAGATGAAGCTCCTGCATTTGTTCCTGTTGCTGACCAAGCTGCTGCAGAATACGAAGCAGAACTTAAAGCTAAGTCTGAAGAAGCAGCTACTGATGCATCTGAACAAGTGGAAAAAGCAATTGCTGTAGAAGACTTAGCAAAAGTTGAAGCTGTTGAAGCACCAGTAATAACTGAAGAGCCAGCTAAAGTTGAAGCACC
>NZ_BADT01000245.1 GCF_000239855.1 Pseudoalteromonas sp. BSi20652 | reverse complement strand
GAACTAGAATCTGAAATTGAAGAAGCACACCTTAAAGACGAAGTTGATGATATTGAACCGCAATTTATTGCTGAAGAATTACAGGAAGATAATCTAGATGAAGAGTCAACTAGAATACCTTTTAGCCAGGCTGAACAGGGTTTAGTTAATCCGCTTTCTGAAGATAAAGATTTAGGCAGCTTAGAAGATGCTCTTGATGATAAGTTATTAATTGAGGATGACTTTTCTGAGCAAGAAGCTGAAGAAGCATCGCTTGATTCTGAAATTGAAGCCTTTGAATCACCAGATATAGAAGATGACACCAAACCTCTTAACTTTGATGAAGTTCAAGAAACATTAGAGAGTGAACTGCCATTTACTCCTGAGGAG
>NZ_BADT01000246.1 GCF_000239855.1 Pseudoalteromonas sp. BSi20652 | reverse complement strand
TAAATGGTGCCGACTAACCGAGTCGAACGGTTGACCTACTGATTACAAGTCAGTTGCTCTACCAGCTGAGCTAAGTCGGCACACAAAACTGTGTGCTAAGGCACTTTA
>NZ_BADT01000247.1 GCF_000239855.1 Pseudoalteromonas sp. BSi20652 | reverse complement strand
GAGGATTGAAAATCCTCGTGTCGGTGGTTCGATTCCGCCTCTGGGCACCATTATTTAAGTAATGGTGTTTAGTTAAACATTGTTACGCGTGCCTTAGCACACAGTTTTGTGTGCCGACTTAGCTCAGCTGGTAGAGCAACTGACTTGTAATCAGTAGGTCAACCGTTCGACTCGGTTAGTCGGCACCATTTATTTTACTAATTTAC
>NZ_BADT01000248.1 GCF_000239855.1 Pseudoalteromonas sp. BSi20652 | reverse complement strand
TTCTTCAGGGGTAAATGGCAACTCACTTTCTAATGTTTCTTGAACTTTATCGAGATCTAATGGTTTTAAGTTGTCTTCCGCGCTTAGCGGCTCGTTAGCCCCTGCATATTCATTAGTTTCTTGAATTGAATCATCATTATCCGACTCGTTTTTAATCTCTGGTTCTAGTTCAGAGAAATCGTTTTCAATTAATAAATCATCATCAAAGTCATCTTCTAAACTATCTAAGTGCGCATCCGCCATAAGCGCATTTGCGAGATCTTTTTCTGTTTGACTAAGTGATACTGCATTTTCATCACCCGATGCATCTCCTTTAAGTTCTTGCGCCTCAAACGAAGGTTCATTCTCTAATAATGATTGATCATCGTCTAACTCAAGTTCAGGATATTCATCCAACTCTTCACTTGGCGTTACAAGCTCGCCATCAAGCAGTTCTTCAATTTCAGTTAGATCTGAGGCATCGTCACCCGCTAGCGGATCGTCACCAAGATCTACTTCTACTTCTTCAAGGTCATCATCAAGCTCATCTAAAGACCAATCAGGTGTTTCTGTATAATCATCATCAGTGTCTTGTTGTAATTCACTTAAAAGCTCATCAACGCTCTTTAAAGTATCATCTGTATACTCTTCAAGTGCATCTTCAGGATCAAGGAGGGTCTGTGATGTATCTGAAAAATCATCAAGCGTGATATCATTACTTTCTAATTGTTCTTGGCGTTCACGTTCTTGTTTAAGTTCTGGCTCATCATCAAGCTCTGGCTCTTCTTCAAGCTCTGGCTCTTCTTCAAGCTCTGGCTCATCGTCAAGCTCTGGCTCTTCTTCAAGCTCAGGCTCATCGTAAAGCTCAGGTTCTTCTTCAAGCTCTGGCTCATCGTAAAGCTCTGGCTCTTCTTCAAGCTCAGGTTCTTCTTCAAGCTCTGGCTCATCGTAAAGTTCAGGCTCTTTTTCAAGTTCTGGCTCATCGTCAAGCTCAGGTTCTTCTTCAAGCTCAGTTTCTTCTTCAAGCTCAGGTTCTTCTTCAAGCTCAGGATCTTCTTCAAGCTCTGGCTCTTCTTCAAGCTCTGGCTCATCGTAAAGTTCAGGCTCTTCATTTAATGATGAAGCAAGCAACTCAATATCATCAACATTCAATTCTTCTTGAGCATCTGCTAAATCCTCAACGGAGTCTGCCAATGCATTATCAATTTCTGAATCTCTTACATCTGAATTTTCTAGTTCATCACCAATTAGGCTGTCTATGTCGTCTAGATCAAAATCATCGCTTTCTTCAACTACTGCGTCATCTGTTGTATCAACCGTAGCTTCTTCAAATAAGCTGTCTATGTCGTCTAAATCAAAATCATCGCTTTCTTCAGCTAATGAGTCAACTGCAGTATCCACTGCTGCCTCATCAAGTAAGCTGTCTATGTCGTCTAAATCAAAATCATCGCTTTCTTCAGCTAATGAGTCATCTGCAGTATCCACTGCTGCCTCATCAAGTAAGCTGTCAATGTCGTCTAAATCAAAATCATCGCTTTCTTCAGCTAATGAGTCATCTGTTGTATCAACCGCAGCTTCTTCAATTAGGCTGTCTATGTCGTCTAAATCAAAATCGTCACTTTCTTCAACTACTGCGTCATCTGTTGTATCAATCGCAGCTTCTTCAATTAGGCTGTCTATGTCGTCTAAGTCGAAGTCATCACTTTCTTCAACTACTGCGTCATCTGTTGTATCAACCGCAGCTTCTTCAATTAGGCTGTCTATGTCGTCTAAGTCGAAGTCATCACTTTCTTCAACTAATCCGTCATCTGCTGTATCTAGCTCTTCTGTCAAATTATCAGTTTTGTTTGAATCATTTAATTCAGTATCTGTTTGGTCTAATAAATCGTCTATATCAAAATCGTCATCATCTGCAGCTAACTCTTCACTTAAAGCAGACATCTCGTCATTTGACTCTAAGCTATTATCTTCTAGATCATCATTTTCTTGTAGTGTGTCAAACCCAGGTAAACTGTCGTCTTCAGCAAACAAACTATCTAAATCATCGTTACTTAGTATTTCGTCATTGTTTACGGGGTCTTCAGAAAAATCTAAATCAATATCTTCTTCTAAGTTATCACCTGATGGCTCATCAAACCCTTGCTGCATAAAAATATCGAGCTCATCGTCATCCGTATTTTCATCATCAAAAACGATATCATCACTCAGTAAACTTTCTAATTCATCTTGATCAAGCAAACTATCTGACTCTGAAAAATCGTCTACATTGTCATCAAGTAAATCATCATCTGGTAACATATCATTTTCGAGACTGTCGTCTAATTGAACACTTAAATCGTCTAGTGGGTCTGGAATGATAGGATCATTATCTAGGTCTATATCTAAATCATTATCAGCGCTGTAACTGGGTGTTTTTGGCAAGAAGTCGTCATCTGACTCTGTATCAGCTGTTTTGTCTGATTTTTTACGTAAAAACATAACAAGAGCAAAAATAATTAGTAAACCAGGAATAAACATTAATAATCCAAGCAATATAGGATTAGATAGCAACGCCCAAAAATCAAACGCTTCTTCTGGTTTAATATCTTTAATTTTTTGCTGCGCTATTATTTCATTTTGTTTAAGTATTAACTCTTTTAATTGTTGCTGTATTTCGCTGTCTTGACCAAGTTGCAACCGCACATTTTCGAGCTCTTTAGAAATCCCCGTTAATTGATTTTTGAGGTTGTTATTTTCTACTAAAATTTCCTCAACATTACTTACTGAACTTTCAAATTGTTTTTTAATTCAACTAGTTTATTGGTTTGGTCAGTTTTAATCTCTTTAATTTCTTTTTGTAATTCTTTTTTTGCGTCGTCTACGTCGACTTTACGAGCTTGAGTTACTTTTGTTTGTGCTGAGGTAATTTCGCTTTGCGTAAGTGTGCCATTTTTTTCTTTTCCCATAATGCATCATCTTGCTCTGAGCGTTGCTTTGCAAGTTGTGTATTTACACCTTTTATCTCAGCTAAAGTAGGAATTTTTAAATAGGCACCACTTTGTATGTGGTTGAGATTTTGTTCTAAGAATGAATTGGGGTTTTTGTTATATAAGGCCTGCATAACTTGGTAAATACTAACGGAATTATCAGGACGAACCTTAGCCGCTATACGCCAAAGTGTGTCTGTTGGTTTAATTGGCCCAATAGATCGCCCTTGCGCACCATAGTCAACGCCTTTTGGCCCCTTTAACTGGGTACTGTCTTGAGAGTAAGCAGGCGTTACTATCAATGCAGACGCTAATATTATAAGTGTAGCTAAACCGCGCATGCTGATCCTTTAATGTTTAAATGTTAACGAAGCACCAAAAAATTAAGTGCATAAACATTGATTATTCTTGCCGTTATCAGCCAAATGACTGACTCGCATTTGTTATCACAATCTATTTTTGTAGCAAGCTCTATTCCAATTACAAACTATAAACCAGTTAAGGTTTAATATCCATCGCAACACCTTGAAAATAAATGTCTTAAAACATATTTGTAAGTATTAATTTATTTAACGTTATCAGTAGGTTTATATACGCTTAAAATTAAACGGCAAAAAGTTGGCAATATATACAAAAAGCGGCAAACAAATAATGTTTACCGCTTCTAAAGTGTGTTCAGCGCTATTAACTATTACATGTAATTAGCAATAAGCTCTTCTGCAATTTGAATGCTGTTAGTTGCAGCACCTTTACGAGTGTTATCACTTACAACCCACATGTTTAATCCATGAGGATGAGAAATATCAGCACGTAATCGGCCTATATAAACAGTATCGTTACCACTTGCGTCAGAAACGGCTGTTGGGTAATCACCTTCATCATCTATTAGCTCTACACCAGGCGCATCTTTTAAAAGCTGCTTAACGTGTTCAAAGTCATAAGGCATACGCGTTTCAATGTTAATTGATTCAGAGTGACCAAAAAATACCGGTACACGTACACACGTAGGGTTTACTGCAATAGTAGTATCACCCAAAATTTTATGCGTTTCGTTTACCATTTTCATTTCTTCGCGTGTATAGCCATTATCTTCAAAGCTATCAATTTGCGGGATAACATTAAATGCAATTTGCTTTGGAAATACTTTATTATCCATAGGGCGTGCATTCATCAAATTAGCTGTTTGCTTTGCAAGTTCATCAACTGCTTCTTTACCTGCACCCGATACAGCTTGGTAAGTAGATACGTTAATACGGTCTATTCCGTAAGCATCATAAATTGGTTTAAGTGCTAACATCATTTGAATAGTTGAACAGTTAGGGTTAGCAATAATATTACGGTTTCTAAAATCAGCTAAGCTTGAAGCATTAACTTCTGGCACCACTAATGGAATTTCAAAATCATTTCTAAAATGCGATGTATTATCGATTACAATGCAGCCAGCATCAGCAGCAATAGGAGCATATTTTTCAGATACACTACCACCAGCAGAAAACAAGCCTATATGCGCTTGGCTAAAATCAAAGCCTTCAACGTCAAGTACTTCAATGGTCTCACCACGAAACTTTATGTCTTCACCCGCGCTACGGCTACTAGCAAGTAAAAATAGCTGATCAACAGGAAACTTGCGATCTGCTAGCGTTTCAATGATTTGACGGCCTACTAAACCAGTAGCGCCAAGTACGGCAACGTTATATTTTTGCGACATATTTCTTCCTCTATAAACGACATTAAAGCAACATCGTTAGTTAAATAATTATTGAGCTATAGTAAAACCAAGTTGACTAAGTGCAGCTAGTTGTGGACTATCACCCTGCAGAGATAAAGTGCTAAATTCTCGCCTTACCGGATAGTTTTTACGTAAACTATCGAAGCCGTCACTTTCTAAGTGGCGAAGTAAAATTCCGTCATCGCGGCGGACGTCATAAATTAAATGCACTAGACGGGCAATATCTTGCTCATTAAGGCTTTGTGTAATAGTTGTGCTTGTAATGGCAGGTATTGGTAAAAAATCATCCAACGATTTACTCGCCTCAACACCTTTGAGCTGACACAGTTTTTGATACAACATTTGTGTACCTCGTGCCTTTCCTTCAAGTGTATGCCCTGCGATATGCACACTGGCGTAACGAACGTGCTCTAGTAATTCAGTTAGAATATTGGGCTCTTTTTCCCATACATCAAGTACTAAATCTAAATCAGCCCCAGCTTCCATTACCTCAAGCAAAGCTTGGTTATCAATTACATCGCCTCGGCTTGCGTTAATTAGCGTAAGTCCTGGCTTAAGTGCTTTTAATCGCTCTTTATTCATCATGTGCAGCGTTTTATGCTCGCCACTTTTAACAAGTGGGACATGAAAAGTAACAACGTCTGATTGCGCTAATAACTCATCAAATGCTAGATGATCTTGAAGTAAGCCTTGCTCGTGCTTAATTGGATCACATAATAACACGTCGACATTTAATGCTTTTAACTTTTGCGCCAAACATGTACCAATGTTACCCATTCCTACAATACCAATTGTTTGACCACGCAATGGGCGCGCATTTTCTTGGCTTAATGCAAATAAGCTACTAATTACATATTCCGCTACAGCAATTGCATTGCAACCCGGTGAACTAGTAAAGACAATATCTCTATCATGCAGTAATTGCGTGTCTATATGGTCTATACCAATCGTGGCTGTGCCTACAAAACTCAACTTATTAGCTTGCGTCAACAGTTCATTATTAACATTAGTCACTGAACGAGTAAGAAGTACATCTACATCTATTAATTGTTCAGGCGTTAATTTACGACCATCAAAACGTTCAACCTCACCAAAGTCTGCAAAGTACTGCTCAACTAAAGGCATATTTTGATCGGCAAGAATTTTCATTACAGAATCCGTTTGGCAATTAAGTGACGCTATTGTAACGAACAACCTCACCTTTACACAAACTAAAAAGGCCGAATCAAAAACTGATTCGGCCTTTCGAGATAAATAAAATATAATGTGTAAATTACATCCTATTTCTATGCAAATTTAAGTTTATAACTCAAAATCTTTTTTGAATTTTAAACCAAATTCACTGCGGTCATTACTACGCATTACACCAACAAAACCTGATTGTTGAAGGCGACCCACATCGTAAACTTCGTTTAGCACGTTTTCACCATATAATGTAACTTCCATATCGCCATATGGATTAGTGTACGAAATATTAAAACCAACTAGTTCACGAGAATCAATGGTCTCACTTTGGTTGTAAACTGATTGGCCTTGCATTTCACTGCGATACGAATAATTAGCATTAAACGCAAGTGTTGCGCCACTCTCTAAATCCATAAAGTAAGAAGGTGCAACCATGACAGTCCAACGTGGTGTAAGTGCTGGTGAATCACCTTTACCTATGCCTTGTACGCCCTCAGCCACTTCTGTTATTTCAGAATCTAAATAACCAACTGCGCTACGAATAGTAAAATCATCGGTAATCGCAACAGTTGTTTCAAGCTCAATGCCTTGTGCTTTAGACTGGCCTGCATTTTCTACAATTGTTACAAAGCCACCACCTGCTGTTGGATCTGAAAACGGTAATGCCAAATCGGTGTAATCAGTCACAAATACCGCAAGCATCATAGATATATTTTCGTGTACTTGGCCTTTTAAGCCCATTTCGTAGTTAATTGCTTTTGTTTCGTCAAACGATACAAATTGATCTGGTCCACCAAATGGACGCGGTGGAAAACCACCTGTTTGATAGCCTTTTTGAATCTGGCCATAAACATTCATATTATTGCTAAGCTGATAAGATGCATTTACATCCCACGTAACCGCATCAAAATCTGCACTTACATATTTACGAGTTGGAAATGATGGGAATATAGCATTTGCATCTTTTTCATCTTTTGAATAACGAAGACCGCCACCAACGGTTAAATCGTCAGTTACATCGTAGCTTGCATTAAAGTAGGCTGCGTAAGAATTAGTTTCTTGGTTAATTTCAAAATCGCCGTAACCACCAAATGATTCTGTTTCACCATCATTCAACAAGCCATTAGGTGTATTAAATGGGCTGAATACAAACGGACCTGAGCGTGTAAAGCCATCTTCATTAAAGAAATAAAGGCCAGATACAAAGTCCATATTATCAAATGTTGCATTTAGCTGAACTTCAAAAGAATACTGATCCGCACCCCCCTCTTCTGGGAACTCAGATAAATTTAAAGGGGATGCATCATCATCAAGGCCACCTTCATACTCAGATGTTCGGTAGCTTGAGATAAACTTAGTAGTATAAGTATCGTTAATTGCCCAATCAGCCGAGAACGATGTTCCCCAACCAGAGTAAGAGGTCGATTCAATACCCGCAACAGTTGTACCTAAATCATCTGGGTCTGATGGGATTAAATCTTGAGTTAATAATGGGAAATCTCCATTAAATACATCGTTTGAGTCTAGTGGGTCAGTTAACTCAATTGTGTAAGGCGATTGACCCGATTCGTTATCAACGCCATCTAAAGAAAAAGTAAATGCTAAGTCGGTATTTGCTTGCCATTTAAGTGCGATACGACCACTGAATTCTTCTTCTTCGCCAATTTCTTTCTCTGGGTTTACCAAATTAACAGCTTCACCAACACCATCACGTGTTTTATACGATGCACTTGCAGACATACTTAGTTCATCGTTTAGTGAATTATTAAAATAAACATTACCAGCAATCCGGCCGCGGCTAGCAACTTTTGCGGTAGTGGTAACAATACCCTCATCACCCGGTTGTTTTGTAATAACGTTTACGGCACCACCCAATGTGTTACGGCCGTATAAGGTACCTTGTGGACCACGAAGTACTTCAACACGCTCAACATTTGGTAACGATAAATTAGAACCCATTTGGCGACCTAAGTACACACCATCAAGATACACACCCACACCCGGATCAGTTGTTATGATGTGATCTTGCAAACCAATACCACGGATGAATACTGAAGCATGAGCAGCATTACCAACACCATAGCGAGTAATGTTTAAATTAGGAACATATTTACCAATATCTTCTAAGTTACTCATATTCGCTTTATCAATTAGGTTAGCGCCAATTGAAGTAATAGCAGTTGGAGATTCAAACAAACTCTCTGTACGTTTGCGAGCTGTAACTTCGATTTTTTCAAACGCGTCTTGTTTTGCTGTTGTTTTAGCTTCTTCAGCATTTACTGAGGTAGATAGTGCAGCGACAATTGCTAGGCTTAACTGTGAGAGTGCGCGTAGTTTCAAAATATTCTCCAAAGGATACCGTATGATTTTAGTTATAAATTTATATTCAAATAATATAAATTTCAGGCATAAAAAAAGACACTAAATAGCATCTTTCCTTTGGAGGGAAATTATATGACAATATTGTGAGGAAACGTATAAAATTATTTAAACAGTTGCATAAAACATAGAAAATTAAATATTATTTACTTTATATGCATTATCCCCAATAAGGGAAGTTAACAAAACGGATAATATTTCAAAAATATACGCATAGTTTAATGACGCACGTAAACACATTGTCCCCATGTCCTTTTAGTTCTAAATAAACAACACAAATGCCGCCCCCCATTATTGAAATCAACTAAAGATAGGAATATAGTATTAAGACATAATCTATGAATAGAATATTATGGATACAACAAATAAGCATCTCAAATTTTTTAACAATCCCAATTACACCTCACTTTTTTGTGTATCTACTCACTTCAATGTCTTACTTGTAAATTATAAAGCCTTAAACACAATCACTAACTATGAACTTATTAATCAATTTATGCTAGAAAATGGCCATCAAGGGCTTGTTATTTTTGACGTCCCTAAGGACAGTGATGTACTTGCATTAAAAGAGTGGCCTAATTTAAAAGGATTATTTTATGAAGGAACTGACGAAGAGCTACTTCAGCAAGGATTAGAAGCCATTGAAAAAGGTAAATTATGGTTTCCACGCGCAGCAACTGATGAGTGGATGAGAGAGATGTTAGCAAATGAACAACGAACCACTATGCAATCCAACAATCTCACCAGTAAAGAAACCAAAGTTTTAAATCTATTATCCTCTGGCCTAAATTCAAATACCATTGCAGATAACTTATTTATTAGTGAAGCAACAGTTCGAGTTCATCTACATAAGATTTACCAAAAAATATCTGTAAAAAATAAGCAACAAGCTCTATTGTGGTGTCAAAAAAATCTTAATAATAAAATAACTAAGTCATAAATTTAATAAAAGGAACCTTATATAATTTAAATAGACTATGTCCGCTTTAAACCCTCAACACATAAAATTATAATGAGTTGGCCCTCTTTGTATCATTCCTTTTCAAATAGATTACTATTTTGAATCTAAAACACTCTGCTGCAGAGTGGTTTTTAATACTTATGTCTATATTAATAGTTAAAAATCTAAAAAAAACTATAATTCTTAGGTAAATAAGAAATGCGCTTCTATAATAGATGTGAAATCAACATCTAAATAAAAATAGGAACAACATATGAAAAAGCTATCTGTAGCAGTGGCTGTATGTGCAGTTTTAGCATCTAGCTATACTAGTGCTGAGGTAAGAATTAATGGTTTTGCATCAATTGTCGGTGGTAAAAGTCTGGATAGTGACAGTACTTTGTACGGCTATGATGATGACATTACGTTTAAAAATGAGAGTAAATTCGCTTTACAGTTATCTGCAGACCTTCAAGAAAAACTAACTGCAACAGCTCAAATTATTGCGCGTGGAGAGGATGACTTTGACGCTACATTCGAATGGGCATACGTTACTTATGAATACAGCGATGAACTGCAATTTAGCGCTGGTAAAATGCGTGTTCCTTTTTACAAGTATTCTGATTTCTTGGATGTAGGTTATGCTTATCGCTGGGTACGTCCGCCAAAATCAGTATACGGTATCCCATTTTCAACTTATGAAGGAGTTAGTGTAGTTTACAGCTCTCAATTGGGTGATTGGGATTCTACGCTTCAAGGCTTTTATGGTGCATTCGATGGTGATATCGATGTATTCGGTTCAGAATTACCTGCTGAATTAAATAATTTAGGCGGTATAAACTGGAGTCTATCATACGACTGGTTCAGTGCGCGAGCTGCATACATTGTGGCCGACACTAGCATTTCATCAAATGATAGCGGCCTAATTGGTCTCGTAAGTGTATTGTCTGATAGTGGCTTAACTAATACTGCGAATGACCTAATCACTGAAGAAGATAAAACGAGCTTCGTTGGTGTTGGTTTTTCTGTTGATTATGAAAACTTTTTGTTTGATGCCGAATACACCCAATTTGAAGTTGAAGACAGTATACTACCAGAACAGTCACAGTATTACGCATCCGTTGGTTACCGTATTGACAGTGTAATTGTTCATTTTACTTATGAAAACAATGATGACAAACATGACTCATCACGTTTTAATACCATTGAGTCAATACCAACCTTAAATTCAGCTGTAAATGGTGCTCTTGAAGGTCTTCGTGCACAAAGCAATGTTTACACAATTGGTGCTCGTTACGACTTTCATCCATCGGCTGCATTCAAAATCGACTTTAGTCGCTTTGAAGATGATATAACTGATACAGAGACTGATGTTGTAGCTGTTGGTGTAGACCTAGTATTTTAATTGGAGCATATAATGAAAAAAATAATCTTAGCTAGTGCACTTTCATTGTGCTCAATTAATGCTTTTGCAGAAGTTGCTGTTATCGTTAACTCAAGTAATACGAGCGCTTTAGATGCAGATACAATCAAGAAGATTTATTTAGGTAAAGCTAAGTCATTTAGTAACGGTAATAAGGTTAACCCTGTGAACCAAGACGGTACTCCTGTTACCGATGAGTTCAACGATAAAGTAGTGGGTAAATCTAGTAGCCAACTTAATGCATATTGGTCTAAGCTCGTATTTACAGGTAAGGGTACCCCGCCTGAAAAGCTTGCATCTGACCAAGCTGTAATTGACTTTGTTGCCGCCAATGGCGACGCTATTGGTTATATTGATAGCGCTAAAGTTAGTGATAAAGTCAAAGTGATTGCCACGTTTTAATTGTTAACTTATAAACATAAAAACCACTGTTTAGTGGTTTTTTTATATCTGCAAAAAAGTTAAATGCAGAATGTAATAAGAGCGTATTTAAGTCGTCAATAAAACACTAGGGCGTGTTGAACTTTGTGGATTGAAATTTGTTCCATCCAAGGAAGATTGAATCGTGGCGTGAGGTTTGTAACCTAGTGATGAGTTACCCAACTGGCTTGCATCCGTGTAAGAATAAGTAAAAACCAAGCAACAAAGAGTTAACCGCTCCTAGAAAGAGCAAAAAGGGCAGCGCATGTTTGGCATTTATGCTGAGTTATTGCCTATTTATGGGGAACAACCACACATCACAGGCTCTGCCTTGCTTAAATAGCAAACTGCATGGTGCAAATTAAACTGCCAAAGATCAACACGCCCTAGTAACGCTCAGTTCATTTGTAATTACTGAATTTTGTTCTAAAACTTGCCTTTAAAAACAATAAAACCTCCTAGTGGAGGCTTTATGATAATTTTAATGACCCTCTTGATTATTCAATTCTAAACTTAGCGGTTGCATCAAGTAGGTTATCAGATAAGTAATGTAAGTTTTTGGCAACATCACGTACAGCAAGTAATGAATCCATTGTGTCTTCAAATGATACATGCATATTAGATACATTTTCAACAACCATGGCAGCTACAGACGTTTGCTCTTCTGTCGCAGCAGCTATCTGCGAATTCATACCATTAATTTCTAGCATTTGCTCTGCTATTTTCTCAATTGAAATACCTGTTTTCTCTGCTGCCGTCGCATTGTCTGTTGCCATATCACGTGCAGAGGTCATAGCGGTTACAGACTCATTTGCAGCAGTCGTTAATGCACCCAGTAACTCGCGGATCTCATTAGTAGAATGCGCAGTACGAGATGCAAGTTCACGAACCTCATCAGCAACTACAGCAAAACCTCGTCCATGCTCACCTGCTCGTGCAGCTTCAATAGCTGCATTAAGAGCAAGTAAGTTAGTTTGATCTGCAATTGAAGTTATAACATTCAAAATTTGTGATACATTTTTCGTATCATCTGCAAGTTTGTTAATTGTAGTTGCTGCTTGATTTATCTCATCGCTAAGCGTACGAGAAGCGGTCACAGACGTTTGCACTTGAGTGCGACTTTGTTCTACTTCTTTTTCTGCAGTTTGTGCTGCATGAGAGGCGCTCGCTGCAGATTGTGATATATCGCCAACACTCTGCTTCATTTCTTCCATGGATTGTTTAACAATTTCAGCATCCGTAGTCTGCTTAGTTGTAGCACGCTCAGCTTGCTCCATACCTTGGACTAGTCGTGTTGAGTTTTCCATCAGAGGCTCACAAACAGCAATAACTTCTAATACCGTCTCTCTTAATAAGGCTATAAAGGCATTAAAGTTGATAGATACTTGACCGATTTCATCTTCTGAATTAACTGCTAGCTGTGTACTTAAAGAGCCATTTCCACTTGCTAACAGACTTAAATTATTAGCGGCTTCGCTTGCAGATGAACCAATGTTCTTTGCTATCCAAATAGCCATAAACAATAATAAAATTAAGGAAATAATAGATACAGCTAGCATTAGTGTTAATGCTTCATCAGAACGAGTTTTTGTACTAGCAACAAGCTCAAAAAAACGGTTATCGGCTTTTTGTTGCGCTCCTTTGAAACTGTCTAAAACAGAACCGTACAAACTTGTTTTAAGCTGGGCTTGTTGCTGTATTTTACTAAAATCTGCTGTGCCGTTAACCATACCACTAGCAATGTTTGATGATATTTTTTCGTAATCTGACAGCTCTTTTATAATATCATTGTTAATATAAGAGCTACTCAATTGAGTTATTAATGTAATGTTAGATTCTATCGTTTTATATACATCATCAGCTTTAACGATGAGATCTTGCTCACCAAATGTAACCGCCTGAGTATAAAGTTCGTCTAATTTTTCTAAGAGACCTACATTTGCTGAAGTTAACTTAACTACTTTATACGATGAACTACTCATTTCATCGAGAGCAACTTTGTTATCATTCATCGCTAAATAGTTTATCAATACGATCACTACAAAAGCCACTACCGCAATGCATGTTATTGCATGTATCTTTTTAGTGATGCTTAGGTTTTGAAAAGAGAAGCCTGAAGCCATACTGTGCTACCTTATTTTATTGTCTATATTCTTTATCGGCTTAATACTCATAAGTGTGAGCTAAATTTGTAATAATTCTAGTTTTTTTCTATTTTTTCATAAATAAGCCTATTATTTTAAATAAGCATCAATTATGTACAAAAACATTCATCATAAAATTAAGATATAAAAAACCAGTAACATAAATGATACTGGTTTCTAAATTTGGTGCGGATGGGGGGACTTGAACCCCCATGCCCTAAAGCACCACCCCCTCAAGGTGGCGTGTCTACCAATTCCACCACATCCGCATTTTAAACTTTCACTCAGGTGTTAAACATATGATTTATTTGAGGAGGATAAATCGTTTAACGATAGCTTTACGCTAAATTAGTTTGGTACATCAGAGCTTTGCTCTTTAGTAGATGTTACTGGAACATCTTCTTCAATAGGAACTACAGTTTCTGCTGCAGGAGCTGCTCCTAGGTTTTCCCATTCGTCAGTCTGTTTAATTTGACCAGCAGTTAGGTTTCCTAACACTATACTTAAAACAAAAAATACCGTTGCTAGGCTTGTGGTTGTTTTTGTCATAAAGTTACCAGCACCTGACGAACCAAAAACAGTGCTTGATGCACCTGCGCCAAATGAAGAACCCATATCAGCGCCTTTACCTTGTTGGATTAAAACCATTCCAACTAGCGCTAAAGCCACAACTAAATAAACTACTAATAATATTTCGTACATCTTATACGGTCCCTTTTGCACTGTTGCAGATTGCAGTAAAAGATTCTGCTTTTAGACTTGCGCCGCCAATTAAGCCGCCATCTATATCTGTTTGTGCAAATAATAATTCGCTATTTTTTTCATTAACGCTACCACCATATAAAATGGTAAGCCCTTGTGCTAAATTGCTCTCAAGTGAGGCAATTTTATCACGGATAAATTTATGAACAGCTTGTGCCTGCTCCGGCGATGCAGTCTTACCTGTGCCTATGGCCCAAACGGGTTCATATGCTATCACAGAATCTTTCAGTGCTGCTACACCTAATTTCTCAATTACTGCATCAATTTGTGCAGCAACTACTTGTTCGGTTTGACCGTTTTCTTGTTCACTTTCGCTTTCGCCTACACATAAAATGGGTATTAAACCAACTTGCTGTGCTCTAGCAAACTTTTCAGCAACTGTTACATTACTTTCGTTATAAATACTGCGTCGTTCAGAATGACCAACGAGTACGTAAGTTGCACCTAAATCTTTTATAAGCTGCGCATCAACTTCACCAGTGAATGCACCTGGTGAATTTTCAGAAACAGTTTGAGCCCCTGTAGAAACACCGCTAGCTATCATTGCTGGTACAAGTGGGAATGGAGGAAATAAAACAATGTCCATCTCTTGTGATTTTACATCGTTAATAGCATCAGACATTTGTTTAACAAGCTCCAAAGAGCCATTCATTTTCCAGTTGCCCGCGACCATCGCCTTGCGTATTGCCATTATCCACTCCACATTAGAAAGCGGGCGAGATATTAACTTTTCTCACCCAAAGTTACAAGAGGTTATTGTTATTAATCAGTTTGTTTGCTCATAGATTCTACAACAGCTGCAATTTTTTGAGCACTGTCGATTACAATCTTTTCTTGCTCGGCTTCAACCATAACACGAACCACTGGTTCAGTGCCTGACTTACGCAGCAAAACACGGCCTTTATTACCTAAAATTTGTTCAACCTGAGCTACAGCAGCAAGTACTTCTTCAGCCTTCGTTGGATCTGTCCCTGGGGTATAACGTACATTTATCATTTTCATTGGATACTTAACAAAACCGGCCCCTAAATCTTGTAAGGTATGATTTTGCGCAACCATTGCAGCTAAAACTTGCAAACTTGAAATAATACCATCACCTGTATTAATTAAATCAAGATTCAATACATGCCCAGAACTTTCACCGCCAATTTTCCAACCTTTTTGCTGCAATAGTTCCATCACGTAACGATCGCCCACTTTACTGCGAGCGAACTCAATACCTTTTGCGTTTAGCGCATTTTCTAAACCCATATTCGACATAACAGTACCAACAACACCACCACCTAAGTTATCATCTTGAGCGGCTTGGCAAGCAATAATATAAACGAGGTCATCACCATCAAATACACGCCCGTTATGATCAACCATCATTACGCGGTCGCCATCGCCATCATAGGCAATGCCTACATCTGCTTTAAATTCGAGTACTTTACGCTTTAGAGTATCTACATGTGTAGCACCACATTCATGATTAATATTCACACCATTAGGCTCACATGCAAAAGTAATGACTTCTGCACCTAACTCTCGCATAACGGAAGGAGCTATGTGATACGTTGCTCCGTTTGCACAATCAACAACTATCTTCAAGCCTTCAAGCGATAACCCTTGCGGGAACTGGCTTTTACAAAACTCAATATAACGACCATCGGCACTGGGTAACCTACTCGCCTTACCTAGTTTGTCTGAGGCTACACATGTCATTGGCTCATCTAGCATCGCTTCTATTTGTAGCTCAACGGCATCATCAAGCTTTAAGCCACTGCCATTAAAAAACTTAATACCGTTATCATAATATGGATTGTGTGAAGCACTAATAACAACACCAGCTTCTGCGCGGAAAGTTTGTGCCAAATAAGCTATTGCTGGAGTTGGCATGGGCCCAAGTAGTACAACATCAATTCCAGCGGCAATAAAGCCAGACTCAATTGCCGTTTCAAGCATATAACCAGAAATACGTGTATCTTTTCCAATAATAACTTTTTTAGTACCATTTTTAGATAAAACACGCCCAGCGGCCCAACCTAATTTCATTGCAAACTCGGGTGTAATGGGTGCGGTACCAACCAATCCACGAACACCATCAGTACCAAAATATTTTCTTTCTTTCATTTATAAAACCCCTTGTTCGCAGGCTTGCAGTACATTAAGTACATCTGCTGTTTCTTTTACATCGTGTACACGAATAATTTTTGCGCCGTTTTGCACTGCGATTAACGCACCTGCTAAGCTGCCAGCTAACCGGTCACTTGTTTCTCTGTTTAATAAATTACCTATCATCGATTTACGAGATAAACCGGCCAATAACGGCAAACCTAATTTATTAAAGTGATCAAACTTAGCCAATATTTGATAGTTATGGCTAAGTGTTTTTCCAAATCCAAAACCAGGGTCTAAAATAAGCCGTTCAAACTTAATCCCTGCGCGTTCACACGCTTTAATGCGCTCACTAAAAAATATATTTATATCTGCAAACAAATTATCGTAATGAGGTGCAAATTGCATGCTACGAGGTTGCCCTTGCATATGCATCAAACAAATTGCTACGTCTTCGTACTGCGCAACAGTTTCTAAGGCATCTGGTTCTTGCAAAGCTCTTACATCATTGACTATATCTGCACCCGCAAGTATTGCTTGATCCATTACCTGCGCTTTGCTGGTATCGACTGAAATAGCGCAATCACTGTGCTCTCGTATTGCTTTAATAGCGGGAATTACTCGGGCCAGTTCGTCATTTAAGCTAACATCAGGTGCACCTGGGCGGGTAGATTCCCCCCCTATATCTATAATTTGCGCGCCATCTTGTAATAATTGCATTGCGCGCTTTAGTGCAACTGCAGGATCTAAAAACTGCCCTCCATCAGAAAATGAATCCGGCGTTACATTTAAGATTCCCATTATAACGGGCTTTTCAAAATTAAGCGCGCGGCCTCTCGGAAGCTTTAATATAGTAGTCATTACTAACCTTTATTCTTTTTCTAATACCAATAGAACAGAACCAGTATTAATAGCGGATACAAAAAAGCCCCGAATTTCGGGGCTTTCGTTTTCTATTTTAACGATTATTCAGCTTTGTCATCAAGGTTTGTTTCATCTTTTTTTGATGAATCATCAGTTTTTGAACTTTCATCAACAACTGGTTCTTGAGATGCTTCCGCTTTTACCGGTTTTGCTTCATGACGATCATGTGCATCACGCGGCTCACGCACTGGTTGGCGTGCCATTAAATCATCAATCTGTTTAGCATCGATGGTTTCGTACTTCATTAGCGCATCTTTCATTGAATGAAGGATATCTATATTTTCTTTTAATATCTCTTCTGCTCGTTGATAGTTGCGATCTGAAAGCAATCGAACCTCAGCATCTATTACTTTTGCTGTATCGTCTGACATGCTAGATGCACGGCTTGAACCACCGCCCATATACATTTCGTTCTGATCTTCAGCGTATAATAACGGACCTAGTTTTTCACTCAAGCCCCAATGGGTAACCATTTTACGAGCAATATCCGTAGCTCGCTCAATGTCATTACTCGCACCCGTTGTTACCTTATCTGCACCGTAAATAAGCGCTTCAGCAATACGGCCACCATAAAGACTAGAAATCATCGACTCTAAAAGCTCTTTTGAATGACTAACACGGTCTTGTTCAGGTAAGTACATTGTTACACCCAGCGCGCGGCCACGTGGAATAATAGATACTTTATAAACAGGATCATGCTCTGGTACCATACGACCTACAATCGCATGACCAGCTTCGTGATAAGCTGTCATTGCTTTTTCTTGCTCGCTCATTACCATGGTCTTGCGCTCTGCGCCCATCATAATTTTATCTTTAGCGGCATCAAACTCAGCCATGCTGACAACTCGTTTATTTCCACGAGCAGCATAAAGGGCTGCTTCGTTTACCAAGTTAGCTAAATCAGCACCTGAAAAACCAGGTGTACCACGAGCAATTAAAGCCGCTTCTACGTTATCGCCTAATGGCACTTTACGCATATGTACTTTAAGTATTTGCTCACGACCACGAATGTCTGGTAAACCGACTTCAACTTGACGGTCAAAACGACCTGGACGAAGAAGTGCAGGGTCCAATACATCTGGGCGGTTTGTTGCAGCAATAACGATAATACCCTCGTTACCACCAAAGCCATCCATCTCTACTAACATTTGGTTAAGTGTTTGTTCGCGCTCGTCGTTACCACCGCCCATTCCTGCGCCACGCTTACGACCTACAGCATCAATCTCATCTATAAAGATAATACAAGGTGCTGCTTTTTTAGCTTGTTCGAACATGTCACGTACACGTGATGCACCAACACCAACAAACATTTCAACAAAGTCTGAACCAGAAATTGTAAAAAATGGGACTTTAGCTTCACCAGCAACAGCCTTTGCAAGTAACGTTTTACCGGTACCTGGAGGGCCAACCATGAGTACACCTTTAGGAATACTACCGCCAAGCTTTTGAAATTTTGAAGGATCTCGTAAGAAATCTACCAGCTCGGTAACATCTTCTTTCGCTTCATCACAACCTGCAACATCAGCAAACGTTGTTTTAATTTGATCTTCGCTCATCAAGCGCGCTTTACTCTTACCAAATGACATAGCGCCTTTGCCGCCACCGCCTTGCATTTGACGCATGAAGAATATCCATACACCTATAAGCAGTATCATCGGGAACCAAGAAATAAATATACTTGCTAAGAATGATTGTTCTTCAGGCCTTACACCTTTCACATTTACATCATTTTTAAGTAAGTCATTTAAAATGTCTTTGTCGTAAGTTGGAATAATGGTTTGAAAGCGCTCACCATTATTTTTAGTACCTGTGATTGTTCCACTGGTGCTCTCTATTGCCACTTCTTGTATTGAGCCACTGCGGACATCTTTAACAAATTGATCGTAGTTTGTTTGACGATCAACTTTCTCGCCTCCATTAAAGCTCTGAAAGACTGACATCAGTACAACTGCTATCACAAGCCATAGTATTAAATTTTTCGCCATATCGCTCAAGGGGTTAACCTCTTGTATCCAATTAATTTAAATTCAACTAAACGCCAAGCAACTGTACTATAGTTTGTATCCGGTCGCTACTATATATACTTCCCGAGAACGGGCACGTGAGGCATCAGGTTTGCGTATTTTCACTGCTTTAAAACTATTACGTACATCTTGCAAGTATTGATCAAAGCCTTCTCCTTGGAAAACTTTAACTATAAATGCGCCATTTTTCTTTAGTACTTGACTACACATATCTAGCGCAAGTTCTACCAAATACATGCTGCCCGCTTGATCTACTGAGTTATTGCCACTCATATTTGGTGCCATATCAGAGAGTACCACATCAACATTTTTACCATCAATACGTTTTAGTAACGCATTTAATACAGCCTCTTCACGAAAGTCTCCTTGTAAAAAGTCAACACCTGCAAGGGAGTCCATAGGTAATATATCACATGCAATTACTTGGCCTTTGTCACCTACTTTTTCAACCAAATATTGTGACCAACTCCCTGGCGCTGCCCCTAGGTCAACAACGGTCATACTAGGACGAAGTAACTTATCTCTATTTTGTACTTCATCTAATTTAAAAACCGCTCGGGAACGCCAGCCTTTTTTTTGCGCTTCTTGAACATATTTATCATCAAAATGTTCTTTCAGCCATCGCTGTGAACTGGCTGACTGTTTTTTATTTGTCATAAATTAACACGCAACTAATTAGTAATATTCTCTAGATGGCGTTAGAATACCCTTAATTCAAGCCATATTCAGCAAAATTTGTATAAACATGACATTATCAAACAAACAAAAGCAGTTTTTAAAAGGTCAGGCACATAGCCTCAAGCCTGTAGTTTTACTAGGTTCTAACGGTTTAACCGAAGGCGTAGTAGTTGAAATTCAAAGTGCATTAGAAATTCACGAATTAATCAAAGTTAAAGTTCCAACTGATGATCGTGAAACAAAAGCACTTATTTTTGAAGCAATCGTTCGTGAAACGGGTGCAACTAAGCTACAAACAATTGGTCACACTATCGTGCTTTACCGTCAAAGTGTTGAGAAAAAAATACACTTACCGCGTAACTAAGCTATTTTTTGTAATTTAGTTAGCCAAATATAAAACCAGCTTAATGCTGGTTTTTTATTATTTAGCGGTTTTAATTTAAAAACTCATTTTATGATGCGTCACATCATATTCAGTGTCATTACCATTCGGCTTCTTGTTCAACCTAAAGTATTGAGTAAATTGTATCTCACTCATAGCCGGCACTTTTTCATTTAAAAGTAGTTCGGCCAGTGCTGGTGTTGTATTGCTATGCCCTATAACAACCACCACGCCGTTTAATTTTAGCAATTTGATTTTCAAATCAAAAAGTTGACTGGCATTGTATATATTTATATCTGTACTAAAATGAGCCTGCAGAGGGGCCGCTGTTTGTAACGTACGCTTATAGTTACTGCTGAAAATATGTATATTTCGGTATTCTTTAAACAAAGTAACTAAATTATTAGCGCGTGCCTTTCCTGCCTCGGAGAGTTCAGGGTTTTTACCCGTTAGCTTTTCACTATGACGAAATAAATATATCTCATCAGGTACTGCAAATGCCAAACTACAATTAAATGAGATGATTAAAAAGCTGATTATCAATATTTTTTTATTCATATTTTCTCACCTCGTTTATAGGCTAATAGCCGGTCGATAAATTCTGTCGTGAGTTCATTTATTACGCCTGTTTCAGCGTTCACAATTAAACTAAAACCGGTGTTTAAATGTGGAAATACAACTACATCACTTCTATATCCTTGCACCCAGCCACTATGATAGTAAAGTGTTTCATCTGCGTAGTTATAAACGCGCCAACCTAGTCCGTAATAAGCTTCATTAAGGTGTTTTTTCCATACTCGCCGATACATTTCTTTTTTGTATGCGTATAAGGACGTGTTTGTTTTGCGAGTATATCTAATGATAAAACATCAGGATATTGCCCTAGCTGCGCTCTTAACCAAATAGCCATATCACTTGCGCTCGCATTTACACCAGCTGCGGGCCCCACTTTATAATAATTTTTTTTAAGCTTTGCGCTATACCAGCGTTTTTTACTCCGCACATGAGGTAATGCATAATTTTTATTATGTACCATTGCTTCAAAACCTAGGCTTGCATCACTCATCTTTAAAGGTTCAAAAATAGCTTCTTGTAACCACTGTTCGTAACTTTTATAGGTGCTTTGTAGTATCACATCGCCTATAAGACTAAACATTACGTTTTGATAGCCGTAACACTTGCCTGGTTTACAAATAGGCTCAACGCCAAGTAATTTCTCAACAATACTTGGGTAATCCATACGAGATTCAATTAAATTGTCGTACGCATTGGGAACTAACCCACTCGAATGGCTTAATAGATGAAACACCTTTAGATCATCTTGATAAACAGTCCCTTTAAAATCAGTTATATAATCGCTAACAGCTCTGTCTAAATCCAGTAGCCCGTCATTCGCCAATTTAACTGATAATGAACCTGCAAATGTTTTAGAAACAGACGCGAGTCTAAACCGAGTGTGTTTATTAATTTTTTGTCCATTTCGTGCACTAGTTACACCCATAGTGTGAATATAATCTACGTTATTTTTACTTACTATAGAAAGCGCAGCACCTGGTATACCCTTACTCTTTAGTTTTTTATCGGCGTAACGACCATACTTTTTTACAAATGCATCCCAATCAGGATCCGCTTTTGCTGCAAAACCCACAGAGCTAAACAGCAAACACAAAGCACAGAGGCAATACAATAAAGAATTGAGGTACTTCATTTTTATAAACTTTATCTTTTAAATTGCATCTGCGTAGATAATATCATGAAGTTTTGTTTGGACTAACGTACAATATGAAAATTATTTATTTTTTAGTGAGTGTTTAGTACTTATGCGTTTTTTTGTTTTGTCACTTTTTATCTTATTATCAACTGGTTGTACTCTTACAAAACAGCCAGCCGAACCACTGGCTATGCCATTAAAGCCAACATTAAAAAGTCAGACTTATCAACTTGAGTACATCACTGAGCATTCGTCTCCAAAAGTTAAGTCTGTGCAACTTCCAGCCCATAATGTAGTTAGAAACCAAACAGTAAAAATCATTACAGACAAGGCGAGCGTGACCGATAAACTTTTATCGCAAATTAGCCAAGCACTGAACGATAAACAGCTAAAAGTATCAACTAAAGATAACAGTGATTACACACTGACTATTCAGCAACTTGACTTAACTTTCACAGACGATACCAAGTACGCAATAAAGCAACCAGAGACACCTTATACTCTTTATTCAAATGTTGCTCAACAATACCCAACCCAACAGTGTGCCGCAATTTTTGCACAGGTTAGTATGCGCTTAACACATAAAGCTTCAGGTGATGTTGTTTGGTTTGCTAAATCATCTATCGATAGTGCAAGTTTTCATCGTGAGCCATTAATTTATAGCTTTAGTGAAGAACAAAAAATCACTAATGAGCTTGAAGTTGTTGCTTTCGTTCATCAACAAAATACTGATGAGGCTCGCATTGAAAGACTTGGAAAAGATATTCAAATTCCTCAATATAAAACGCTTTCTAAATTATCAAGCCTTACAAAACTTAGTGGCCCATGCAGCAGAACGGAAATTAGTGCATTAACACCTATGATGCAATTTTACTTAAGCAGTATATTAATCGATAAAATTAAAGTTCAGTAAATTTTGTATTGACTACATTTTTTTACAGATTAAAGGAATGAATTAACAATATACTACGCACAATAAAAAATAATAATTAGGCTCCTAGGGATGAAAAACGCTTTGCTTAACCATACTTTACTGAGCATAACACTGCTTTTTTTCTGCCTTTTTAGCACATCAAGCATGGCAAGTAACCGCTATTATGCAGATAATACGTTAGAGCCAACCCAAGGTTTTGCATGGGATTGGAGTGCTGGTGCAGGCTTTTATATTGAAGATTCTTACCTTGTCGGGATTGAGTCTTACGATAAAGGCGTTGAGCTTGATTTAAGCCTTGCAGTTTCCTACGATAAATTTTACCTTGATTTTGATCACAATCAACTCAGCGGTGGCCTTGTAATAGGCTACAGCCTCGTAGATAAATTTGATTGGGGTCTAGATATATTAGGCACAAATACTCAAGCAGGGTTTGACGAAAAAGGCCTCGGATTTTATAACGATGGTGTCATAAAAGAACTCAAAGGCATAAAAAAACGTAATTATGACTTTGACGTTGGTCTTAGGCTATCCCGTCGATTTGAAAATTCACAATTCTCTTTTGAATACCTCCATGATGTATCTGGGGCACACAATGGTTGGGTTGTGAATAGCTTTTTTAGCCACATTTTACCATGGAAAAACTGGGAATTTAGATCTGGTGTTGGCGTAAGTGCTTATTCTGCTGATTTCACTAATTATTACTTCGGTATAGATGCTGATGAAGCGACTAGCATTCGTCCTTTGTACAGTAGCAATGCAAGTACAAGTATTATCTTTGAGTTTCATGCTGAGTACCCAATGAGCCAGGACTGGGTCTTTTTAGCCGGCTGGCTTACCACATGGTTTTCAAAAGAAATTGACGACAGCCCTATTATTTCACAAGGGTATCAACACAAAGCCAAGGTAGGCCTACGTTATGTCTTTTAGATGGATCTGTTTGTTATTGTTCTTACACAGTACTTTTACTGTTAAAGCTCAGGAGCCTCCACAGGCACTCATAGCAGTCCCCGATACCTGTGTTGCATTACGCGAAGGGCGAAATTGTTATGCTGATGTTTCGCTTACATGGGAGCAACCTGCCATTGGTAATTACTGCCTACGTGATGCGACTTCAAAATATATTATGCAATGCTGGCTCAAGCAACAAAGCGGTACTTTTAATTACGCATTTGATTCACAGCAAAGTATTTCATTTGAACTATTTGACAGCAATACATCTAAAATAATTAGTATTGCCGAAGTCAAGCTTCAATGGGTATACCAAAATAGACAAAAAACGTCGCTGGCGATTATTTTAACCAATGTATTAAGGATAATTTATGGATAACTACGGTACTATTTTACTTGTAGAAGACGATGTATCGCTTGCTCAATGGGTTGCAGAATATTTAACTGAGCAAGGCTATTCAACACATGTTTGCCACAGAGGCGATGAAGTTGTAAGTCAGGTAAAAACTCTTAATCCCAATATCGTACTGCTTGATATTATGCTCCCAGGGCAAGATGGTATTAGCGTATGTAGAGAGCTTCGCAGCTTTTATAACGCACCTATTATAATGCTCACTGCACGCGATGAAGAAATGGATGAAGTCATTGGCTTAGAAGTTGGCGCAAGCGATTACATAATGAAACCGGTTCGACCTCGCGCACTTTTAGCGAGAATTAAAACAGCACTGCGTCAAAGCAGTGAACCAAACAAATCACTGGCAAACGAAAGCGTTGTAAATGTAGGTTCATTGAGCATAAATACCGAATCTAGAAATGTAAAATTCAGCGAACAAGACGTAAATATTTCGAGTGCTGAGTACTTATTACTTCACTATTTAGCGAGTAATGCAGGGCAAGTAGTGTCTCGTGACGCTGTTTTTAAAGCAACTAAAGGCAGAGAATATGATGGTCTTGATAGAAGCGTTGATGTGCTTATTTCAGCATTACGTAAAAAGTTTAATGACGATCCACAAAATCCAGAAAAAATAAAAACAATATGGGGTCGTGGTTATTTATTAGTTTCTACTGCGTGGTAATTAAGTGATGTTAATTTAAATGAAAAAGTTTTATATATCGCTCTTAGGCAGCGCACTTTTATCTATTGTGGTACTTGGCTGGCTGATTGATGCATTTAGCCAACAAGCACATATCCCACAAGATGAATTTAGTGTGCAAAATAAAATGATGATGGGCTTTAGTAAACAATTGGCTAATACCCCTACTTCTGAGCGCAGCGCATATGTAAAACAACTCGCTAATGAGTTTGGTTTATCAATTGATTACAAACTTAATGAATCCCTCGCCCTTCCCCCTTCGTTACTACTGCAAATGCACACACCAGGCGGTTTGATTTTAGAAGATCAACAAGGCTTTTATATGCTGTATAGCAACCAAACGTTAAACCCTTTTCATATATCAATGCGACTTGATAAACGTGCAGACACCGAACAACGCAATGATATATTTTTAACACTGCTATTTTATGCCGGACTATGTGTCTTTATGGGGTTTATTATTGCGCCGTTAGCTAAACGTTTGACTGTATTAAATGAAGCGGCAAAAAAAGTTTGCATCAGGCAATATACAGGTCCGAATTAAAGTCTCGTACTTTACCTATATCAAAGATGTAGAGCTAACGTTTAATAGGATGGCAAGCCAAATAGAAAAATTAGTCGCTGAAAACAAACTAATGGCTTCAAGCTTATCTCACGATATACGTACGCCTATTGCTTGTCTGCGTTTTGGATTAGATGCCGCCATCGATAGTCATGACGAAAAAAAATAAAACTGTATTTATCCCGTATGGAAAACGATTTAGACCATATGGAGTCGATGCTAAAAAGCTACTTAGCTTTTTCAACACTTGAACAAAACGCGAATAAACTGACCTACTCTTCGACTAATATAAAGCACTACCTTGATGATATTTTAGTACAGCTTGCACCTAAACTTGAATCGCAAATGCTCAACGTACAACACAATAGCACACGTGATATTATTAATGCGGATCTTCACTGGCTTGCGCGTGCGATTACTAATTTACTAACCAATGCCTGTGACTTTGCTGAACAACATATTTACCTAAGCGCTAAAGTTTACGATCGACAACTTATAATAACCGTTGAGGATGACGGCCCTGGTATCGCAAAAGAAAATTTTAAAAATGTATTTAGTCCATTTTTTAGAGAAGAAGAACATCGTAACCGTGCAGATAAAAGCTACGGATTAGGTCTAGCAATTGTCGAAAAAGTCGCTGATTGGCATCATGGCAGTGTCAATGTAAGTAAAAGTAATAAATTAGGTGGGGCTTGCTTTACCCTTATTATTGATCAGCACCACAAAGCATAAAATATTAGTTACACACCGTAATAAGCATTTTAAAACGAGAACAACCTGTTAAACTTAACAATACGATAACATTTACTAAAAATAGCGCCCACATCATACAATAGCCTTACTAAATTGTGTTAAATCGACAAATAAGCACTTTTTATTTATTTACATTTCCAGTAGATTGTCAGCGCCGTCAAAAAATAGAGAAGTATAATAATATGAGCGCAATTAGAGGCGAGTTTAGTTCTCGTTTTGGTTTTATTATGGCAGCCGCAGGCTCTGCCGTTGGTTTGGGCAACATTTGGGGATTTCCAACACAAACAGCTAGTAATGGTGGTGCTGCGTTTTTAGTCGCCTATTTAGTGCTAGCCTTTTTTCTAGCTTATCCTGCTCTAATGGCTGAACTTATGATTGGTCGCTATGGACAAGCTAACGCAGTTTCTTCGCTTCAAAAAAATATCAAACAAACCTTGGCAAAAACACTTTGCATTTATTGTTGGTTTTGGTGGTATTTTATGTGCTGGCTTTATATTAAGCTTTTACGCAATTGTTGCCGGTTGGATGCTAAGTGCAACCGCTGAACCTATCACGACACTCGTTGGTGCTGAGTCAGCTTCAACTTGGCTTAGTGAGCAGTCACTCTCGCGAAATATCATATTTACCATTGTCTTTATTGTATTAACGGTCGCTATTATTAGTCGTGGTGTCGAAAACGGTATAGAAAAATGGTCAAAGCGTTTAATGCCTGCATTACTCGGTATTTTATTCTTATTAATTGCCTACGTAATGACACAAGATGGAGCAATGGAAGGTTTAAAGGCCTATCTTGTCCCTGACTTTTCATCTATTTTTGATGCTGAATTATTGGTAAGTGCATTAGGGCAAGCTTTTTTCTCGCTATCACTTGGTACTAGCGTGATGATCATATATGGCTCATACATCAGCAAAAAAGAAAATCTTGTTTCATTAGGTGCTTATGTCACACTTATTGATGTGTTTATTGCCTTTGTGGCAGGCTTACTGATTATTCCTGCTATGTATGTTGCTCAAGCACAAGGCGTAGAGATATTCTCACCAATAACAGGTAAACTCCTTTCTGAAGACACTTTGGTATTTCAGGTATTACCTGCATTGTTTGATGGTATGGGTAGTGTAGGTGTGTTTGTAGGTTTTGCTTTTTTTGCGCTGATGAGTATTGCTGCATTAACTTCATCTATTTCTATGCTTGAAGCTCCTGTATCTTACACAGTAGAGCGCTTTGCAATGAAACGCGTACAAGCTACTTGGTTGATTGGTGCTTTAATCACAGTCGTTAGTATTGTAATTGTGTGTAATCTTGGCAGCTTATTTGGACTCGTTATTACTCTTACTACAAAGGTAGCTCAGCCTTTACTCGGCCTTATGTGCTGTCTATTTGTAGGCTGGATTTGGTATAGAGGCTCTTTACTTAAGGCAATTCAAGAAGGTAACCCTAAGATCCACAATACATTGTTTTGGAAAGTATGGCCTTGGTATACCAAGTTTGTATGCCCACTCGCTATTGGTATGGTATTTTTAAATTCATTATTAAGCTAGGTAATATCTGAATTTTTAAAGCGTCATTAATTAAAATAGCCCACATTAGTGGGCTTTTTTATATCTGTTAATATCAATAACAAACGACTAAGAGACTCAAATAAACAATTGCTAGTATAGGCTGATTTTTGTAAGTTTAGTTTAATCTGTACCTGTCACTTTTAAAATCATATCTTGGTGAGGAATACCGTCTTCAACGTATTCTTTTGAAAAATTCTCAAAACCAAATGAGCGATAAAATTCGAGCAAGTAGGTTTGTGCACCAATATAAATATCTCGTTCAGGCCATTGCTCTTTACAGCACTCTATAGCTTTTCTTACAAGTGAAGCAGCATGACCTTTACCACGCGCGCTTTTATTTACTAGCACACGTCCTATTGCGCTGTATTGCTCATTTTTTTCATAGCATCGCGCATAAGTTTGTAGTTGCCCATTACCTAATGTATATAGATGCTGTGTATTTAATGCAATATCTACATCATCAAGTTCAGGGTAAGGGCACTCCTGCTCTACAACAAATACGTCAACACGTCCGCGCATAATAGTAAAAAGAGTATGTGCATCTAAAGCATTAAACTGCTCACATTTAAATTGCATTTTAAATCCTATAAACAATAAACCCAGCCTAGGCTGGGTTTAATAAAAAATTATTCACTAGTTAATTTATATTAAGCAAATAAGCGCTCTAGTTGATCACACAACTGAGAAAGATTCACGTGATCATGCTCTATTGTTAAATCAATATAACCATCACCTTTAAACGCACGGTCTAGCTCAATTAAAACATGTGTTTTGTGCGCTTCAGGTACAAACGACAACTCAATCTCTTGAATGCCAAATAAACTTCTACTATTGGGTTTGTATTCAAGCTCTTGATAGCACCCAGATACAGACTGAAAGGTAGATGCACGCAGATGACCTTTCTCAACGTCAGCCTTCATTAAACTAAAACCTAACTTTTCCATCGCCTGCATACAGGTTTTAACGGCTTCATTTGGGTAAATATGCAAATGATCTTTATCTGTTGGGTCAAGTGCTAAATCAATATCTAACCCTGTTTCTAACCACACATGAGATTGGTTATAGCCTGCGTTAATCTCTGTAATTGGTGTTTCAGAATGAAGGCGTGCTTCAAAAGGAATACTTTTAACATCACCAGGCTCAATGGTACCAATATCTGTAATACGCCATTGATCAATCACGTGGTTAGTAAAATAATCACCATCATCACCGGCTACTTTTACACGAGTCATTAGTAGTAAATCTAAACCAGCTATTTCCTGGTTAACATCTCCAGCTGTAATAACTATTTGTGCATTGAAAAGCTGACCTGGCTGTAAATGCTCTGTTTCCAAAATAGTATCTACTTTAGCGGCACCAATACCAACCGATGCTAAAATCTTTTTAAACATATATTTCTCCTTAAGCAGAGCAAAGATGTTCTATTAAATGCTCTAACTTAAACTCTTTCGTTATAGTATCTTAACCACATTTAAAAGCGGTTGTCAGTGAAAAAGTGTTATTTACATGTTATTTACGATTAAATATGTGCTAGGTGAGTGTTTTTCATACATAACAAAGCAACTAATTGATTAAATGTATGTAGTTCTTCTTTGATATTTATTTTCATTGATGTCAATTTTTAGCTACACTGCAACACCAAATGAACTGATATTAAGAATTATGGAACTAATCTATTTTGCTACCGCGTTTGTTTGTGGTTTTGCCGTTTATCAATTAAAACTACCTCCCCTTATAGGCTTTCTGTTAGCAGGATTTGCCCTTAACTTAGCTGGCTACAAAAGTACCGAACTGCTTGATACAATTGCTGCGCTAGGGGTCACTCTTTTATTATTTAGTATTGGATTGAAACTCAAAGTTAATAGTTTAATTAAACCTCAGGTTTGGGCACCTGCTACGCTTCATATTATTTTTAGTAGTGCATTATTTAGTGGTTTTATGTTGTTGCTAGGCGTATTCGCCCTTCCACTTTTTGTCGATTTAAGTTGGCAAAGTGCCTTACTGGTAGGTTTTGCGCTTAGCTTTTCTAGCACTGTATTTGCAGTAAAGGTGCTTGAAGAGCGCGGTGAAATGGCAAGCCTACACGGTAAAATATCAATTGGTATATTAGTAATGCAAGACATATTCGCCGTAATCTTTTTAGCCATTAGTACAGGGAAAGTCCCTAATATTTGGGCGTTAGCACTGATTATTGCATTACCTGTATTACGCCCTTTAATGTATTGGGTACTTAACCGTTCAAAGCATGGCGAGCTACTCCCATTATTTGGCTTTTTCTTTGCACTTGTTGCAGGTTATAGCGCGTTTGAATTTGCAGGTCTTAAAGGTGATTTAGGTGCACTAATAATTGGAATGATGTTTGCTCAGCATAAAAAAGCTAGCGAGCTATCAAAATCATTACTTAATTTAAAAGACATACTGCTGGTTGGGTTTTTCTTAAGTATTGGTTTAAATGCAGAACTAACTACTAACTCTTTAATTGTTGCTATTATACTTATTTTTGTATTGCCGGTTAAAATAGCGCTTTATTACGTGTTTACAAATATATTTAAACTACGCGCTCGTACATCACTGCTTACCGCTTTCAGTCTATCTAACTACAGTGAGTTTGGTCTTATTGTATGTGCAGTCGCTGCCACAACAGGCATGATCACTTCCGAGTGGCTTGCTGTTATGGCGATTGCTGTTTCTATTACTTTTGTGATTGCCTCACCATTAAATAAACGCTCAAACGAATTGTATGTAAAAGTAGAACAATGGCTACTAAAATTCGAAAGTAAAACACGTCTAGCGGAAGAACTGCCTGTTAACCTTAATGATACTAAGATAGTCATTTTTGGTATGGGTCGCATTGGTACAGGTGCGTACGAAACCATAAATGCTACGCATCCAAACTTAGTGGCAGGTATTGATATTAAACCAGAGGTAGTAGATAAGCATATTAGTAGAGGTCGCAAAGTCTTAATTGCCGATGCCACAGACCCTGATTTTTGGCAACGTGTAAATCACTCTCATGTCGAAATGGTTATGCTTACTATGCCAAAACATATGCAAAATATTTTTGCGCTAGAGCAATTACAGGCGTCTGGTTATAAGGGTCAAGTCACAGCAATTGCTAACTACCCAGATCAGCAAAAAGAACTTGAAAAAATGGGCGTACACTCTACCTATAACTTTTACTTAGAAGCAGGTAGTGGTTTTGCAGAACATGTTAAACAAGAGTTGTTTGACAAATAGTTATTCTTAGAATGTTTATCTGTAACAAAGTCTTAAATTAATTAAGACTTTGTTACTTGTTTTAAAATAAAAAGCAATTCTATTTACATTCCTTTACAAGCCAACTCACCACTACAAAAAAAACAGGTAAACTAACAACGTTTATTAAATAAGCCCACGTTCTAATTATGACTCAATTAGATCCCAGCTAATCAGAGTTCAACTTGGTTTAAATTAATCAACATAAAATGATTAAATTAGGGGGCCTACTCCCTCACAAAATAGGCTGTTTCTTGCCCGTCACAGCCTATTTTATATCTCTAAAATCCCTTACACTTACGCATACTTTAAATACATAAGTAGTTTTTTATGGATCCAAAACAACTAAAAATAGCTATTAATACCATCATGCCGTTTGGAAAATACGCAGGCCGCCCCTTATTATTATTGCCAGAACCTTATTTAGTATGGTTTAAACAGCAGGGATTTCCTGACTCAAAGCTAGGTAGTCAACTTGCGATGATGTATGAAGTAAAACTAAATGGTCTTGAGCAAATGCTAATGCCATTGCTAGAAAAAAATAAAAATAGCTGAGAACTTTTTTGATCAAGTACGGTCTATTATATTGCTACTTGTTGATTTTGGTTTTTAACCACAAAAAAGCGCCTATAGGCGCTTTTTTCATGTCTTTAATTTAAACGGTAAACACACAATAAATTTAGCCCCACCTAGACTCGAATTTGTAACCTTACATTCACCTTGGTGCCAAGACACAATTTTATTAACGATAGCAAGTCCAAGACCAAAACCGCCGGTATCCTTTTTTCTGCTTTTATCTAATCGAGTAAAAGGCTTAAATACATTTTCTCGCTCTGTTGGAGTAACTCCCAGCCCGTCATCCTCGACAATGAGTAAGATATGGTTTGTCTCTTGTAAAAGTGAAATTTTAACGTGTTTATGTGTGTATTTAAGTGCATTGCCTATCAAATTTTGAAACACTCTGGCCATAAAATGGCTATCACAATAATAATGTAAACTCTCTGGAAGGTTTGTGGAAAGAGCGATTCTCGCTTCAAAGTTTAGTTTTTCAACGGTCATTTTTATCAAACTTACTAAGTCGCAGTTTATAGGTTGCAAGCTCGGTTGGTGAGACTCTAATCGTGCGTACTCAAGCATTTCAGAAACAAGCGATTCAAGCTCGCTAATGTCTGTTTTCATATTAGTTAAATACTTATGTGCTTTTTCATCCAATAACTGCTCTTGTAACATCACTATTGCAAACTTTAATCGAGCAAGAGGGGTTCTAAATTCATGCGATACCGACGAAGTCAGCTCTTGCTGCGCACTAAGTAAAAATTCAATGCGCTGTTGCATAACTTTTAAGGTATCAGTAATTGGTAAAAAAAATGTTTTTGACGTATTCGCTAACTTAAAATCTTGAGAACCTTCAACCGCTGCACACGCTTTGCTTAACTTAGCAAAGTCTCGCCAAAGTAAAAAGCTCCAAAGTCCAACAGGTATGCCAACAATAATAAGCAGTAATAAGTAAGGCCAAACAGAGGGTAATTGAGGCGTTAACACACCGACGGGTCCTACTTGAAGTAATGAGTTATTACCAAGTTCAACATACCAAACAATACGTTGTTTTTTGTCATACAAGTATAAATAATGATTTTGGTTAAGCTGCGCTTGTTGTTTTTGAGGAAGAATTAAGTCTCGTCGCGCAATAACTTTGCTTTCAAAGTTATGTTTTAATTTTTGTAATCCATTAGGAGTCTGTGAGAGCAACCATAAAGATTGCCCAAACTCATCATCTAGCAATACTAACTGCTGCGATTCATCATAAGGCCAAAACTGCTCAATAACACCGCTCACAACAAATAATGAAACAATGATATATACGTATAAGCTGGTAAACAGTTTTCCCATTAAAGGAAGCTAATATTTTGCATTAGCTAAAGATCCCACGCATCAGAAACAAACAAATAACCTTGCCCCCATACCGTTTTAATACGGTAAGGTTTATCGCTGTTATCACCTAGTTTTTTTCTAATTCGAGATATGCGTACATCAACCGTTCGATCGAGTCCGTCATACTGACGGCCGATCATGTGTTGATGAACATGATCCCTACTTAGCACTTCGCCAGCATTTGATGCTAATAACCAAAGTAGTTCAAATTCATGAGAGGTAAGCACTATTTCACTTTCACTTAATTTTACAATGCGGCTAGTTTTTTCAATAACCAAGTCGCCAAATTGTAGCTCTTCACTTGCTTTAATATTAGGTTGTCCTCGGCGTAATAGTGCACTTATTCTGGCAAGTAATACACGTGGTTCTGCAGGCTTTACAACGTAATCATCAGCACCAAGCTCTAAACCAAGTACCTGATCAAAGTCTTCACCTTTTGCTGTTAACATTAAAATTGGCAAAGTAAACTTATCTCTCACTTGTCTACAAACGCTAAAGCCATCTTTACCGGGCAGCATCACATCTAAAATCATTAAATCAGGTGTATTATTTTCTAAGTAACTAAACACTTCATCACCACGATCTAATACAGCGACTTCTAAGCCATTATGTTCAAGGTAATCTTTTGTTAGTTGCTGTAAACCGAGATCATCTTCAACAAGTAAAATTTTTGGCATTGGTTGCTCCTAAATTAAAAAAAGCTCCACGGAGAGCGAAGCCTACGCCTATTTTTTTTAGCATGAGCGCTTTGTACTTCAATCTTTGTTTTTGCTAGTACCCCTCCAGTATGAGGATTGATTAAGGAGTATATGGTCTCCACCTGAACACGCGCTTTATAATTAAATTGCCCTGAACTTTGCTGTTGACCGCAGTAAAGCTGCTCCTTTTTTTTGTACAAACAAACATCACTTGTGGTATTAAGCTGCCAATTAAACTGTAAATCAAGATCGCAAAAATCTTGTTGCTCAGAGACAACACAAACTTTCGGAGAAATGCTAAAAATAGTGGCTTGTGCATTACTATTGCCACTAAAAAGTGAGCCTATAAACACAATTAATATTGGATACTTCATCTTAAAAAGTACGATCGAATCCTATAAAGGCAGTCATTGAATAAGTACGCGTAAAGAAGAGACTGTCAGCCATGGCTGAATAATCATAATACGCTATATGAAAACGAAGAGAATCAGCCTTATTTAGCGGCCAACGGGCATCGATTTTAGCATAAGGTTGCCAACTACTACCAACGTCTATTTTGCCAAATTGAGTTTCACCCTCATTAAGTCCATAAAAATAGCTATTTAGTTCCGCAGATTTATAGTTTATTCCAAGTGTTGGCTTTATTTTGAGCTTTCCTAGCACAGTATGATACCGCCACTGCAATGCTGCGCGTACACCTCGATAAACATCGGTTATATCATGTAAAGCCTGAACCGAAAAAACATGGTCTTTATTTACATAGTGATAAGTAATACCCGCATCGAGTGCAATTTGCCGTTTATGTAAATTATCAATATCAACATAGCGAGAAGACGAGACTTCATCTTGCATTACGAACTGATTGTTGAGGGCAGTACTTTGTAGTGTAAATACATTTTTAGGGTGCCAATCTATAAAAAAGCGAGACTCGGAGTTGAGTTCACCTACTAGATTAAAGTGATGCTTAGGTGTTTGTAAAAATGAATAACCAAGGCGGCCATTATCAAAAAACCATTGCTCTGCATAAAACGCAACTTGAGGAATAAGCACGAGCGGAATATTTTCTCCACCATGCAAAGGATTGGTTATAACTCCAACCCCCACACTTAAACTCAAATGCAGACGATCGGTTATTATATCTTGCTCTGTATAATCGTCAGCATGCTTGCTTGTCTGTGCTGCTTGCACCGAAAGGCAAACAAGCAAAGTGCTAAAACATAGAGCTGTTAATAATGAGAAGGCATACCGCATCAGTGTAAATCAAAGTCTTAAAATAAGTGAGTTCCCCATACTAGCAAGCTCTTTTTAAACTAGCTCTAGCTGGTTACAATTATTCACAATTTGTATGCAAAATGTTAACTTTATGCGTCCTTCAGACTATTTATCTTTTAAGGTAATAATATCTAAGGAGTGTATTTTCAATTGCTTATGTAGTTTTTTACTAATAGTAGTTTAAGACACTTTGATAATGAGGAATAACGAAGAAAATGCAATTATCTAAATAAAACTGACTAAGAGCTAATTCGCTACACCTCTATTAGGCTTTACTGACTTGCTTAACAAAATTAAAGTAGGATTAAATCGCCCTAAATTGAGCGGCTTTAACCCAGATAAATCATAACCCTCTGCCACTTATTAAATATCTGGTGCTATCTCAATACGGTTACGACCATGTGTTTTTGCTATATAAAGCGCTCTATCTGCTCGCTCAACCAAAACAGTGCTATTAGCGAAAGGGCGTAAAATTGCCAAGCCAAAACTTGCTGAAATAGCACGTTTGGTATTCACATCATTCTTTTTACGAATTACTAACTTTGCAATTTCTAATCTAATACGATCTGCAAAAGCCATCATGTCATTTATTGTTTCAAAATAAGCCGTGATACAAAACTCCTCCCCCCCATATCGATATACATTTGAGGTATCAGCAATATTTTCTTTTACCTTTTTTGCAACTATCTTAAGTACTTCATCCCCTTTTTGATGGCCAAAATCATCGTTAAAACGCTTAAAATGATCAATATCAAACATTATAAGTACAGCGAGAGAATGAATCTGTGTTTGCTCTGAATAATTACGGCAAAAGTCAGCAATATCTAAATCAAACCGACCTCGATTATAAAAACCAGTTAGTGGATCTGTATCAGCAGCTTCTTTTGATATATTTAGCGATTCTTTTAAATACTTTATCTCGTTATAGGCAGAAGCTAACGTTGTCTGAAACTTACGAGCATAATCTTGCATAGCAATAGATTCATCAGTTAAGCGCTCAACACAGCCAATAATTTCATTAAAAGAATTTGTATCTGATAGCATGTTTAACTCGTTTTGAGAGTCTACTAATGAAGTCGTAAAGCTTTTAGAATGATCGATCGTGATACTTATATCATGCTGAACTTGTTCAATGGTTGTATTAAATTTTTCAGTTATTTCTTGAAAAAAAGCGAGATCGTCTTGCGTTAAATGTTTATCAAATATCTCTTTTGCTTTGTCTTGTGAACATGTTTGCTGCTGAGCAATAACCTGGTCTAGCTCTGTATTCAGTGAAGGGTTATTTCCTTGAATATAACAGTACCAAATTGCATAGTTAATGGGTGTAACCGGCATCCGGTGTTTTACCATCAAAGGAATTGCTTTTTTTAAGCAATGGGCAGAATGAGCAAGCGATACTGCATGGTCCATAAATAAACTCTCAAGCGTCATTGTTTTTACTATTAGCGATCAATGTTAAGTAATAGTAAACTTATACGCAACCTATATTCATACTATTTAACTAACTTGCTTATTCTCTGCGCGTATTAAATCGCTTTTGCATCTAAAGTTTGCGCAATATTCCACAAAGCACTGATTGCAGGGTCATTTAACTCTTTCCTCAATACTGCCAAGCCAATGTCAAACCCATCGGGCGCTTGCATTTTGGGTGTTAGTATTTGTACCTTATCTTTCAGCGGGCTGTTATCTAGCACTATTTTAGGGACCATTGCGACACCTAGCCCTAAGCTCACCATAGAAACCATTGCTTCATGTCCTGCAACTTGAGCGTAGATTTTTCCGTGAATATTATTTTTGCGCCACCAGTGCTCTAATCGCTGCCTAGAAAAACCTTGCTCCGGCACAATAAATTCAAGATCAGACCAATTAATATCACCTCCATTTTGGGTTAATTTTTCAGTAATTGGACATTGAATTTTTGGTCCAATTAATAAAAGTGGTGAGTGACCAATATCAACAAAAGCAATTTGCGACGGTAATTTATTAGGCTTAGCTGCAATAGCCATTAATTCGTGGCCATCTAGCACACGATTTATAGCAAGTGCAGGATCGCCTGTATTTAATGTTATTTCTATGTACTGATGTTGTGCACGAAGTTGTTCTAATATTTGATGTAAAAAACTATAAGACGCAGTAACCGAGCAATAAATACTTACTTTGCCGTAAATATGTTGTTGTGGGTCTTTTACATTCGTTTTAAAGCGCTGCCAATTAGCAAGTGTGGCTGTGGCGTAATCAATAAAAGACTCACCTTCACGGGTTAATTTAACACTGCGATTATCACGTACAAATAATGCAACACCTACCTCCTCCTCTAAATGCTTTATATTGCGACTCAAAGTAGGTGCGCTTATATGGCAAAGTTCGCTTGCTCGGCCAAAGTGAAGCGTTTTAGCTAGTGCTAAAAAGTAATTTAAATGCTTATGATCCATGCTAAATCCTTTATTTCATATTATGAAACACTTTAATTCAAATATATCATTTTACGCAAGCAACGATTTTACATATGGTGTTTGTAAGCGCAAATATATTGCGCATCTAACAAACATGACTTTATAGGACACTAACAATGGCGAATTATTTCAATACCTTACCTTTACGCGAGCAATTAGCACAATTAGCGCAATGCGAATTTATGGACGCAAGCGAATTTGCCGATGGCGTTGACGCACTTAAAGGTAAAAAGCTAGTTATTGTAGGCTGTGGCGCACAAGGTTTAAATCAAGGCTTAAACTTACGTGACTCTGGCTTAGATGTATCATACACATTACGCGCATCAGCTATTTCTGAGCGTCGCCAATCATTTTTAAATGCATCTGAAAACGGTTTTACTGTAGGTACTTATGAAGAATTAATTCCGACAGCTGACGTAGTACTTAATTTAACACCAGATAAGCAACATACTGCTGTAGTAAGTGCAATTATGCCGCTTATGAAAAAAGACTCGACCCTTGCTTACTCTCATGGCTTTAATATTGTTGAAGAAGGCATGCAAGTACGCCAAGACATTACTGTAATCATGGTTGCGCCTAAGTGTCCTGGTTCTGAAGTACGTGAAGAATACAAACGCGGCTTTGGTGTTCCAACACTAATTGCAGTTCACCCAGAAAACGACCCTCAGGGTCTTGGTTTGGCACAAGCAAAAGCGTATGCAGCAGGTACTGGCGGACATCGCGCAGGGGTACTTAAATCATCATTTATTGCTGAAGTTAAGTCTGACCTAATGGGCGAACAAACCATTTTATGTGGCATGTTACAGACTGGTTCAATTTTATGTTTTGATAAAATGGTAGAAAAAGGTATTGATGCAGGTTATGCATCAAAACTAATACAATACGGCTGGGAAGTAATCACTGAAGCACTTAAATATGGCGGTGTTACTAACATGCTTGACCGTCTTTCAAACCCTGCAAAAGTAAAAGCGTTTGAATTAAGTGAAGAGCTAAAACAAATTATGCGCCCGCTTTATAATAAGCATCAAGATGACATCATCGACGGCACTTTCTCACGCACTATGATGGAAGACTGGAATAATGATGACGTAAACTTACTTAAATGGCGCGCAGAAACAGCAGAAACTAACTTTGAAAAGACCCCTGCTGGCGATGTAGAAATCTCAGAACAAGAATTTTTTGATAACGGTATTTTAATGGTCGCTATGGTTAAAGCAGGTGTTGAACTTGCATTTGAAACCATGACTGCAGCCGGTATTATTGAAGAGTCGGCTTACTACGAGTCATTACACGAAACGCCATTAATCGCCAACACTATTGCGCGTAAAAAACTTTTCGAAATGAACCGTACTATCTCTGATACTGCTGAATACGGCTGTTACCTATATAACCACGCATGTTTACCATTACTTGCAGATTTTATGAAAAATGTTGATACAGACATTATTGGTAAAGGCCTTGGCGAGCACAGTAACCAAGTTGATAACCAAACATTAATTCAAATCAACGCCGCCCTTCGTGAACACCCTGTTGAAAAAGTAGGTGCTAAATTACGTGGCTACATGTCAGCAATGAAAAAAATTGTTTAACCCTAAACAATAAAAGTTTCGCTTGTTAGAAACCAAGCCTATATGTTTTTTGCATGTGGGCTTTTTTATGCCCGTTAATAAAACTTTAACCAATACGGCATATCTTTATTTCGTCTGCTTAGCCAATATTTAGATCCAAATTAATAGTGTGCTAATATGTTTTTCTACTTAATCGTAAAATAATTAATATAATGATGATAAATAACCTTTCTATTACTCAAAAAATCACAGCGTTAGGCAGCGGTATCGCTATTTGTGTGGCTGCATTAATCGGTTTGACCTCCTTATACAGCTCAGAGGATATTATTGAGCAACGTATGATTGAGTCAGAGCTCCCTAGTAAACTGCAAACAATCAGCAATCACATAGGCGGTGAAATAAACGAACTGCTTGGTGCTGCACAGCAACTATCATCGAACGAGTTCGTTTTACAATGGGCTCAATCTAATAGCAAAGACGACACATTATTATTAAAAGAATTAAATCGCGTTGCTCAGCAATTCGATTTAGCGACAGCATCTTGGGCAAACAGAGAAACCGCACAGTATTGGAACCAAAATGGTTTTTTACGTGTTTTACAAAACGATGCGGCTGATGGCTGGTTTTTTGCTTTTAAACAATCAAAAAAGCCATACTCTATAAGCATTTATCAAGAGTCAGCTAATGATGTAAAAATGTTTGTAAATCACCAGCAAGCTAACGGTATGGGTTTAGCTGGTCTTGCTAAAAGTATTACTGATATGCAAAAACTACTGCAGCAATTTAAAATAGAGCAAACAGGCTTTGTATTTATTGTCGATAAAAGTGGATTAATTCAGCTTCATAAAGATGCAAATAAAGTAGCTAAAGCAAATATTGATGATTTATATAGCAACAATATCCGTACTAAATTACTTAACAATCGTGGCTTTGCACTAGAAGAAATCAACTTTAATGGTCAGCCAACCTTAGTTGCTGCCACCCCTATTAAAAATACTGAATTATATGTCGTTGCTCAAGTGCCAAAAAGTGAAGTATTTGCAAGTGTAAGTACCTTGCAATGGCAAATTTTTACCTTTACCTTAATAGTTGCCTTAGTTGCTAGCTTGATTAGTTATTTATTAGCCCGATCTCTTTCTTCTCCATTATCTAAAATGGCAGAACTGTTTTCACGCTTAGGCTCAGGTGATGCAAACTTAGCGTACCGCCTTCCAGAATCGAGCCAGCCAGAGCTTAACAATTTAAGTAACGGCTTCAATCAGTTTATTAATAAAATAGAAACAGCTATTACTCAAGTTGCCAATGAGAGTCACGATATACGCCAAAGCTCCGATCATGTATTTAAACAAGCAAAACGAAACTCACAAGCAATTGATAGCCAAAAAGAGCAAACTATTTCCGTTGCTGCGGCTATAAATGAAATGGGGGCAACGGTACAAGAAATTGCACAAAGTGCAGCAAATACAGCAAAACTAACCGATACTAGCCGCGAAAACACGATTCTGAGCCACAAACAAGTATTGCAAAGTCAGTCTACTATTTCGGCTCTTGCAAGCGATATAGATGGCATTACAGAGCAAGTAACTCTTTTATCGAAAAAGACCGTTGATATTGCAAGCATTGTTGACTCTATTAGTGGTATCTCGGAGCAAACTAACCTACTTGCTTTAAATGCAGCAATTGAATCAGCCCGTGCGGGTGAACATGGTCGAGGTTTTGCGGTAGTTGCTGATGAAGTACGTGCATTGGCAAACCGTACATCGCAATCAACCACCGAAATTCAATCTATGATTGAAGAGCTTACGAGAATATCTGATGATGTAGTTAATGATATTAGCCAATCGAAAGATAAAGCTCAGCAAAGCGTTGGTGCTATGCAAAATTCAGTAGAATTACTTGATACGATAACCGAAACAGCAAATCAAATAAACGATATGGCTACGCTTATAGCGACTGCAACTGAGCAGCAAAGTAATGTGGTTGCCGATGTAAGCCGAAATATTGAGCAAATTAGCGAAATTAGCGATAAAGCAATGAGCGAACAAATTAATACAGAGCAAGCAATTCGGGACTTAGCAAACAGTGCACAAACACTTGATGCACTTGTAGCTACTTTTGAAAAACACCGCTAGCAGCTATGGGCAAAAACTATATTCGAAGATAGTTTTTGCTCGTAACGAATAGACTTAATTGATACAAACTAAGTCCTCTTACTATCGCCGGTATGAAATGCTGAAACGTACGCTTCCTTTTTGGCCCTAGGGAGCTTTTTTAATTGATACTCAAGCTTACTTGCTTCACTTTTATTACCTACTTGCTGTTGATGGATAAGTAAAAGAGGTCCTTTCCCTCTAAGGCTTTTAGCCCCTTTGCCTGCTTGATGAGTTGCAAAGCGTTTTTCAACATTAGTCGTTATCCCTGTATACCAATGCCCAAATCGCGTCTCTACAATGTATAAATACCAAATAGATGCAATTTTTAAGTTATTCTGTTCAATGTGCTGTAAACTTTTTTCATTATTGATGGTCAAAACATTACCTTTATGCCCTTAACAAGAAACAATTGCTTAAAAGGGTTTTACCTTCAGTGACTAATCGGTATCATGCAGATTATAAAAAATAAGGATCACAACTAACAATGCAGTCGTTAAAAACTTTTTCTCTTTGGCTTATCGTTGCTCTAACACTTAGCTCAGCAGCTGGTTGCTCTAGCTGGGTATACCGAATTAACATCCCACAAGGTAACTTTTTAGAGCAATCAGATGTTGAAAAGCTACGTATAAGTATGACCCGAGAGCAAGTTATTTATGTGTTAGGCAGACCTATTGCCGAAGATGCTTTTGATAACAATACATGGCGCTATATTTACAGCTTTAATAAAGGTCGTAAAAACGAGCAAAATAAAGAGTTAGTAATTAAATTTGAAAATGAAAAGCTAGTGTCAATCTCAGGTGATTACGACCAACCTGAAAACTTTACTACACCACTAGAGCAATAATTTGCACAAATGGTAAAAAAGGTGAGCCATGCTCACCTTTTTAGTATTTATAAGTAAATAACTACCGCTCTATTGGACGCCCACCTGTTATTTTATTTGCGCGCCCCTCATCTTTCGCTTTTTCCGCTCGCTTTCTACGCGCATCTTTAGGATCTGCAATTAATGGACGGTATATTTCAATACGGTCACCATTTTTTAATTCATAGTTAGCTTTTACAGTGCGATTCCAAACACCTAAAGTTAAGGAAGTGGCGTCTATTTCAGGACACTTTTCTATAATACCAGACTGAATAACAGCTTGTTCGACTGTTGTCCCCTCTAGTACCTCAATTGATAAACACGTCGCCATAGTTGGTAATGCAAATACCACCTCAACATTAATCATACTCGTGCTCCATAAACCTGCTTTGCACGCTTGGTAAATGCGCTTACCATATTTTTTGCAACATCGTTAAAAATTTTACCAAAAGCAAGTTCTATTAACTTACTTGAAAATTCAAACTCTAACTCTAAATGAACTTTACATGCTTGAGCGTCAAGTTCTTGAAAATGCCAACGCCCTTTTAGCATTTTAAACGGGCCATCAACAAGGCGAAGTAACACAGTTTGTTCATCAACAAAGGTGTTTTCGGTGGTGAACCACTTTTTTATACCCGCCTTAGATATTTCTAAACTCGCGGTCATGTTATTATCGTGCTGTGAAACAATTTTTGAACCTGAGCAATTTGGTAAAAACTGTGAATAAGCTTCTACATCATTAACAAGATCAAACATCTCTTTAGTGCTGTACATAACCAGCGCACTTTTTTCTATTTGTGGCATACTCACTCCCAACTGTGTGGGCGGATTTTAGCAAGCTTTGCGCGTTTCCCCAAATTTTCATGCAGCTTTAATTAAAGCTTAATTTTTAACAGCATTATTAAAAAATCGATGTAAAACATCTCACAATACGTATATTATAGGGCACTATGGCTAAGAAAAATTCATCAAAATCGACAAGTAATACCATCGCGCTAAACAAAAAAGCGCGGCATGAGTATTTTTTACACGATAAGTTTGAAGCGGGTGTTGAACTACAAGGCTGGGAAGTTAAAAGTATCCGAGCTGGTAAAGTAAATATCACAGAAACTTATATTCATCTTAAAAATGGCGAGGCATTTTTACTTGGCAGTCAAATTCAGCCACTTATTAGTGCATCGACCCATGTAATTTGCGACCCACTTCGTTATCGTAAATTACTATTAAGCAGACGCGAACTTGACCGTTTATTCGGTGCAACAGAGCGCGATGGCTATTCTTTAATTGCCACCGCAATGTACTGGAAAAAAATGTTGGGTAAACTTGAATTTCACCTAGCTAAAGGTAAAAGCTGCACGATAAACGCGATGACGGGAAAAACAAAGATTGGTCTCGTGAAAAAGAACGCTTAATGAAACATAAAGTATAAT
>NZ_BADT01000249.1 GCF_000239855.1 Pseudoalteromonas sp. BSi20652 | reverse complement strand
AATTCAAGCTTCATGTTGATTTCCCCCATTTGGTTACTAATTTTAGTAATGATTGAGCCAGTTTATTTTAAACTGGCTTTTTTTATGCCTGAAATTTACC
>NZ_BADT01000250.1 GCF_000239855.1 Pseudoalteromonas sp. BSi20652 | reverse complement strand
ATTTAATTAAGAGAAACCCGTTACAGTAATGTAACGGGTTTTTTGCTTTTTTGAATTTTGTAAATAGTCCATGCCGAACTCAGTGGCGAAATAAAATAGTTCTAAGGCGAGCCCCGCAGAAGGGCGCCCCGACACAAAGATAGTGTAGCATTTGCTATGTGACTCTTTACCGCTGTGGGCACTACGACATTACCAGGATTTAATTAAGAGAAACCCGTTACAGTAATGTAACGGGTTTTTTGCTTTTTTAAATTAAGCAAAATCCCCACCTTTAAATTCAATAACAAAACTAGGTGCCCCTAATCGCGCGTGCTAAAATTCAGTTTTTATGAACGACGATATAGAGGTCTAGATTGCCGACAGCTGATTACCAAAAGGTGCTTGATGAAATAGTACATGAAGTACGTCCTTTATTATCACAAGGGAAAGTAGCTGATTATATACCGGCGCTTGCAGAGGTTGATCCTGAGCAATTTTCTATCGCTATTTATACAACTGATGGTGAAACTGTGTGTGCGGGAGATTGTTCTCAACGCTTTACTATTCAATCAGTTTCTAAAGTTATGACCCTCACTATGGCATTACAACGTTATGGTGATGAACTTTGGCACAGAGTTGGAAAGGAACCCTCAGGCACTGCCTTTAACTCGCTTACTCAGCTTGAATTTGAAAAAGGCATACCGCGCAACCCATTTATTAATGCCGGTGCTATTGTAACGTGTGATGCGTTATACAGCCGTTTATCTGCCCCAATGCATTCAATGCTTGAAACCTTTAGGCTATTAGCTGGTAATAGAGGGATTATTATCGATAAGAAAGTTGCCAATTCAGAATATGAGTTTAGGCATCGTAATGCTGCTATGGCGCATTTAATGAAATCGTTTGGTAATTTTGAAAATGAAGTTGATGATGTTTTGTGGGCTTATTTTAACTTTTGTTCTATTGAACTCAATTGTATTGAATTAGCTAAAGCGTATAATTTTTTAGCGAATAAAGGTGTTGATAATCGATCAGGCAATCGTGTTTTAAGCAGCCGTCAAAATAAGCAGCTTAATTCGCTTTTATTTACGAGTGGCTTATATGATGCAGCAGGTGATTTTGGTTACAGAGTTGGTATGCCTGGTAAATCGGGAGTGTCAGGAACTATTTTAGCCGTATTACCAAATAAGTTTACGGTAGCTGTTTATTCTCCAGGGCTTAATTCGTTTGGTAACTCTGTTGCAGGAATTGCAGCACTGGAACTGCTATCTAAAAAACTCGATATTTCTATTTTTTAGGTAACCGATAGGGAGCAATAATTGCTCCCACCGATATTATTGTTCCCAATAAACTTGTTCTAGGCAGTCTTCGCGTTCTGGTAAACCACGAGATAAACGCGGAGAGTGCTGAACTAATACTTCGTAACTAGCTCGGTTAGCATATTTACTAATTTGCGATAGTGACGAGTAAGTAATAGCTTGTTGCTGATGTTTAGCTGAGTTTGCAACATTAAGTTTATGATAAACATTTGCAGATAAATCATGTAGCACAGCGGCTAATGCGCAATCGCCTGCACCATTAGTATTTTTGATTGAATCAGGTCCACCCATAAATGGGGCGGTATGACTATATGCTCTGATAGGCTCGTCACATTCATCTTTGCGCATCGCACGAGAGAATTCATAACGGTTAAAATCAGGTATTGCACCAGGTAATAACGGGTATTCGGTTTCACGCTTTAAATTTTCGTCAACGTATCCAGCCATAAATAAGCCTTTTTCGCCAGCGGTGCAAATTACTAAATCTACCCAATCAAGTGCTTTGTCAGCAGCGAGTAGCGGATCTTCAAAGCCTGTAATTGCCAAACCTTCTTCTTCGTTCATAGCAAGAATATCAACATGCTTTTCAACAAAGTTTGCCCACCAAGTAGGGTCTTGTTCAATTAAGAACTTAGTACCGAGTGTAAGCACAACTGGCACACCTGCATCATTAGCGTATTTTACCGCTTGCATAGTCGCTTCAGTCATTGTTTCGCTACCTTGGGTTCGCATAAGGTAAGCGCTGATCACTAACGCTGATGAGTTTTCTATCAGGTTTTTATCGATAGACTCAGGGCGTAAGTGATTCATTAAGCCTGCGCTTATTGCAAATGTACGCTCACCGGTTTCATCAATTAATGTAAAGCAACGACCAATAGGTCCATCAACTGGTTGAAGGTAATTTAAGTCTACACGGCTTGAGGTGTTACATAAAAAGCGGTAAGCATAGCTACCTATTTTTATATTTTCGCTCATTACGCCTAATAAAACTGAGCGATCATCTGCAAGTACAGAGTAGTTATGCATCGTGTTGCCAATGGTTCCACCGGCAAACTCAAAATCAACCATATCGTTTAGTTTTAAACGATCGTATAAGGCGTTTGTTATATCGCTATCAATAACTTGCGACATACCTCTACGTAGTTGAAATTCGTCAAGGAAAGCTTGATCAACTTTTGCCTCTATATCAACAACGATTTGATCGATACCCGTAATATAGCTACGTTGTAATCTATCTGTTGCGTTAAGTTGATTGGTTAGTGGATCTTTGGCTTCCACTGGAAAATAATGTTTATGCCTGCGGCGTCCAGGAAATTTCATTTGCTACCCGTGTTGTGAGCTAAATAAAAAAAGCGTGATATTATAGCGTAAATCAGCACGAGTGAGCCATTACAAACAGGTAAATATTGTTTTATTTTTGCAATAAACTAATCAATGACGCACTTTAGCGTCCTAACTAGGTATAATTACAGTATAAAAAGTTATTTAAGTAGAAACAATGAACGAGCCATTTGATGATTCATACTGGATGGAACAAGCCCTTTTGTATGCAAAGCAAGCAGAGTTGCTTGATGAAATTCCTGTGGGTGCGATTATAGTCAAAGATAATCAGCTGATTTCGGTAGGGTATAATCGTTCAATAACCGATAATGACCCATCAGCACACGCCGAAATGATTGCAGTGCGAGAAGCTGGAAAAGTCCTTAACAACTATCGCTTAATTGATTGCACGCTATACGTAACGTTAGAGCCTTGTTCTATGTGCGCTGGATTGTTAGTACATAGCAGAATAAAGCGTTTAGTGTTTGGTGCAGTAGATGCAAAAACAGGATCTGCCGGTTCAATTATGAATTTATTACAAGAGCCTAAGTTAAATCATCAAGTTGAGGTGTGTGGTGGTATTTTGGCACAGCAGTGCGGTGCTACTATTTCGGATTTTTTTAAACGAAGAAGGGCGCAAATTAAAGCAGCTAAAAAAGCTGCCCGAGGTGCTACCAGTCTTTAATTAACGATTGGCTGGATTTGTGAGCCTTCCATTTGCTGCATGGCAAACATGCGACGGCGCCAGATTATTTTTTTGTGTAGTCTGCGCAACATAACACGGCGACGTGTTGCAGTTGAGTAAATTACATTGCGTTTTAATTTTTGTGTGCGTCTACGTTTTAGCATGTGTTCTCCTAATGCGTAAGGTTGAGAAAGGCACAAGGTATACCTTTATAAAAAACGATATACGATTGCACCACATTAGTGATCATTTGATGACAAGTAAATAGATATTTAATTTAACCTTAATTGTGATTAAGAGGTTTGCTCATTCAATTTCTCCGCTCCTTCTTTATCTACTACGTTTGATTTTCAGGTATATCGTTAACTGGTTCGGAATCAGTGATGGGTTCAATTTTATTACTTTTTTCGCCAATAGCCTCTACGGAGGGTTCTATAACATCTATTGGATCTACTTTTGGTTCTGGCTCAATAGCATCATTTTCATCTAGCCAAACGAGTGCATCATAATACCGACGAATATTATCAACATATTTAACAGCTACATCGCCACGAGCATAACCGTAGCGTGTTTTACGGTAATATCGCTTTTTAATTAAAAGCGGCAGGCGTTTCTTAACGTCAGCCCATTTATCGGGGCTTGCACCTTGTTGCTCGGTAATTATGCGAGCATCGTTAACGTGCCCCCAACCTACGTTGTAAGCCGCTAATGCAAGCCATGTTCTATCCGGTTGAGGGATTCTGTCTGGGATGCGTTTAATGAGCTTGCTTAAATATTTAGCGCCGCCGCGAATATTTTGCTCTGGTTCTAAGCGATTAGTTACACCCACTTGTTTGGCTGTAATACGCGTTAGCATCATAATGCCACGCACACCCGTAGGTGATTTAGCGCGCGGATTCCACATTGACTCTTGATAGCTAAGTGCTGCGAGTAAGCGCCAATCAAGGCTTCCTGCATATTGTTCAAACCATGGCTGGTATGTAGGCAAGGTTTCTTTAATTGCTTCTATGTACGCTAGGGTATTTACATAGTTAAATTGGCGTACGTGGCCAAAGTATTTTTCTTCAAGTACGTAGAGTTGATTGCTTTGTTTAATATCACCAAAAAAAGGTACCAGTAAAGCATATAAAGAGTCGTCTTTAGATTTATTGAGGATCCATGCAATCGGGTCGTTATGACTAACAGAAAAACCGATACTTAAATTTGGATGATAACGACGAAACAGCGATAGCGTATGTGTATCAGCGAGTGTGTAATCTATTTCGCCATCAATAACCGCTTGTAAAAGTTCTTCCTCGTCAAATTCTTCGCTTTCTGTCCAAGTGAGATCGGGGTTGTTCTTTTTCATTTTTTGTAGAGTAAGCGAATGGCTACTTTTTGCTATAACGGTAAAATTACCATCTAAATCATCAAATTCACGAGGGCGAACACGTCCTTGCTTATAAACTAATTTTTGGCTGATTGTTCTGTAAGTTGGCCCATAGCGGTATTGCTCTGCACGGGTTTTATTATAGGTAAGTCCTGAAGCAATTAAATCTAAATCGCCGCTTTCAAGGCGTTCAAACATATCAGATAAGTTAAAAAATGGGACTATTTCAAGCTCTACACCTAAATAATCAGCAAAAGCTTGGGAAAGTTCATATTCAAAGCCTTGCTCACCTTGAACGGCTTGATAATAATTACTTGCGCTTGCAAGTGTGCCTACACGTATTTTGTTTTGTTCTTTTATTTGGGCGAGTTGAGTAGGCTGTTCTTGCATATCACATGCACATAACAGCATTACTAAAGTAATGATTATTATTAGTTTTTCTTTCAACATTATTTGCCTCTTTACCCCACTAAACTCCGTTATAGCAAAACTTAGCCATCACGTCACTTTACCTTTTATTTTATTAACCAAAAGAGGGTATAAATAAAGCTAAAAAGTTAATTTTATGAAAAGCGTAATTTTGAGTTAAAACTGAATGCTAATTGGACTATAATGCGTGCCTAAAATATCGTTCAATCCCTAACCCCGGATGAAATTACCTATGTTGATCCTTCGTGGTGCACCAGCACTTTCAGAGTTCAGAGTTAATAAAATTTTAGCGCGTTGCCAACAATCGCAACTTCCAGTCACTAACGTATATGCCGAGTATGCTCACTTTGCCGATTTAACATCGCCGTTGAGTAGCTCTGAGCAAACCAAGCTTGAAAAACTATTAACTTACGGTCCAACTATTGCTGAGCATACCCCAGCTGGCAAACTTGTACTTGTTACACCTCGCCCAGGTACCATTTCACCTTGGGCATCTAAAGCTACCGACATCGCCCACAACTGTGGTTTAAAGCAGGTTCACCGTGTTGAACGCGGTATTGCTTATTATGTTGAAGGTGATTTAAACGCAGAACAACTTGCACAAGTAACTGCGTTATTGCACGACCGTATGACTGAAGCCACACACAGTGAGCTTGAAGATGCTGCACAACTTTTTCGCAGTGATGCACCGCGCCAAATGTCGTCTGTTGATATTTTAGGTGGAGGACGTGAAGCATTAGCTAACGCGAATGTTGAACAAGGCTTTGCGCTTGCTGATGATGAAATAGACTACTTAGTAGAAAACTTTATAAAGTTAGGCCGTAACCCTAACGACATCGAACTGTTTATGTTTGCACAAGCAAACTCAGAGCATTGTCGCCATAAAATATTTAATGCTGACTGGACAATCGATGGAAAAGAGCAGCCAAAATCGCTGTTTAAAATGATTAAAAATACTTTTGAGCTAAACCCTGAAAATGTATTGTCGGCGTATAAAGATAACGCGGCAGTAATGAAAGGCTCAAAAGCGGGTCGCTTCTTCCCAAATGCGCAAGGTGAATATGCGTATCATCAAGAAGACATTGAAATACTAATGAAAGTTGAAACGCATAACCACCCAACAGCTATTGCGCCATTCTCAGGTGCTGCTACAGGCTCTGGTGGTGAAATTCGCGATGAAGGCGCAACTGGTCGTGGCTCTAAGCCAAAAGCAGGTTTAGTTGGCTTTACTGTATCAAACTTACGTATTCCAGGTTACGAGCAACCATGGGAAAGCGATTTTGGTAAGCCGAGTCGTATTGTTAATGCGCTTGATATAATGACAGAGGGTCCACTAGGTGGCGCTGCATTTAATAACGAGTTTGGTCGTCCTAACTTATTAGGCTACTTCCGTACTTACGAAGAAAAAGTAACAAGCCATAATGGCGAAGAAGTACGTGGTTATCATAAACCCATTATGCTTGCCGGTGGTTTAGGTAATATTCGCGCTGATCATGTTCAAAAAGGCGATATTCCTGTTGGCGCTAAATTAATTGCGCTAGGTGGACCTGCAATGAACATTGGCTTAGGCGGTGGTGCTGCATCAAGCATGGCCTCTGGTCAATCAAACGAAGATTTAGACTTTGCTTCAGTACAGCGCGAAAACCCAGAAATGGAACGTCGTTGCCAAGAAGTTATCGATAAATGCTGGCAGCTAGGTGATGAAAACCCAATTGCATTCATCCACGATGTAGGTGCTGGCGGTTTATCAAATGCGTTTCCTGAGCTTGTTAATGATGGCGGACGTGGTGGTAAGTTCCAATTACGTAGCATCCCTAACGATGAGCCAGGCATGGCACCACACGAAATTTGGTGTAATGAATCACAAGAGCGTTATGTACTCGCTGTTGGCGTAGAGGACTTTGACCGCTTTGAAGCAATTTGTAAGCGTGAACGTGCTCAGTACGCTGTTATTGGTGAAGCAACCGCTGAACCTCACTTAACCGTGTCAGACAGCCATTTTGAAAATAACCCTGTTGATTTACCGCTGGACGTATTATTAGGTAAAGCACCTAAAATGCACCGCGATGTAACGTCAAAGCAAGTTGTTGGTAAAGCGCTTGATACTACATTAATAAATGCAGCAGATGCAGCGCAGCGCTTAATGCGCCTACCAGCCATTGCAGAAAAAACATTCCTAATAACAATCGGCGATCGCTCAGTTACCGGTTTGGTAGCGCGCGATCAAATGGTTGGTCCTTGGCAAGTCCCTGTTGCTAACTGTGCGGTAACTGCGGCAACGTATGATACTTATCACGGTGAAGCTATGTCACTCGGTGAGCGTACTCCGGCTGCATTACTTAATTACGGTGCATCTGCTCGTTTAGCTGTAGCTGAGTCGTTAACTAATATTGCCTGTGCAAATATTGGTAGCCTTGAAAATATTAAGTTATCGGCAAACTGGATGGCAGCAGCGGGTCACCCAGGTGAAGATGCTGGTTTATACGAAGCGGTTAAAGCCGTAGGGGAAGAGCTTTGTCCTGCGCTTGGTTTAACGATTCCAGTAGGTAAAGATTCTATGTCAATGAAAACGACATGGAAAGATGAAGGTGACTTACAAGAGAAGTCAGTAACTTCGCCGCTTTCACTGGTTATAACTGCGTTTGGTCGTGTTGACGACGTACGTAAAACAGTCACTCCACAACTACGCACAGATAAAGGCGATACATCGCTTATATTAGTTGATTTAGGTGCGGGTAAAAACCGCATGGGCGCATCAAGCCTTGCGCAAGTTTATAAGCAATTGGGTGATGTAACACCTGATGTTGATAACCCAGAGTTATTAAAAGGCTTTTATAACGCAATGCAAGCGCTTGTGGCTGATAGTAAGTTACTTGCTTATCATGACCGCTCAGACGGTGGTTTATTTACCACGGTTGCTGAAATGGCGTTTACGGGTCATACCGGTGTAACGGTTGATTTAGCTGGTTTAACAGGCTCTGACATTGAAGCGCTTTATAACGAAGAGCTAGGTGCGGTCATTCAAGTTGCAAATAGTGATTTAGATGCGGTAAATGCAGTGTTTGAACAACATGGTATAGCAGCAATTAGCCACAACATTGGCACGCTTAATGGCGATGATACGATTATATTTAACCGTGGCGAAAATACGGTTCTTAATCATACGCGTACTGAGCTTCGTACTATTTGGGCTGAAACAACGTATCAAATGCAAGCACGCCGTGATAACCCTGAATGTGCTAAGCAAGAGTTTGATGCTAAATTTGATGCAAAAGATCCAGGCTTAAACGTAAAACTTAACTTTGATTTAAACGAAGATATAGCTGCACCATACATTGCAACCGGTGCTAAACCGCAAATGGCTATTTTACGTGAGCAGGGTGTTAACTCTCATTTAGAAATGGCGGCAGCGTTTAATCGCGCAGGTTTTGCAGCCGTTGATGTACACATGAGTGACATTTTAGAAGGTCGTTTAACGCTAGAGCAATTTAAAGGTTTAGTGGCCTGTGGTGGTTTCTCATACGGTGACGTACTTGGTGCGGGTGAAGGTTGGGCTAAGTCTATTTTGTTTAACGACATGGCACGCGATCAGTTCCAAAACTTCTTCCACCGTGAAGATACCTTTAGCTTAGGTGTATGTAACGGTTGCCAAATGTTATCAACGTTAAAAGAGTTAATTCCGGGTACTGAACATTGGCCGCGCTTTGTAACTAATAAATCAGAGCGTTTTGAAGCACGCTTTAGTTTAGTAGAAATACAAGAGAATCCGTCTGTATTCTTTAACGGAATGGCTGGCTCGCGTATGCCTATAGCGGTTTCTCATGGTGAAGGTCATGCTGAGTTTGCAAACGATGCAGCCACTAAAGCGGCGCTTAATAGCGGCACTGTAGCGGTTAAGTTTGTAGATAACTACGGTAACCCTACAACGCAGTACCCAGCTAACCCTAATGGATCTCCAGAAGGTATTACAGGTATTACGTCAACTGATGGTCGCGCCACTGTAATGATGCCGCATCCAGAACGTGTATTCAGAAGCGTTGCCAACTCTTGGCACCCAGATGAGTGGAACGAGGATAGCCCGTGGATGCGCATGTTCCGTAATGCACGTAAAAACGTAGGCTAATTATAATTACGTTTATACAAGTTAGATTCATAATCTTACTGTAAAATAAAAAAGGCTGCATTGTGCAGCCTTTTTTGATTAGTATAGTTTTAGCTAAAAGCACAAAGCATTTAAGGATAGTATGTTTAAGCGAGTTGGTTTAATTGTTGGTGTTTTATTGCTAAGTACCTTGCTGCTTAGTTATGTGTTTCGCTTGCCGTTATTACAGTGGGCTATAGCGCCTGAGCTTAAAAAAGCAGGCATTACGTTAAGTTGTCTCGATTTTTCAATTACGTCTGAACTAAATATTCATGCTGATAGAGTGTGTTTAAATTATCAAAATCAACAATTACAACTTACTGGTATTACTGCAAATACAAAGCGTGTAGATATTGAAAATGCAGTGTTAACGGTTAATTCACTCCCTAAAAGTGATAATGCTAATCAGCTTGCTAAAAATCTCGATTTAGCGCTTCCCTTAAATCGCCCATTAATCAATATTAAACAGCTTGTAGTAAAAAGTGATGCGCTCAATAAGCCACTTAAAATAAGCATATTAGAACCCGAACTAAATAAATTTAATGTCTCAGGTGATATAAACGCGAGTGCAATTTTGACTGCTAATAAAGTAAGTGGTCAGTTTGAAATTAATGACACTTTTTTAAAGCACGTTATAAACACTAAAAATACATTAATAGCAGATTTTAACTTTAATACTCAGCAAGCATTTAGCTTTGACGGTATGGAGCTTGAGTTAAATGGCGGTATTAACTCTCAGTTTACTTACACGTATGAGTTTTCTCATACAAATCAGCAGTGCCAGATTAACGTATTAACCACTGGTAAATTGGCGACGCGTTTTAATTTAAATAGCCAAGCGTTAATGTTTAATACCGATTTGCTTAATAATAAAATTAATTTTACACAAAGCTGTGCCGAGTTAATTCCACCGAGTGAATATGCAGGCTTTGTGAGCAATCAAGTGCCTTTAAATTGGCAACTAACACTCCCTCAATCAATTCGCTTAGAGGGCAGTGAGTTGAGTGTACCTGCAATTAATTTGGTGAGTGAAGGTGATAAACTATTCGATTTTTTAATAACAGATACAACACTAGATATTACATCTCCACTTGTGTACTTACAGACGAATTTATCAGCTCAAATAAATACACCCGATATAAATAATATTAGCGTTAATGCTCAGTTATCTGGCACTGCTATTAAAGGCGATTACGCTATTGTCCTTGAAAGTTTACCTGAGTTTGCTCCCGCAACAGCGAATGGGCTTAGCCTTAGTGGTCACTTTGATATAAGTGATTTTATAGACTCAAAACCAGTTGGGCTTATAAATGCTAAATTAACGCTTAATAGTGTAGATGCGTTTGATATAAGTGCAGTGCAATACCAAGGTGATTTAACAGCAAAAATGGATAAACAGTTAAACGCAGAGGTAGCGTTAACTCAGCAATTAAAAAGCGCAGAATATAAAGAATTTAAAGTCACAGATATAAGTAACACATTAACAGCAAATGCTAATTTAGGCGTAGGTGAGTTATTTGCTGATCTAACAGCAAAAACGAATATAAAGGCTGTTAATAGCCCCGACATAAAACTTAATAATATAAAAGTAGAGTCTACGGGCTTGCAAGGCCGTGCACTAAAAGCCACGCATCACGCATTTATAAATAATGTTGAGTTAGTGATAAATCATCATATGTCGTCGCAAGCTCATCCGTTTGAAGTGGTTATTCCTGAACAAAGTGCGCTGCCGTTAAATGCGTTTATTAGTCAATTTGAGCCACTTGCACAACTAACAGAGGGTGAATTTAATGGCTATATTAGTGGCGATATAAACTTACAAAATGCACTGTTCAATATAGGGATTAGTCATGCAAGTGCACTGTATAACGATTACCTTGCGAGTGATTTAAACAGTACATTTAGTGGGAAATATAATTCAGGTAAGCTTAATGTAAAACCAACTACCTTTAATCTAAATGAATTTAGAGCAGGTGCTGTAGTTAAAGGGATTGAAGGGCAATGGCAAGTTAATAACAATACCGCGTTTATAAATGATGTAAAAGGAAATGTGTTTGGTGGCGAGTTTTCGTTAGATACCTACATAGTAGGGAAGCCAAACCAAGTTGCTAATGTTAAGTTTGAAAATATTGATGCCAGTAAACTCGTTACACTCGACGATAAGTCTGGTATTACATTAATAGGTCGCTTGGCGGGCACGTTACCAGTCCATTTTAATCGTGGTAAAATTGAAATAATTGACGGTAAGTTATTTAGCCAAGGAACAGGTAATTTAAAAATTACCAATAATGCCGCGTTTGATTCAGTGATGCAGCAACAGCAAGAGTTGCAACCTGTGTTAGGGCTATTAACTAATTTAGATATTCAAAAACTTAATAGCAGTGTGGCACTAAAAAATGATGGTTGGTTAAAACTAGGGGTTAATTTGCAAGGCTATAATAAAGCAGAGCAGCAGCAGGTTAACTTTAATTATAACCACGAAGAAAACGTATTTACACTTTTGCGTGCACTGCGTTTGAGTGACGAAATTACACAAAAAGTTGAGCAACAATACTCACAAAAAGGAAACTAATAATGAGACAGTCGTTATTGATAAAAGTACTGCTCGCGCTTGGTGCTATTAGTGCATTAAGTGCCTGTACGCACCGTGTTGAGGTGTCTGCTAAAGAGCCCATTACTATTAATTTAAATGTGAAGGTTGATCACGAAATTCGCGTAAAAGTAGATAAAGAACTCGATAGTTTGTTTAGTGACGACAGTGAGTTATTTTAAGGAGCTAAAACATGAATACGAAGAAAAAATTAAACATTATTACGTTAGTTAGTGCAGTATGTATGTCGTTCTCTGCGTGGGCTATTAGCCTTGATGATGCTAAAAACCAAGGTTTAGTAGGTGAGGATAGCTCTGGTTATTTAGGACTTGTTGTACAAAACGAAGAGGCAAAAGCCGTTGTTAATGACATAAATGCAAAGCGTAAAGCGCAATATTTAAAGTTGGCTAAAAAGAATAACTTGTCACTTTCACAAATAGAAGCACTTGCTGCGGCCAAAACAATTGAAAAAACCCAAAGTGGTCATTACGTTGAAGTAAATGGTAACTGGGTTAAAAAATAAGCTTAGGTATTACTTGTTTTGCAAAAGTTTTGCACAAAGTTTTTTACAAACCAAAATAAAACCGAGCGTTTAAGCGCTCGGTTTTTTACAGCCTTCAAGTAACTGCTGCCAAAAATCAATCCCCTTACGCCTTGCTAGGTTTATATTATGCTCAGGAATAGATTCAGGTTCGTTATAATTATCAAGTGCTTCGCTCATACTTGCTTCGCGTATTAAATGCAAAGTAGGAAAGGGCGCTCTATTTGTGTAGTTTGCGGCATCGGTTTCATCACTGTCGGCAAATACATAATCAGGATGAAAGTTAGCAATTTGATACTTCCCTTCAAACCCCTGCGCGACTAAAAGCGCATTAGCTAAATCGACCAAGTCTAGAAAGTCTTCAAAATCACTAAAGCCGCTGTCAAACATGATAAGGGTTGTTTCGCGCTCTGGTTCGCGGTCAAGCTCAACACATTGCTCAAGCATATCCATTACGGCATCATCCATACTTGCTGCTGGACTTACTATGTAATGAATACAGTTATTTTCTACTTCTTTTCGAGCAAACGGGCAAAAGTTATATTTAACAATAACAGATGACACCCATTCGCGGGTTTGGCTTATAGCTATGTTGGTCACGGTTTTGGCTCTAAATATTGATTAATAATGGTAAGTGTTTTTTGTATAGCACCTTGGTTTTTAGCAACGCATTGCACCGCTTTGATGCCTAAAGTTTGGCACGCTTTTGTGTTTTGGCTAAACGTTATGAGCTGCTTTGCTAGTTCGTCGTTGTTATCAACCATTACGGCGCCTTTGAGCTTTATTAGCTCGGGATAAACATGGTCAAAATTGTATGTGTGTGGACCTGTTATTACACCTACCGAAAATGCTGCTGATTCCAGTGGGTTATGCCCACCTCTGCGAATTAAGCTGCCACCAATAAAGCTTACATTTGCAGCGCCATATAAACACTGTAACTCACCAAGCGTATCAGCAAGGAGTACTTGCTCATTGTTATAGTTATTTTGGCTACGACGGCTAAAGCTAAGTGGGCTTTGTGTTAAAAGCTCTCCCACTTTATCAAACTGCTCTGGGTGGCGCGGGGCTATTATAAGTAATGCATTTGGTTGCTTTTTTAGTAACTCTTGATGGGCTGAAAGTACCAGCTCATGCTCAACAGGATGTGTTGAGCCTGCCACCCATACAAAGCGTTCATCGTTATTGTCTTCATTACTGTTATAAAGCTTTTTAAGGTTGAGTACTTTGGCTAATTGCTCGTCACTAGGTGTTATATCAAATTTAATTGAGCCTGTTACATGGCTTTTTGAAGCTTCAAGGCCAAGCTCTATAAAACGCTCCGCATCTGTTTTATTGTGACTCGCAAGCACTGTAATTGAGCGCATAATAATATGCGTTAATTTAGCGACCTTTTGATAGCCTTGCTGCGATTTTTCAGAGAGTCTTGCATTGATTACAAGCACCGGTATGTTTTTTTGTGACTTATTGCCATTAAATTTGGCCATAATTCGGTTTCTAAAATACATAATGCTTGTGGCTTTATACGTTTTAAAAATCTGGCTGTCGCAAACGGAAAATCGATTGGTAAATAGCTACACGCTACAGTATTTTTAAACTGGTTTAGTACTTGCTCTCTACCTGTTGGAGTATTACAGGTTATAAGTATATTTAAATTTGGATGCGCTTTTTGCAAAGCTTTAATAAGCGGCGTTGCGGCAAGTACCTCACCAACAGAAGCACAATGAAAAACTAAAGGTTTAGTTTTAACCGTAAATAAATATTTACTGACAAACCCAAAGCGCTCTTTAAAGTGTGTACGATAGCCTTGGTTTTTTTTACCTCGCAAAATATAGAGATAAAATACAATCAGTGGGCTAATTATAATTAATGCCAAAGAGTAAAAAATGCGTGCCATACTGATCTTTCTTAAAGGGAGGTGGCGTTAGTTTACCGTGAAATAGACGCTTTCTAAACATACTCGCAATAAAATATGGTCTGGGTTCAGTTATAACCCGATAAAATGCACACAATTAAATAAAATTATGGAATAATGGATTTAATTTTTCCCTGCTATTTCAGTTCCTAGAGGAATTTTCATGTCAATTATCGATTCAGTGGCAACTAGCTACGTTGAAACATTAAACCGTCATCAGGCATTATTTGAAACGATGGAAGCTTATCATCAAGAATCTATGCAACTGTTAGAAGCATGCCGTAGTGCATTACAAGCTGGTGGCAAGATTGTTTGGTTTGGTAACGGCGGTAGTGCAGCCGATGCGCAGCATTTAGCAGCAGAATTTGTAGTGCGTTATAAATTAGAGCGTGGTCCGCTTGCCTCGATGGCATTGACCACCGACACATCAATTTTAACTGCACACAGCAACGATTATCACTTTGATACGGTGTTTGAACGCCAAGTTCAAGCGCTATGTAAGCCAGAAGATTTAGTGATTGGTTTAACCACATCAGGTACTAGTAATAATATTAATTTAGCATTAGAAGCTGCAAATAAACTAGGTGCCTTTACCGTGGCATTAACTGGGCGTGATGGCGGTAAGGTAAAAGATATTGCTAAGTTACCTATCATTATAAAAAATGATGAAACAGCACGTATTCAAGAAGCTCACATGTTTATAGGTCACTGGTTATGTGAAGCCATGGATATGGTTGTTGCGGAGCAGCAGTAATGGATTTATCGTTATTAAAAAACTTATCTAAAGCACGTATATTAGTTGTTGGCGACGTAATGCTAGACCGTTATTGGTATGGTGATACAGGTCGTATTTCGCCAGAAGCGCCAGTCCCTGTTGTTAAAGTAAGTAAATTTGAAGACAAAGCAGGCGGAGCAGCTAACGTTGCAAAAAATATAGCGCGGTTAGATGCAAAAGTTGGCTTACTAGGCTTAATTGGTGAAGACGAAAGTGGGCTGATTTTAGAAACCATTCTAAAAGGTGAAAAAATCAACTCACAACTAGTTAGTGTCTGCGATTTACCGACTATTTCAAAAATGCGTGTTATTAGTCGTCACCAGCAATTAGTTCGTCTTGATTTAGAAGAAACATTTACTGAGCAGCATAGTCAGCTACTACTAAACCGCTTAGAGCTTGTGCTTGATGAATACGACTTTATTGTGTTCTCTGATTACAGCAAAGGATCTTTAAGCTTAATTAAAGAGATGGTAAGCCTTGCTAAGGGCGCCGGAAAAACGGTTTTAATCGACCCTAAATCGCCAGATTTACATTTATATGAAGGTGCTGATTACATTACGCCTAACTTACATGAGTTTAAGTTAGCGGGTGGTCAAACCGATTCAGAAGAAGCTTTAGCGGCAAGCGCGCGCGATTTAATTAGCAAAAATGGCATTAAAGCCATGTTACTTACGCGTTCTGAGCAAGGTATGTCGCTTATTAACGCAGATGAAAAGTTTGATTTCGCAGCGCAAGAGCTTGAAGTAAGCGATGTAACCGGGGCTGGTGATACGGTTATAGCTACACTCGCTGTTATGCTTGGCGCGGGCATGGAACCTAAAGATGCAGTCGAAATTGCTAATTTAGCGGCAGGTATAGCGGTTAGTAAATTTGGTGCAGCAACTGTCTCGCCAGAAGAGCTAAGCCGTAAGCTTGGTCAGTATTTACATACCACGGGTGAGCATTACCAAACACCATTTGATGATGTACTTCAGCATATTGAATTTGCAAAACAAAACGGCGAAACCATTGTATTCACTAATGGCTGTTTTGATATTTTACATGCTGGGCATGTGCGTTATTTAGCACAAGCTAAAGCGCGCGGCGATAGACTCGTTGTTGGATTAAATAATGATGAATCTATTACGCGTTTAAAAGGGGCAGATCGTCCTATTAACCCGCTCGATGAACGTGCGATGGTGCTTAGCGCACTTTCATCAGTTGATTGGGTTATTCCATTTGGTAGCTTAGATGAAAACGATACTCCCGCTAAATTAATTGAGCAAATAAGCCCTGATATTTTAGTCAAGGGTGGCGACTATACCGTAGAGCAAATAGCAGGTGCTGAACATGTACTTCGCCATGGCGGAAAAGTTGAAGTGCTGGAGTTTTTTAGATGGATGTTCAACATCAAAAGTAATTAGTAAAATTAAACAGTGA
>NZ_BADT01000251.1 GCF_000239855.1 Pseudoalteromonas sp. BSi20652 | reverse complement strand
GGGATTAAGGGTACTTGAGTGGCTTTTATTTAGGGTAAAAGGGCTTACCCTTCTTAATCCATCGTGTTTTGCAGCTTTTCTATATTATGAAAAAGACAATACAGTTGCCATTGCGCATTCATTAAATTAGACAGCCATTAAATTAGACAGCCACTCCAATTGTAAACTAATCTAGCGCCACTAAATTTACTTTTTTGGGCTAAGAGTTCACCTCTTTTTATATCTTTACTCGCGCGTTACACATTAAATAAGCAATTATCACTGTTAAACCTAAATTACACGCATGAAAATGACTGCATAATGCAGTTGTGATTTATTACTGAATAGTTTTACTGAGTAGTTTAAGTTTTATGCCAGTAGCTTTTCGCAGTTACTGATATTCGCTCGCCGCTTTCGGTTTAAGTTTTCACAATAACCTTCTTGTGAGGCTAGCCTGCCGACTGCACCATGAAATACACGCGTAAATTGTGTGGTGAGCTTTAACCAGTTTTCTGGGGAGATATTAACTCTTTCGAGTAAGGGTAAGTGTGTACTTTCAATATAACCGCGTTTGTCTTCTCGTATACAGCGCCCTTTTAGCTCAACAAGTTCAAGGTACGATTTAAGCTCAAACGGCAGCCCTTTTGGCATAATTTGACGTGGCATGCCTGCAAAACGCAGTAGTTGTTTTGGTTGCTTGCCATCCTTTGCATACGTTAAACGCTGTTTGATGCTGGTATGGTCTGACTCTTCTGGGGTGTTAGCCATTTTGGCTCTAATGGGGTTTAAATCGAAATATGCCATGCAGGCCGCAAGGGCTGCTTCATCTAATAATGCTTGAGACGTAAATCGTCCCTCCAACAAAGTTGTATGGAACAACTTTGAGCGCCTTAGGCGACCCGAAGGTTGAGCGCCATGGATGGCAGCGAATAAAAACGGCCAGTGCAGTTATCTTCTTTATTTGCTCTGCGAGCAATGTTTTCATTTAACAACCGCATAAACCAGCTAATACTTGATAGGCGCGCGGTATTGTTTTACTGTTTAATTAAAAAAGATAAGTTCAGCTTTACTTAGCTTTTCACCCTGTATGTATTCTTGCGTAAGCAAAAAATAGGATGGTGTCACTATTATTGCCACTTGGCGAGAATTAAGCATTTAAAAATTATTTTTTACCCCCATTACTATTAAAATATTAGAAGTTGTTTTATTGGTAAGGGGTCTGTCTCCAGTCGTGAGTTTTGTGTTAGCAATAGTGCAGTAGTCGCGATAAATAGTTAAGTGTTTATAAGCGTTAAACATTCAAATAATTAGTATTGATTTTATTAAATCTGTCATCTACTTAGGTTAATAACAAATAGCTGCCAAGTGGGTGTGAGTTTCATTTATTTATTGAAAGAAGTGATTTATGGCATTAGTGGTTGGTCAAAACATCTTAATTGAAAAGATTGGTTGTGTTGAAGTTGATTTTGCATGGCGTAGCTTGAAAAGTGACTTGAATTTGGCGATTCATGCCGTCGCTTTCTCTAATGGTGCTGTGCTTGCAGAGTCCCCTGTTGATCCCAAAAAGTGGACACAGCCTGATGCCGTAAATCAAGATAATTCTGGACGACATTTTACCATTCAGTTTCCACAACTTGCTTCAAAGGTTGATAGAATTGCTTTTTATGGTTTTTTACCTGAAAACAGTCATTATTCTTTAAAACAGATGAGCCATTTTCAAATTAGAGTTAACGATTTATCCCTCGGGCGATTAGCCAAAATGGATGTGCAAGCGTTTAATGAGACACATAAAGGTGTGTTGCTTTTTGAGTTTTATAAACATAACAACATGTGGAAGTTAGGCTATAAAAGTTTACCTTTGAAGACCAGTTATTTAACGACTTTAACCCAGTTAGGGATCCATTTTATTAAGTCGGCTGCGTCTGGAGACTCAAAAGCTGCATCAATGCCTCAGCATGAAGAAAGTGAAGTAGAAACGGTGACTCATCCATTAAATAATAGTTTTATTGATAATTTTGAATTAAAAAAAGGTCAGAACTTATCACTAAGCGAGCACTTTAATCACTGCTCTGCGATCACCTGTAAACTTAATGTCGTGCCTAAAATTGATGATTTAGCATTAAATGTGGTCGCCATCAATTGCGATAATAAAGTCAATAATATTAAAGATTTTTTATATAACGAAAATACAATATTACGTGGAGAGGGGGTTAAACTCGATGATTCGGAGATTTCGATTAATATTGACCTCTTGCCATCAGACGTCACTAAAATTCAAATTTTAGTGACCAGACGAGCTAGCAGTAAGCGTATTAATAGTGCTGACTTTATTGAGTTGAGCTTGAGCAATACCTACACTGAACAGAAAATGGCAAAATATGTCTGCGAAACGACTGATAAAAATTATAATACGATGGTGTTGTTAAACTTTTATCGTCATCACAAAGGTTGGTCAATTCGAGCTGTTGGGCAAGGTTTTTCAACTGGTTTAGAGAAAATCGGAGAGCGTTATCAATTTTCACCCCCTAAATTACGTTATGTCCCTCCTCAAGCACCATTATCATCCATTTCATTAGAGCAAGAAATTGCAGCTTTTGAAGAAGAGAATAAAACGGCAGTAGATAAGCATAAAAAAATGCAGTCTTTATCTTATATGTTGATGGGGATAGCAGCATTACTTGTGCTGTTAACGTTTAGCCGTTTATTGTTTTTACCGCTTGCATGTTTATTAGGTGGGCTCGGATGGTATTTATTCCAGCGTGCTTCTAAAGCATTAGAGGCGATTCAAGATGAACGTTTTGAACGTTTAGTTTTAAATATGATCAAAGGCAATAACTATCAACTAACCCCCTTTGATATTGCGACTCACTGTCGAGTTAA
>NZ_BADT01000252.1 GCF_000239855.1 Pseudoalteromonas sp. BSi20652 | reverse complement strand
GATTAGATATCAAGATTCTAAAACTGTGGCCAAATTTTATTGACCACTACAAACCAGTCATTAAATAGGTCGTTCATTGTTATTATAGTTTCTTGTCCCTGCCTCACTCTTTCAGCTAGTGGGTCTACACCATTCTTAATTTTTTGATTTATCAGGGCTGCTTCAATGCGAGCGTCAGATAAAGTCCTGTCTGGAAAGTTACTCCCTTTTAAAGTCATAAAGTGACGTTTCTTATTCATAGTATAACGAAGCTCCCATGCCCCGCTTTTTTTATCTTTATTAGGCTTTATATACAATCCATCGCTAACGCTAAATCTTAGCGTTGTACTATTTTTAATTTTGGCTTTGATTTCTTTTACATTCATTGAGTTATATAAAAATGGTTACCAAGGGTTTCAAAAGTGGTTACCAAGTAGTTTGGTAACCACTATGGTAACCACTTGGACACGTACAATAGGGGGCTAGTATGAACGGTAGAAAACAAAAAGCCTAGAAAAATCTAGGCTTATTAATTGGTTATAAACAAGTTAAAACAGGCTGAAACACTATTCTATGTTTTGTATTTGCTCACGCATTTGTTCAATGAGTACTTTTAGCTCTACGGCTGCAGTAGTAATATCGCTATTAATAGACTTAGATGCTAGCGTGTTAGCTTCACGATTAAATTCTTGCATCATGAAATCTAAGCGGCGGCCACATGCGCCTCCTTTTTTAAGGATTTTTTTAGTTTCTTTAACGTGAGACTTTAAACGATCTAATTCTTCAGCTACATCTTGTTTTTGAGCAAGATAAATAAGTTCTTGTTCAAGGCGTGACTCGTCAATGTTTGCGGTTAAGTCTTCTAGCTTTTGAGCCAGTTTTTCACGCTGCCACTTAGCAATCTCAGGCATATGCGTTTCTACAATTTCTACTTGCTCTAAAATCGCATCAAGGCGGATTGCTATCATTTCTTCAAGGTTTGCACCTTCATCGCCACGAGCTGATTTAAAATCTTCGATTACTTGATCAAGGCCAGCTATTAGTGCTGTATTAACGCTATCCATATCAAGCTCTTCAGCTTCCATAACGCCAGGCCAACGCAATATATCAACAGGGTTAATGTCGCCATTACTTTGCTGTTGAACCCATTTAGCGCTATTTATAAGTTGCTCTGCAAGCGCTTGGTTAATTGATAGCTCCCCAACGTGGGCTGGATTTGCTACAAATTTTAAAAAAACTTCAACCTTACCGCGCTGTAAGTGCTTACGTAAGCGTTCACGAATAACCGGCTCCATGCCACGAAATTGCTCTGGTGCGCGAATAAATGTTTCAAGGTAACGCTGGTTCACTGAACGAACTTCCCAAGTGCCAGTGCCCCAATCGCCTTTTATTTCGCGACGCGCATAAGCTGTCATACTGTGGATCATGGATGTTTTCCTAAATTTATAAATACAATATTACAATGATTATACCGTAACACCGCTTAAGCTCTAGGGAAAATTTAATACACTGAATATTTTGCATACAGCTATTTATGTAAATCAGCATGGTATCTAAACCCGCATACACTTATAATGTCGCAAATTCTGAATTAAGGGGATCGTCAATGCGTCCAAGCGAAAGAACACCTAACCAAATTAGACCTGTTACATTTACACGTAATTATACTTTGCATGCTGAAGGCTCAGTACTTGTTGAATTTGGTAACACCAAAGTACTTTGCACCGCTACTGTTGAATCGGGCGTTCCTCGTTTCATGAAAGGTCAGGGTAAAGGTTGGATCAATGCTGAATACGGTATGTTACCGCGAGCAACGCATACGCGTAACGCTCGAGAAGCTGCACGTGGTAAGCAGGGCGGTCGTACTATGGAAATTCAACGCTTAATTGCACGTGCACTTCGTGCTGCAGTTGATTTAAAAGCACTTGGCGAAAACACAATCACAATTGACTGTGATGTTATCCAAGCTGATGGAGGTACACGTACTGCTTCTATAAGTGGTGCATGTGTTGCACTAGTTGATGCATTAACGCATATGCGTGCTAAAGGCATGATTAATTCAAATCCACTTAAGCATATGATTGCGGCTATTTCAGTTGGAATATACAAAGGACAGGCAATTAGTGACTTAGAGTACATTGAAGATTCAGCTGCTGAGACTGATATGAATGTAATTTTAACCGAAACAGGTAAAATTATTGAAATTCAAGGTACAGCCGAAGGCGAACCTTTCTCGTTTGATGAGCTAGATGAGTTACTTACTTTAGCTAAACATTCTATTCGCGAAATTATTGACGTACAAAAGCAAGCATTAGCATAATTAGGTAGGCCACAAGATATGAAAGATTATCAAAAAGAGTTTATAGAATTTGCTCTAGAGAAGCAGGTGTTAAAGTTTGGTGAGTTTACTTTAAAGTCTGGACGCACAAGTCCTTACTTTTTTAATGCTGGTTTGTTTAATACTGGTCGAGACTTAGCGCGTTTAGGTCGCTTTTATGCATCGGCACTCGAAGATTCTGCTATAGAGTACGATGTATTATTTGGTCCTGCGTACAAAGGTATTCCAATAGCGACAACAACGGCAGTTGCATTAGCTGATCACCATAATAAAGATGTACCGTACTGTTTTAACCGTAAAGAGAAAAAAGCACACGGTGAAGGTGGTACATTAGTAGGCTCAGGACTCAATGGCAAAATTATGCTAGTAGATGATGTAATTACTGCAGGTACTGCAATTCGTGAGTCAATGGAAATTATTGCACAAAATGGTGCAGATCTTAGCGGTGTATTAATAGCATTAGATCGCCAAGAAAAAGGTAAAGCCGAGTTATCAGCTATTCAAGAAGTTGAACGCGACTTTAACACCAAAGTAATTTCTATTGTAAAATTAGCTGACCTTATTAACTACCTTGAGAACCAAGGAACGATGGGCGAGCATTTAGCATCAGTTAAAGCTTACCGTGATCAATATGGCGTAGCATAAATAAAAAGCCTCGCAGTGCGAGGCTTTATTTTTAGCTTCATTTATAGAGTTTATTAATGAAAGATGTATTAAAACCAAATGGCTTAGGCCTTAAACGTGTTTTCAAAGCAACCTATTGCTCCTATCTTGGCTTTAAAGCAGCATTTAAAGAAGAAGCAGCATTCAGACAAGAACTATTGCTAAGTCTTATATTATTTCCTGTTTCTTTTTGGCTTGCTTCATCCTTATTGCATTGGGCAATACTAATCAGCTCATTACTTATAATACTGGTTGTTGAATTACTAAATTCTGCAATAGAAGCATTAACAGATCGGGTAAGTACAGAACTACATGTATTATCTGGCAGAGCCAAAGATATGGGATCTGCAGCTGTTACGCTGGCACTAACGATCGTGTTGATCATTTGGGGTGTAAGCCTTTATATGAAGATTGCTAACTAACTTTCACTATAAAAGAGTTAAATCGTCTTTAGTTATTAATAATTTGCTAGTTATGTTGTGTTTTTAGCGGGTTTAGCTCAAATATTCA
>NZ_BADT01000253.1 GCF_000239855.1 Pseudoalteromonas sp. BSi20652 | reverse complement strand
TTCATAAAAACTAATACTGTTTGCGTATTACTAACGCGAGCATAACTATAAACACCATTGTTCGGACTGAAATGAACGAGCTTACCCTTTGCAAGCGCCGGGCTTTGCTTTCTAAAGTTAAGTAGCGTGCTTATAGTTTCGTGCATATCGCGCTGATCTTTACTTAACCCGACTCCAGTAAACGCATTAGCGTTTTGATTTTTGAACCCACCTGGAAAATCAATGCGTATATCACCATGATCTTTACTCGGCGTATTATCCAATAATATTTCGGTTCCATAATATATTTGAGCAATGCCGCGCGTTGTTAAAAACAAAGTCATCGCCATTTTAGTTTTAGCTAAGTCTTGCCCAAATTCCGTATATAAACGGCTCATATCGTGGTTATCAGCAAACACCATAATGTTATTGGTGTCTGGGTATAAAAAATCGTTAGCTAATGACTGATATACTTTAACCCAGCCTGTGCTCCAACTTTCATCTTCATTTAAAGCTCGAATTACCGCCTCTTGCAACGAAAAGTCCATCACACTGGGTAAGCTTGACACATACCCATCTTGATTTACTTTACCGCGCTGCCAATACGACGCTATTGCAGGGTTTGAAGTCCACTCTTCGCCAACAATATTAAAGTGTGGGTATTCATCCATAATGGCTTTTGTCCAATCACTCAAAAATGCTTTGTCTGAATAAGAATAGGTATCTACACGAATACCGCTTAAATCTGCGTATTCAATCCACCAAATTGCATTTTGAATTAAATACTCATTTAATAATGGTTGGCGCTGGTTTAAATCGGGCATGCTAGCGACAAACCAACCATCGCTAAACTGGCGTTTATCGTAGTTACTTGCGTGTGGATCTTGAATTGTTTGGCGCGCATGGCTTGTGGCATTTTTGCCATTTTCAAACTGCCCATTAAAGTTAATCCAATCTTGAGTTGGTTTATCCTTCATCCACGGGTGCTCAGCACCAAAGTGATTAAGCACCATATCCATAACAAGCCCAATGCCCTGCTCTTTGGCCTTTATTGATAACGTTTTGTATAGGTTATTCGATCCCATTCGCGGATCAACGTTGTAAAAATCTGTAATCGCGTAACCATGATAAGAGTAATCTGGCATGTTGTTTTCAAGCACTGGAGTAAGCCAAAGCTGTGTTACACCTAAATTATTTAAATACGGTAATGCGTTAATAACACCTTGAATATCCCCTCCATGTCGCCCGCCTTTAAAACCTGGGTTTGCAGCTTCTAGCATGCTTTTAACGGTGTCATTTGTGGAGTCGCCATTTACAAAGCGATCTGGGTTAATTAAATATAAAGCATCTGCACTTGTGAAACCTTGGCGTTGCGCGCTATTTTTATCTCGAGTAAATAAAGGAAACTCAAAGCTATACGCTGTATTAGTGCTGTTAAACTTGAGCGTTCCTGCTTTTGCGTTATCGCTAATATTTAAATGTAGGAAAGCATAATTAGGGTTGTCGGTACGTGTTACGTTATTAAGTTCAACCCCTTTATACTTATCTAATTTAAATTCTTCGTTAGCTATATTTTGCTCATGCATGAGTACTGTAATGTTATTTTTATTCATGCCTACCCACCAATTGGCAGGCTCTACATTAAGTGCATAACTTAAGCTTGGTAAGCTACATACGCTTACTAGTAAAAGTGTGTTTAAAAATCGCATTGTTATACCTTTTTAATGCTGGCTAAAAAATTCTGGTGAGTTGGTAACTGCGTTACAGTTGAGCTGATCAACGTTTTTAAAGTAGAGAATAAATCGCTCAGTTGATCATCACTTAGTGAATCAACAATACTGTTATAGTCATCAGGGATAAGCCCTTGCCCTATCATGACTTGCTGCCAAGCAACTTCGGCGAATAGTTCATCATCTTCACGTATTACTTTGCCTGTGTGTTTAAATAAATTCAGTTTATGGGTAAGGGAATTTGGTATATCCATTTGCATGCATTGACGCCAAAACGGGGAGTCTTCTCGCTCGGTGAGTTTATAATGCAAAATAATAAAATCACGTATGTGCTCTAATTCAATAACGCTTTGTTTATTAAACTTCGTTACTAACGCATCGCTAATACCGTTGTGTGGAAATAGCTTAATTAAACGCGTAACCGCAGTTTGAATTAAATGAATACTGGTTGACTCTAGCGGCTCTAAAAAACCACTTGAAAGGCCAACCGACACCACATTTTTATGCCATTGCTTTAAACGCCGACCTGTTTTGAATTTTATAATACGGGGCTCTGTAATTGGCTCAGCGGGTAAGCTTTTTAGCAGTAACTGCTTAGCATCATCATCTGACAAGTATCTACTGCAATAAACAAGGCCATTACCAATACGATTTTGCAGTGGTATTTGCCATTGCCAACCAGCACTATGTGCAATAGATCGCGTATAGGGCTTAAGCTCATGAGTACTTTTTGTTTGTACGGCTACTGCACTATCGCATGGTAAGTAATGAGACCAATCAATAAACCCTGTATTTAGTGTTTGTTCAATTAATAGTGCACGCAGCCCGGTGCAATCTATAAATAAATCCCCACTAATTTGACTGTCGTTATCCAGTGCTAGGCTTTTAACATTGCCTGTATCGCATTGTTCAACGTGGCTTATTTTTGCATCTATGTGTTTAACACCGCGCGATATAGCCAACTTTTTTAAGTATTCAGCGTAAAGCGTCGCATCAAAATGATATGCGTAACTCAGCCCAGGTAGTTGGGTATTAGGAATTGTATTGAGGGGTGCAAATTTATGCTGTTTAGCCGCTTGGTAATTGAGTGAAAAACCCCATAAGTCGTCTTCGCAACCCGTAATTTGACCTTTTAACCAAAAGTTATAAAAATCGCAAAAGGGAAAATCTTTACCTAACGAGCCAAACGCATGCATGTAGCTATGCCCTGGCGTTTTCCAGTTTTCGAACTCTATACCTAATTTTATTGAAGCATTAGTGGCATTAATAAAATCTTGCTCGTTTATACCCAGCGCGTTATTAAGTTGAATAATGGGCGGTATCGTTGCTTCACCCACTCCTACCGTACCAATAGCTGATGATTCTATTAGTGTGATATTAATTACTTTACCTAACACTTTATTAAGCAGTGCTGCTGTTATCCACCCTGCGGTACCACCGCCTGCAATTACGACATGTTTTATTGGTTTCATATTATTGCCCACGCTTTAATACAGCGCTCAATAAACTTAATTAAGCGAATTGGTATTAATCAGTGTTTGATAAACTAGCTATAAAAAAGCCCTTGTAAAACAAATCACAAGGGCTTCTACACACAACTTTTATTATAGCTTGTAACTAAAGCCTAACAAGTAAGTACGACCGTAATCTTGGTAGTCACGTACTTGTAGAGCATTGTCGCCAGAAAGTGACGTAAACGGTTCTTCAGTTAAGTTTTGTACTTGAAACTGAACAGATAAACCTTCAAGGCTTTCAATGCCGGCCTCAGAGAAGTCATAACCTGCTTGAACATCCCAAATAGTTTCACCTAAAATATCAACTTGTTCAGTGTTAAAACCTAAACCATATACATCACCTTTAAAGGCACTGCGTTTGCGCATACTGGTACGTAATTGCATACCATGCATTTCGTAGTAAACTGTTAAGCTTTGAATTTTATCCGAAAGACCTGGTAGCTCGTAATCGTTACCGTTTTGATCTTCAATATCAGACTCAATACCAGTATGGCTGGCAATTAAACCAAAACCTTCAAGAGATGGATGGAATATTTTAAATGGTAACGCTAGTGAAAGCTCGTAACCATATAAATCGCCACCGCCGCCATTTATTTTACCGCTGCCTGTACCTGATGATGTTGCAGGAACTTCACCTGTTGAAGGGTCTGCTACGCCTGACATATCAATTGCATACGTGCCGTCAAAAATCCACTGAGTTAAATTTTTATAGAAAAACGCAGCAGAGAAGTAGCCTTCATCGCTAAAGTAATTCTCGTAAGTAAAATCGTAGCCGGTTGCTTCTTTAGGTTCTAAATTTGGGTTACCACCCGATACAGACCAATAGTTGCCATTTTCATCAGGTGTTTGATTATATGAAGCATTAACTGATGAATTCATTTCATCTAAGCGTGCACGAGAAATTGTTTTAGCAGCACCAAAACGTATCGTTTGTTGCTCATCAATCGCAAGTGACAAGTTTAAGCTAGGTAATACGTGCGAGTAATCATGACTTATGTTTGTCGGTGATGTAACAACCACACCATCAACAGTACTAAATGCATTACCTTGTGATGATTGATCAGTTTGTACATAACGCACGCCCACGTTACCCGTTAATGCAAGGCCGCTTACTTCAGCATTAATATTTGCTTGAACAAATGCAGAAGTAATTTCTTCTTTTACAGTCCACGATTTAGTCGCATGACTTGTATTTGTTAAGCTCTCTGCCAGTAAGTCGTAATAACCGTCGTTAACTAAGCCATTTACGTCATAAGCAATCATATCGCCCATGCCTATAAAGCCTAAATCAACACTTCCGTTACGGTACTGTTCTGGCACATTAAGCATGCCTGGGTTATCAAGCGAAAAGCTAGATAACGTCATAAAGTAACCTTCTGAATCTTTTGTTTTCTCACGTTCTTTGTAAGACATACCAAATTCAATAGAGCTTATGTACTCGTTTTCTAATACCTTTGAAGCCGCTATTTTTAATGTTGACAGCTCATCTTCAATGGTCGGTGCATTAATAAAACCATCTTGCGCTTGGTTTTCATACTCAGTACCAGTTAAACCATATTTATCGTTAAGTGCAGAGCTTGCACCCCACGATAGCGGGCCACCTAACTGTATTAAACCATAATCGCTATAATCTAAGTCATGAGTAAAACTTGCGCCGGTATTTCCACCATTAAATGTATAACCTAAGTTATCTGCAACACCGCGAGCATCACCACGCCCTGTACCTGAGTAGCTCTCAACACTCCAGATTTTACGGTCTACTTGTGAATAACTTGCATCAAACTCTACTGACCACGAATCGTCAATATCATATTTAGTATTAAAACCAAAAGCTGTAAGTTCCGCTTCGCGTTCTTCATAATCGTTTCGAACTACTACACGTTGGCCTTGTGTTACTGCACTAGTTATAAAGCCAGATGCTTCATCAACTACAACACTATTTGCATCAATACTACCTTGTCCCCATGCAAATGGAACTTCAATACCGCGTAGAATTTTTTCATCTGTAAAATCTACATATAACGCATCAAACGTCATGTTTAATTTATCTGTAGGTGCGGCTTCTAAAACAAGCATTGCAGAATCGCGCTCAAGTGTAGATGAACGTACAAATGGTTTAGCGCCACCTAAAATTGAATAATCGTTACCATTTTCGGTGAATTCTGGGTAGCCCCATGAGTTCCAACGTTTTTCTTGATTTGGTGAACTCATTGTATTTAAAGCAAAGGCAACACCAATTGTATCGTCAGCAAACTGATCGATGTATGAGATAGTGCCTCGATAGCCTTCATCATTACCGTCTGGATTTAATTTACCAAAGCTGGTTTGCTCATACTGCCCATTTACTTGCACAACACGCTCGCCTTTACTTAAAGGGCGCACGGTTTGCATATTAATAACACCGGCAATACCTTCAGCATCAATACTTGCATTTGGCGTTTTATAAACGGTTACACCGCTCATTATTTCTGATGGATAAAGGTCAAACTCTACACCACGGTTATCACCAATCGATACCTGCTCACGACCGTTAAACGTTGTGCCACTTTCATTCTCGCCAAAACCACGAATAGAGACACGACTTGCTCGCCCGTCTAAGCGCTGGGCGGTTAAACCGGGTAAACGCGCAATCGATTCAGCAATAGAAGAATCTGGCAATTTGCCAATGTCTTCAGCCGATATAGATTCTACAACCTGTGTAGAGAAGCGTTTTGTGTTAATAGACTCAACCACACTGCCACGAAAGCCTTTAACTTCGATAACTTCTACATCATCTTTTTTTATTGTATCTTCTTGAGCAGCCTGTGTAGCAAAGCTTGATAAGCCTGCAGCTGTTAATGCCAAAGTTAATATACTTGGTTTGAACATAGACATAATGTTTTCCCGTTACCCATATTGTGATACCCGCGTTCAATGTTTAAGTGATAGTTAAACAAGGCGAGCTAATTTTGTTGTCAGGATGAATATTAACGCCAGATTTATTTTATTAACAACTTTATGCATACGTATTCAACAATCTCAATATAGCCTAACATTAACATACATTACACGAATATAATTTTAACCATATGATTTTATTAAAAATAAACAAAACAAAAACACTGAAAGGGCATGATAGATTAAATCTATTCTGTAGAAAACTAATAGCCTCCCTACTTGAATGTAAACAAGATGAAATTAATTAGTGCTGTTATATAACGTTTAAATAATTGCACACTCACTAAGTGTTAAATTGGTCAGACCATTTCTAGTAAAACCAAGGGTATATTTCCTTTATAGTACAAACTGTTAGGTGAAATTTAACTAAAAAATGAATGAATAACATAATTGGTAAACATTAAACACACAAAACGAACACCGCTAAAGATGCGCTAATCGCTTATTTTAAATAATTTTATTGCATTATTTTTAGTGCATACGTATGCAGACTTTTTACAGAATTACAGGCTTCACGTATGCTTTTTGAAAATAACGTGATTAATCGTAATCACAATAAAGAATAGTCTAAATACTGTGTGGAATGACGGAGAAAAGCATGACCCAAAAGCAGTGGTATAAAGGTGCGGTTATTTATCAAGTTTATCCGCGTAGCTTTCAAGATAGCAACAACGATGGTATTGGTGACTTAAAAGGGATTATTAATCGTATTGATTACATTAAAAGCTTAGGCGTTGATGCAATTTGGATTTCACCTTTTTTCAAATCGCCGATGAAAGACTTTGGCTACGATATTAGTGACTACCGTGACATTGACCCGCTTTTTGGTGATTTAAACGATTTTGATGAACTTATTAGCCAAGCCCACGATCGCAACATTAAAATTATAATTGACCAAGTACTAAGCCATACATCAGATCAACACCAATGGTTTACAGATAGCCGCGAAAATCAAAATAACGATAAAGCGGATTGGTATGTTTGGGCTGAAGCTAAAGATGACGGCACAGCACCTAATAATTGGCTGTCTATTTTTGGTGGTGGCGCGTGGCAGTGGGAACCTCGCCGTGGGCAATATTATTTGCATAACTTTTTTAACCGAACAACCCGATTTAAACTTTCATAATCCTGACGTAAGACAAGCTGTACTTGATAACGTAGAGTTTTGGCTTAAAAAAGGCGTTGATGGCTTTAGATTAGATGCTATTAACTTTTGTTATCACGATGCACAACTTCGCGATAACCCAGCTAAACCAAAAGATAAGCGCCAGGGTCGTGGTTTCAGTGAAGATAACCCATACGCATTTCAGTATCATTACTACAACAACACTCAGCCAGAAAATATTGAGTTTATGCAAGACATTCGCACATTACTTAATAAATACCCAGGTACTGTATTGCTTGGCGAAATCTCATCAGAGGATTCATTGGCGACAATGGCGCAGTACACCCAAGGTGGCGATAAGCTGCACATGGGATATAGCTTTGAGCTCTTAACAAATGATTATTCAAGTGAATATATTAGAACTACGGTTCAAACTCTTGAACAACGTATGACTGAGGGTTGGCCGTGTTGGGCATTTAGTAACCATGATGTAGAGCGCGTAGCAAGTCGCTGGAGCGAAAATGGCGAAATAAACCCTCAGCAATGTAAAATGCTAACCGCCCTACTTGCCTCCCTTCGTGGCAGTGTATGTATGTACCAAGGTGAAGAGCTTGGTTTAGGTGAAGCATCTGTTGCCTTTGAAGACTTACAAGACCCATATGGCATAACATTTTGGCCTAATTTTAAAGGGCGTGATGGCTGTAGAACGCCAATGCCTTGGGAGCAAGCTGATTCACCTCATGCGGGTTTTAGTGATGTAAAACCTTGGCTACCTGTTGATGATGCACACAAACAGCAATCAGTTGCGATGCAAACAAATGATAGTCACTCAATTTTAAACGCCTACCGTGAATTTATGGCGTGGCGCAAAAGCCAAACTGTTTTACTTGAGGGTGATATTGAGTTTATTGAAACGCCTGAGCCTGTGCTTGCTTTTTATAGAACGCTTGGACCGCAAAAAATGCTGTGCATATTTAATCTAAGTTCTCAACAAACAAGTATTGATACGCCAACAACAATCGTTAAAGAATACAATGAGCTTAGCCACCACTGCGCAAAATTAAGCCAAGACACACTTACGATTGAGCCTTTCGCTTGCTTTTATGCAAAGTGTTAATGACATCAATAATTACACTTAATTTTACAGCTAACCTCTAAACATAAAAAGCCCAAGTAAATTACTTGGGCTCTTTTGTGCATTTAATTTTTCTAATGACTTTGGGTTTTACTGTTTAGGTAGTCAGTTAAAGCAAATAAAACGCCTGACATTACAAACGTGACATGAATAGTCACTTTCCAAAGTAGCTCATCACTTGGATATGCGCCTGAGTTTATAAATACTTTTAATAACTCAACAGCAGAAATAGCGACTATCGCACTTATTAATTTCATCTTTAGACCTGAAAAACCAACCTTTCCCATCCAAGATGGTCTGTCTTCGTGATTATCAATATTAAGCTTAGAAACAAAGTTCTCGTAACCACTAAATGTAATGATCAGCAATAACCCCGCTAATAATGCCGTATCAACTAAAGTTAGAATACCGACAAGTAACTCTTGATTGGTTGCTGTAAATGTCGCAATACCCATTAAATAAAGCTGCTTAAAAAACTTTATTAACAACAGTACAACTGCAAATAGTAAACCCACAAAAAATGGGGCTAGTAGCCAACGCCCTTTAAAAATAAAAGATTCTAATGCATGCTCTACTTTATTAGCTTGGCGTGGTTTTTTATTAGGGGTGTGTGATGACATTGGTTTGTCTTTTAATTAAAAAAAGCGACCTTAGCTTATAAACCACTGCAACACAATGCAGCGAAATCCTGACAAGTAAATTACTCATCCTCACGATAAAAAAATTCGTTATCTTTTATTTCGTTTTCGTTTAAAAATCAGTATACCAACAGAGTTGTTCTGGATTGGGCACTACTGGTTTATACCTAATCTTAAACTGGGTAAATCAGTCATCACACCATTTTTTTAGGAATAAACGAATGAAAAAAGCATTGCTAGCATTAATCGTAGCTCCACTATTTGCAGTATCTGCGACTTACGCGGTAGCAGACGATGCGCCAACAGCTTCAGCCGAAATGGTAAAAGAATACACAGAAATGTGTGTTAACTGGGCTAAAGATGATGACGTAAGCAATGAAGAGCTAAATGCCTACGTATTAAAATGCGTAAATGATGAGCTTGAATCTGAAGGCTATAAAAAAGTATCTTCTGTTAAGATTTAATAATACCAATTGCATTAAATTAGTGATCTATTATAACGCTAAAAATATAACTCAATAGCTAAGCGAAAAGCATGACATATATTTGTTCTCGGCAGCTGCTCCCTGCATGCCTACTTTCTGCATATATGCAGTCATATATGAATAGTTTTTAACGCAGTAACTGAGTTATTTAATACGCTAAAATGACCATGTTTTTAATAAAATTGGTATCTCCAATACGCTTAGTTGAATGTACTGCTAATAAAGCCGTTGCGAAAACATTTAACTAGGCACAAAAAACCGGAATAGACACAAGACTGTGCGTTCC
>NZ_BADT01000254.1 GCF_000239855.1 Pseudoalteromonas sp. BSi20652 | reverse complement strand
GCACGCTTAGAGCAGGCACGTATTGAAGCAGAGCAAGCAGAAGCTACACGATTAGAGCAGGCACGTATTGAAGCTGAACAAGCAGAAGCTGAACAAGCAGAAGCTGAACAAGCAGAAGCTGAACAAGCAGAAGCTGCACGCTTAGAACAAGAACGAATTGAAGCAGAGCAAGTAGAAGCTGCACGCTTAGAACAAGAACGAATTGAAGCAGAGCAAGTAGAAGCTGCACGCTTAGAACAAGAGCGTATTGAAGCAAAAGAAGCAGATAAGCCAAAAAAAGAAGGCTTTTTCTCTCGCCTTAAAAAAGGTTTATTAAAAACCCGCCTCAATATTGGTTCTGGGTTTACGTCTATATTTAGTGGTAAAAAAATAGATGATGATTTATTTGAAGAGCTGGAAACCCAGTTATTAACTGCTGACTTAGGCGTTGATACAACCATGAAGTTAATCGATCGATTAACCGATGGAGCAAACCGCAAGCAGTTAAAAGATGGCGACGCACTTTACGAGCTAATGAAGCAAGAAATGGCGACTATGCTTAAAACAGCAGAGCAACCTTTGGTAATACCTGCTGATAAAAAACCATTTGTTATATTAATGGTTGGCGTAAATGGTGTAGGTAAAACAACGACCATTGGTAAGCTCGCCAAGCAATTTCAAAGTGAAGGAAAATCGGTGATGCTTGCTGCTGGCGATACATTTAGAGCCGCTGCAGTTGAGCAGCTCCAAGTATGGGGAGAGCGAAATAGTATTCCTGTTATTGCTCAGCATACTGGTGCTGATAGTGCATCTGTTGTATTTGATGCTTTTCAGGCAGCAAAAGCGCGTAATGTTGATGTGTTAATCGCTGATACAGCTGGCCGCTTACAAAATAAAGACAATTTAATGCAAGAGCTTGAAAAAATAGCTCGTGTAATGAAAAAGATAGATCCTGATGCTCCGCACGAAGTAATGTTAACGATTGATGCAGGTACAGGGCAAAATGCAATTAGCCAAGTAAACTTGTTTAACCAGTGTGTTGGTTTGACGGGTATTACGCTTTCAAAACTAGATGGGACTGCAAAAGGTGGTGTAATTTTTGCTATAGCTGATAAGTTTAATATTCCAATTCGTTACATTGGTGTTGGTGAAAGTATTGATGATTTACGGGCTTTTAAAAGCGATGACTTTATTGATGCGCTATTTAGCCACGATGAGGACGACGTTTAATTTACCAAAAGGGAGCTTGCTCCCTTTTTAATTGCGAGGAATACCAATTGAATTCGCGTTTTTGATGAGGTTGGCATAATAAAAAATGATAAATTTTCAGCAAGTAAGCAAAACTTATCCAGGCGGGCATCGCGCTCTCGAAAAAGTTAATTTTCATATCAAATCGGGCGAACTTGCATTTTTAACAGGCCATAGTGGTGCGGGTAAAAGTACATTATTAAAGTTAATTAGCTTAATGGAGCGCCCATCTGCAGGTAATGTGTTTATCAACGGTGTTGATTTAAATAAGGTTAACTCGCGTCAAATTCCTTATGCTCGTCGTGATATAGGTATTATTTTTCAAAATCATCGCTTATTAGAGCGCTATACCGTATTTGATAATGTTGCTTTGCCTTTGATTATAGAAGGTACTCATCACAATCAAATCGCAAAGCGTGTACATGCAGCGCTCGATAAAGTTGGTTTAATTGATAAAATTAAATGTCACCCGTCTATGCTTTCCGGGGGGGAGCAACAACGCGTAGGTATTGCTCGCGCTATTGTAAACTCGCCGCCAATTTTATTAGCAGATGAACCAACAGGTAACCTCGATCCTGAACTTTCAATGGAAATACTAAAGCTGTTTGAGGACTTTAATAAACACGGCACCACTGTTCTTATAGCGACGCATGACTTAGGTTTGGTTGCACGAATGAAGTACAGAAGCCTAACGTTAAAAGATGGCAGAATGCTCCAAGATCCATTGGCTGAGGGGGCTTTATGAGCTTACTTTTCAAAGGTCGAACAAATAAAAACGAAAAGACAAAAAAAATCTGTATTAGCTGGCGGATACTTTTTTATTATTAATATTTTTCGCCAAGGTGTGTACAGCTTAGGTGAAATGTGGCGTACGCCACTGGCTTCGTTAATGACAATTGCTGTACTTGGTTTGAGTTTAACATTACCGGCTACGCTTTATTTAGTTGTTAAAAACGTTCAGCAAGTAAGTAGTGGGTTTGAAGAAGCAAGCGAAATTTCGTTGTTTGTTAAAGAAAGTATGAGCGAACAAGAAACGCAAACACTAGTAAAGCGTTTAGCGCTATATCCAGAGATAGAAAGTGTCGCGTTTATTTCAAAGCAAGAAGCATTAACAGAGTTTAAAGATATATCAGGGTTTGGACAAGCGCTAGAGTACTTAGATAGTAACCCACTGCCAAATGTTGTATTAGTAACGCCCACCAAACGTCATCGTCAACCTAACGCGGCTAAAACGCTTTTAACTAAGCTGGAGGGAGAGCGCGAGGTCGACTTTGGTAAGCTTGATATAGCATGGTTAGAGCGTTTAAATGCATTGCTGAGTTTACTAAAAGAAAGTGTAATTACTATCACGTTACTCTTGCTTACTTCCGTCACACTAATTATTGGTAACACCATTCGTCTATCTATTATGGATAAAAAAGAAGAGATCCAGGTAATGAAACTAGTAGGTGCTACTAACACGTTTATTCATGCCCCATTTTTATGGACGGGCATATGGTACGGTGTTATTGGTGGTTTATTTGCTTTTATTTGTATTGCTTTGATGATGTGGTGGCTGTCGAGTGCTGTTAGTGGTGTTGCAGGAGTTTACCAAACAAGCTTTTCGTTAATAGGCTTAACATTACAAGAGTTTGGTTTTTTAGTTTTGCTTGCAACAAGTTTAGGCTTTGTTGGATCGTACTTATCTGTAAATCGATATATTAAAGAAATAGAGCCCGACAAAGTATAAGTGAACCAACCTAGCTTGATGCACGTAGGATATCGGACTGGGTTGTACTTGCCGTTATTAAATTGCCATATTTGTGTACTATCCTTCCATAAAGTAATGACTTGTAAACAAGGTGATGCGGCGGGGTTAACCTCCTGCAATCCCTTAATTCATCACTTATTCAGTCGCTTGTAGTAGACTAAATACATACTAAAAACTACTTGATTTATACTTAAAAAAGTTTTAAATTGGGGTTAGCACTCTAAGGTAAAGAGTGCTAAGATAGTTTCAAATGTTTATCACCGAGGTGAAAAATGAGTAAAGATTTATACGCAATGGCACTTACAGTCGGACAACAAAGCGCAAGCATGGACGGTTACCTTCAAGCGGTAAGCACTATCCCTATGCTTAAAGTTGAACAAGAGCAAGAACTTGCTAAAAGGCTTCAGGATGAAGGTGATCTAAGTGCTGCCAAGCAACTCATTATGTCGCATTTACGCTTTGTAGCACATATAGCTAAAAGCTACTCGGGTTATGGTTTACCACAAGCAGACTTAATCCAAGAAGGTAATATAGGCCTGATGAAAGCGGTTAAACGTTTCGACCCTACAGTGGGAGTACGTTTAGTATCGTTTGCAGTGCATTGGATTAAAGCAGAAATACATGAGTTTGTACTAAAAAATTGGCGCATAGTGAAAGTTGCGACAACTAAAGCGCAGCGTAAGTTATTTTTTAATCTTCGTAAAAATAAAAAACGTTTAGGTTGGTTTAACCAATCTGAAGTGAGCACTGTGGCTAGCGAGCTGGGTGTAAGTGAAAAAGAAGTTCGTGAAATGGAATCGCGTATGAGCGGCCAAGATATGGGCTTTGACTTAACTGGCGATGATGACGATAACGCGCCAACAAGTACGTACTCACCAGTACAGTACTTAACAGATGGCGCAGCTGATTTAGCTGATGACGTTGAGCAACAACAGTGGAAAGAGCAAGCGCATACTCGTTTATTTAGCGCACTTAAAACGCTAGACGAACGCTCGCAAGATATTGTAAGTGCTCGTTGGTTGTCAGACGATAAGGCGACTCTTCAAGAGCTGGCACAAAAGTACAGTGTATCTGCTGAGCGTGTTCGTCAGCTTGAGAAAACAGCGATGAAAAAGCTACAAAGCGCTATGAGTTAATAGCACTTTAAGTTAAAAAATTATAAAAGCCCTGCATGAAAATGCGGGGCTTTTTCGTTTTAATTCTAATTAAAATAAAGAATAGGTAAATGCTAAATGGTAAAAAATATAATTACTAATATTGTAAGTAGTTAATGTACAGGGATATATGCCTTTTATCTCTGAGTGGAGAGCGGTTGTTTATCTAGCATTTCCTACTTTTCCATCGCTCTGCGCTAACTGAATATATTTTCTCTCAACCAATTGCGACACAGGTACTAATTCAAAGCCTTGTTTTGTTAGTTCAGGTATTGCATGGCGCAAAAAATTAATCGTTTCAGGATAGGGGTGGGCAATGGCAATAGCAAAACTGTGTTCGGTGGCTTGTTGCTTTAGTTCATTAAGCCTTAACTGTAATTGCTCGGTTGTAGTTATATTATCTAAAAATACTTGGCGGCCAATGTTTGCTACACCTAAAAAGTTAGCGGCATTTTGCGCCTGGCTTAAATCTGTGGTGCGGCTATCTAAAAAATACAAATGGCGCTTTTTAAGTACTTCCATGGTCCATTTCATAGCTTGGCTTTTTTGTGTAAGTGCCGAGCCCATATGATTATTAACGCCTTTAACTTGCGGTAAAGTAGCCAGAGCAGTCCCAAGTGTTTGTTGGAGCTGTTCTTTAGTCATATTTAATGTAAGCGCGCCTGGGCCAAGTTCTTTGCCATTAAGTGCCTGCATAGGAATGTGTAGTAGCAGCTCTTTATTTGATTGACTGGCAAGCGTAGCAAAAATTTGCGAATAAGGTGTATGAGGCAAAATTGAATATGTCAATTGCCCAGGTAAGGAGAGAAACTCTAAGTCTCGTTGGTGATAGCCTATATCGTCAATCACAATTGCTATTTGTTTAGCTCTAACACCTACGGATGCAAAGCAAGTAACGAATAAAGCCCATATTAATATACTTCTGTTTATAGTTTTCACATTTATAATTATAATTATCTGTTTAAGCTCAGCAAGCCGCTCTAAATAAAACGATGTTATTGCATGCTGAGTAATTGTTTTGCTTTAACTAATTGTAGATCGGCTAAATTATCAAAAGTTAATTGCTGAGTACTGTTAGCGTGTTCATTTTTTATTATAGCGACTTTATTGCTTTGTGAAAGACTTGTTTGATTAATCGCCACATCGGGCGTTATTCCAACGCCCTCAATTGATTGACCTGAAGGTGTAAAATATTTTGCAGTGGTGAGTTTTAAGGCTGTATTACCATTGCCTAAGGGAATAAGGGATTGAACAGAGCCTTTTCCAAATGATTGGGTGCCGACTACTTTTGCACGATTATTATCTTTTAAAGCTGCTGCTAAAATTTCAGCTGCAGAGGCTGAGTTTTCATTAATAAGCACAACAATTGGCGCACCTTTCAACACGTCACCTCGTTTAGCATAAAAAGCTTGGTTCGCATCAAAATACCTTCCCTTGGTAGTTACAATAGTACCGCTTTGTAAAAATAGGTCAGATACAGCGACTGCGCTTTTTAAGGTACCACCAGGGTTGTCTCGTAAGTCTATAACCAATCCCTCAAGTGGATAACCATAGTGATTTTGCATTGCTGCAACTTGTAGCGCTACTTCATGCAGAGTGTGGTTGGAAAAACTATTAATAGCCAAGTAACCAGTGCCAGAGTCTAAAATCTGGCTGGTTACGCTCTCTAGGTTTATTTTAGTACGCGTAACGTCAAAAGATACCTGAGATTTACTAGGACCTCGTTGCACGGTTAGATTAATGCTTGCAAATTTACTTTCTCTTATCAAAGTAGCAACTTGATCAATCGTAAGTTTTTCAACAATATTTTTATTAATACTTACAATTATATCGTTAGGTAAAATACCTGCGTTTTTAGCTGGTGAATTATTAACAACACCTATAATGGTAATTTGCTCATTGATGTTTTTAACTTCAATACCAAGGCCCGTGTAGTGGCCATTAGTATTGTCGAATAAGGCGGTGAGTTCTTGCTCGTTTAAATATTTCGAATAAGGGTCGAGTTTTGAGTATAAACGCTCGAATTGTTGATTGTTGTACTCTATATGTGGGCTGTTTTGGAGCTTTAAATCGTCAACGTAGTAGGCATGAATATTAAATAGAATCTCGTCTATCTGTTGACTTTTTAGCTCTTTTACTGAGTTGGCAAAGGCGCTATTGAAAAAGAGAATAAAAGTGAGCAAACACAGGCACATAAAAAGGCCTGTGATTTTAAAGTGATTATTATTTGTTGTTTTATTTTTCATCAGCTGCTCCAAAGCGGTGCAGCGGTTTATTCAATTAAATACGTCTGCACCATTTTACAGGATTTACTGCGCGTCCTTTGTGGCGTATTTCAAAGTATAGACCAGAATTTGCTTGTCCGCCGCTTTGTCCAACTAAAGCAAGTGTTTCGCCTTCACGCACTAGATCGCCTACATCTTTTAGAAGTGTTTGTGCATGGCCGTATAAGCTCATAAAACCTTCACCATGATCTACAACAATTACCCAACCATAGCCCTTTAGCCAATCAGCAAATACAACTTGGCCGTTATGTACGCTATTAATATTAGTGCCTTCTTTTGCACCAATTAATACGCCTTTCCAGTCAATACCCCCATGTTTACGTTGGCCGAATGTGTGCTCTAATTTACCTTTGCTCGGCCAGTCTAATTTGCCTTTGCTTTTATTTAGGCCGAGTAATTCTATTTTCTGTGTTTTTTCTTTTTCGAGCTCTTTAATCGTTGTTACTAAAGTTTGTTGGTTTTCTTTTAAATAGTTTATTGAACTTTTGGTGCTGTTGAGCTGAGCTTGTAAGTTTTTAAGATTAGCCTGGCGTTCACTTTGTGCATTAAGCAATGCAGTTTGACGTCTTTTTTGCTCATCAAATAAAAGCGCTAATTTTTCTTGTGTTTTAACAAGCTCTTCTTGGTTTTGTGCTATTTGCTGTTGAAGTTCTTTTAGATCTTCAATTTGCTCTATTCGCGCTTTATTTAAGTAATTGTAGTAGCTAAGTGTGCGCTCAAATTTGGCAGTGTCTTCTTGATTTAACAGCATTTTAGAATAGTCATCACCACCGGCCACATAAGCGCTTTTTATTTGGGCGGCTAAAATGCGTTGAAATTCGGTATGTTTTTTATCGAGTTGCTCAGCTTTTTGTTGCTGTTGTTTTTGTTGTGTTTTAGTTTTTTTAACGGATTGTTCTGCCATATTTAGGGCTTTGGCATTTTTAGCTATATCGAGCTCGTGGCTTTTAAGGCTTTTTTGTAATTTAGCTATTCTTTTACGTTGGGCGTCATATTCAGCTTGGCTTTGTTCAAGTGCATTTTGAACTTCTGATAAGTCTTTTTTAGTACGATCCTCATTAGCGGCTGCGGGAGCCGCCGCTAACGAAGTTAGTATTAATCCGCACTTAATTAACCGGTTAATACGTCTATTCATGCCTTATTTCAACGTCATTATAGGTTTACCGGTCATTTCACTTGGTTGTTGCATACCCATTAAGTGAAGCATCGTTGGTGCAACATCGCTTAATGCTTTACCTGTTGACGCTGTTGCATCTCGGCCTACATAAATAAACGGGACTGGCTCGCTAGTATGTGCCGTATGCGCTTGACCTGTTTTAAGGTTTGCCATTTGCTCTGCGTTACCATGGTCGGCTGTTATTAATGCTTCACCACCAAACTCTGCAAGTGCATCAACCACTCTACCAATACAGCTATCTACAGCTTCACAGGCTTTGACTGCAGCGTCAAACACACCTGAGTGGCCAACCATATCGCCATTAGGGTAGTTACAAATAATGGCGTCGTATTTGCCGCTTTTAATTGCTGCTATTAGTTTATCGGTTAGCATTTCTGAGTTCATTTCAGGTTGTAAGTCATACGTTGCTACTTGAGGTGAAGGAATAAGCTCACGGGTTTCACCTTCAAACTCACCTTCGCGTCCACCACTAAAGAAAAACGTAACGTGTGCATATTTTTCGGTTTCAGAAATGCGCAGCTGTGTTTTACCATGTTTTTCAAACCACTCGCCAAGTACATTAACCAAAGGCGTAGGTCCAAATGCTACAGGGGCATTAATGTCGGCAGCATATTCTGTCATCATCACAAAGGCGCTAAGCTTAGGCGTTCTTTTTTTAGCAAACCCATCAAAGTCTGGTTCAACAAAAGCACGTGTGATTTCTCGGGCTCTGTCGGCTCTAAAGTTAGCAAATATAAGCGTGTCGCCATCGTTAATAGCGGCCGATTTAGCGCCTTTAGGTGCAATCGTTGTTGCGGCTACAAACTCGTCGTTTTCGTCGCGCTCGTAAGCTGCTTCTAGTGCGGCTGAGCCGTTGTCGTAATTAAAGTCACCTTCAGCTAATGCAATTACGTTGTACGCTTTTTCTACGCGGTTCCAACGATTGTCTCTGTCCATTGCATAGTAGCGGCCAATAAGTGACGCTAAACGACCGCATTTAAGTTCGCTAAATAATGCTTCAATACGTTCGATTGATGCTTTAGCACTACGTGGAGGTGTATCGCGACCATCTAAAAAACCATGAAAGTAGACTTCTTTTGCACCGCGTTTAGCTGCAAGCTTAATACTTGCCACGATATGATCTTCGTGACTGTGAACACCACCTGGACTCAATAACCCCATTATATGTACCGCTTTACCTGCTTTAACGGCTTTATCTATGTTTTTTACTAGTGCAGGTGTTGAATCAAATTCGCCATCGTTTATTGCTTTGGTGATACGGGTAAAATCTTGATAAACAACGCGCCCTGCACCTAAATTTACATGGCCAACTTCTGAATTACCCATTTGACCATCAGGAAGACCAACATCAAAACCAGAAGCTGAAATTAACGTATGAGGGCGTGTAGCCCATAAATCGTCTAATACCGGTGTGTTTGCTGCTAAAATAGCATTACTTTGCTCATCTTCGCGGTATCCCCAACCGTCTAAAATCATTAATACCAATGGTTTTTTATGTTCTGTCATAATAGCTCCTGAAAATTAGTATCTGTTGATGGATACTGTGCACCTAAAAGGTTTATTAGCGTGGTTTTAGCATACCGTGTTTTTAAGCTAGGATCAGCATTGAAAACAAGATATTAAATTTTTTCACCTATACCTCATTGACTAACCTGAACTCTGCTTGAGATAGATTTATTATCCAGAGTTCTTGTTAACTATATATGGGGGGCTTTATCGTTTTTTAAACGTCTCTAAGTGCTCCTAAACTCGCATTTTAGGTTGGTTTGGGTATACTTGCGTGGCTAAAGTACAAAATCCTTAAAACATCACGTTTTAAAACATAATTTCATAGTGGAAGTAGAATGGATCAATATATTGAATTTATTACAAATCATCCCATTTTAAGCCTTGCTTGGGTTGGTATTGTTTTCCTTATTGTTAGTGGCTGGATAAAAAGTAAGCTTTCAGCTGTTCGTCAAATAAATCCCCAGCAGCTTACGTTACTTATTAACCGTGATGACGGTCAAGTAATCGATATACGTGCGCAAAAAGAGTTTAATGCAGGGCGTATTTCTGGTGCTGAGCACTTAAGCCCAGAGAATGCGAAAAAATCTGACTTTTCAAGCCTTGAAAAGTACAAGACTAAACCCATTATAGTTGTATGTACTACAGGTATGACTGCCCAAGGTACTGCAGCCGCTATGAGTAAAGCTGGTTTTGAACGAGTTTACTTATTAGCAGGTGGCATGGGTGCATGGCAATCTGCCAGCTTACCAACTACAACAGGTCGCTAATCAAGTTAGTTAGGCCGATAGAGGATTTATTATGAGTAATGTTGTTTTATACACCAAGGCGTACTGTCCATTTTGTCAGCGTGCTCTTTCGCTTTTAAATAGCAAAGGCGTTGAATACACAAATTATGATATTGGTGTACAGCCTGAGTTACGTGATGAAATGATTACTAAAGCCGGTGGCGCAAGTACTGTACCGCAAATATTTATTAATGATGAACATATCGGTGGCTGCGACGACATGATGGCTATTGAAGCGCAAGGTAAACTTGACGCTAAGTTAAACGCTTAATTTAATTATAATAACGAACAAGTTAGGAATAACAATGAACGAAGAAACTCAAAACGTAGCAGCCCAAGAAAGCGGTGCACAATTTACTATTCAACGCATTTACACTAAAGATGTGTCGTTTGAAACGCCAAACTCTCCGGCTATTTTTCAAAAAGAATGGACGCCAGAAGTTAAGTTAGATTTAGATACACGCTCTAATAAGCTAGACGAAGGTGTATTTGAAGTTGTTTTAGCATTAACCGTTACTGCGTCTATTGGTGAAGAAACTGCGTTTTTATGTGAGATTCAACAAGCAGGTATTTTTACTATTGCTGACGTTGAAGAAGTGCAACTTGCACATATGCTAGGTGCATTTTGCCCTAACGTGTTATTCCCATATGCGCGTGAAGCGGTTTCTAATCTTGTTAACCGTGGAACTTTCCCACAGCTTAACCTTGCGCCAGTAAATTTTGACGCATTGTTTGCACAGTACATGCAACAACGTACTGCGCCAGCTGATCAGGTTACAGCAGACGCATAACTTATGAGTACAGCAACGACAGCTGTTACTGTATTAGGGGCGGGGTCTTACGGCACCGCCCTTGCTATTTGTTTAGCTCGAAATGGTCACAAGGTGACACTTTGGGGGCGCAATAGCAACGACGTTGCCACGCTTGCAGCTGAGCGGAAAAATCAACGTTATTTACCTGATGCCCCTTTCCCCGACACTCTTACTCTTGAAGCTAACTTACAGCATGCCGTTGCTAACAGCGCTATTGTACTAGTTGTTGTGCCAAGTCATGCATTTGGCGATACGCTTGCGCAGATCAAACCAGCATTGCAAGAAGGCGCAAAAGTCGCATGGGCTACCAAAGGGCTAGAGCCTAATACTGGGCGCTTGTTGCAAGAAGTTGCTTTGCAAGAATTGGGTGATGATATTCCATTGGCGGTACTTTCAGGTCCTACGTTTGCAAAAGAAATGGCGATGGGTTCACCTACAGCTATTTCAGTGTCTTCTACGTCGCCTGAATTTGCGCAGCAGCTCGCTGATTTACTTCATTGTGGTCGCTCATTCCGTGTGTATAACAATGATGATTTTGTTGGTATACAGCTCGGTGGTGCGGTTAAGAATGTAATTGCCATTGGTGCCGGTATTTCGGACGGTGTTGGTTTTGGCGCTAATGCGCGTACCGCGCTTATAACCCGAGGCCTTGCAGAGTTAACACGTTTAGGTTGCGCTCTTGGTGCTAAGCCAGAAACCTTTATGGGAATGGCAGGCCTTGGTGATTTAATACTCACGTGTACAGATAACCAATCACGTAATCGTCGATTTGGTTTAGCGTTAGGTAAAGGCGAAAGTGTTGATGCTGCTATTGAGTCAATTGGTCAAGTAGTTGAAGGCTTTAGAAATACCAAAGAAGTGTATTTATTAGCGCAACGTAGCGGTGTAGAAATGCCGATTACCGAGCAAATCTATAAAGTGCTTTATGAAAATAAAGATATGAAAGAAGCTGCAATGGCGCTATTAGGCCGAGAGCAACGTTCTGAATAATTTTATAAGCATTTATAAAACTAAAAAACCGACATTATGTCGGTTTTTTGTTGTTTATCTTAAAGTTATTTACTGCGCGTTAGGAAAACCTAGCTGACGCCACGACTCGTAAACAAATACGGCTACTGCGTTTGACAGGTTCATACTACGGCTATTGGCTTGCATAGGAATACGCACACGCTGCTCTTTTGGCAATGCTTGGATCATATCATCAGGCAGGCCACGAGTCTCTGGCCCAAATACTAGGCAGTCACCAGCTTCGTAACTTGCCTCATGGTGGAATTGACTACCTTTGGTTGTACATGCATATATTTTTTTGGTTTGCATTTTTCGAGGTAGTCTTCAAATGAGGCATGGCGTTGAACGTGACTAAATTCATGGTAATCAAGGCCAGCACGTTTTACGCGCTTATCGTCCCATTCAAAACCTAGCGGCTCAATTAAATGTAATGCATAGCCAGTATTAGCACATAGGCGAATAATATTACCAGTGTTAGGCGGTATTTCAGGTTGGTATAAAACAATATCCAGCATAATGAGCCTTATAAAATAATCTGTGGTTTGACGAAGGGCAGTATACACGAAACCTTTTAAAAAAATGATATACTCAATACATTCAATATAATGATTAATGGATACACGCGTGCATAACCGCAGTTACGAATTTTGGGTTAAAACTTCAAGCATTGTTACCATGGTAATGGTTAGCTTAATGATTGGTGCAAAAACATGGGCATGGCTTACTTCTGGCTCGGCCTCAATGCTTGGCTCGTTAACTGATTCATTAATGGATATTACAGCCACCGCCATGAGCTTTTTAGTGTTAGGTTACGCACTGCGCCCAGCAGATGATGACCATCGATTTGGTCACGGTAAAGCTGAAGCGCTAGCAGGACTTGGGCAAGCCGCATTTATTGCCGGCTCTGGTTGCCTACTTGCTTTTCATGGTATTGAGCGTTTATTTAATCCTATACAGTTAAGTCATTCTTTATTAGGTGTGTGGGTAAGTATTTTTGCTATTGCGTGTACGCTGGTCATTGTATTTGTACAAAACAAAGTGGTTAAGTATACCGATTCAATTGCTATAAAAGCCGACTCAGTACATTACAAAGGTGATTTAATATTAAATGCCGCTGTGCTAGTGGCTATTTTGTTAGCTTATTATGGTGTGTTGTATGCCGATCCCATTTTTGCGATAGGTGTAGCGGGTTATTTGCTTTATAACAGCTGGGATATTGCTCGCGATAGTGCCGACCACCTAATGGATAAAGAACTGCCAGATGATGAAAAACAAAGCATATTTGATATAGCCAAAGCGCATGATGATGTGCACGGCGTGCATGATATTCGTACTCGCCAAGGCGGAAAAGTTAAGTTTATCCAAATGCACTTAGAGCTTGATGATCATTTAAGCTTGATTCGCGCACATAATGTGGCTGATGAAGTAGAGTCAATGCTTAGCGAGCGCTTTGAGTCTGAGGTTGATATACTGATCCACCTCGACCCTTTGTCGGTACTTGCTAAGCCGTCACCGACTCACAAAACTGATACAAACCTTTAAGCAGTGGCTCGCGTATTTCATCACGTTCAAAAAACAGCTCGTGTTTAGCGCCTTCAAAGCTTTTAAGTACAGTGTTTACGTGTCTGTTTGCTAATTTATATTGGGCATTGTTATCAACCACTTCGTCGTTTTGCGCACTGGCAATATACAGTGGAATAGACACGCTTAAATTATCCACCGAAGTTATAAATGCAAACGTCGCATTTAGCCAACCGTAAGTAACACCGCCGAGCTGTAGTAATGGCTCTTCTTGATATGTTTGCCTAAATAGCTCGTAACGCACTGGACTGCTGGTTAATACATTTGTAGCAAATTCATCGGGTATGTAATCGGTTTGCCCTAGTGCGTAATTGTCTTTTTGACCCAAAAGGGTAGCGGTACTTGCTATTAATTTAGCTAAAGGTTTTGGTGTGTTTTTTGTATAAATATCAAGCATAGGCGCTGATAAAAACGCGCCACTAAAATTGTGTTCAAAATGCGCAAGATAATCAAATGCTATGGCGCCGCCCATTGAATGACTCACTAATACCTTTTTACCTTGCCAATGAGTATCCACTATTTGTGTATTAAATAAGTTTAGGTCTGCGCTGTAATCTTTAAATTCATTAACATGGCCTTTGTGCTTGTTTGGTAGGTGGCGATAAGAGCGGCCTTGTCCTTGGTGGTCGGCTATAAATATGGCAAAATTATTGTTATAGAGCTCCCACAGCAACTCTTTATATTTATCTAAGCCTTCAAGGCGTCCCGAGCTTATTACAATGGCATTTTTGGCTTTATCAGGTATTGCATAAGCATAAAACAATTGCCCGTTAGGCGTATCTAAATAAGCTTTAATTAGCGTGTTTTTATAAAAGTTATTAATTGTTATTTGATTACTTTTAAGCTCACGCTCACTACTATAAAACATGCTTTACTCTTTTATTAATGGCAAGGTTATATTAGCACACAAGCCACCTTGTTCTTTATTTGATAATACTAAACTGCCGTCATGTGCAGCAATAGCATTTTTAGCAATCGCAAGCCCTAAACCTGTGCCACCACTTACGCGATCCCGCGCATCTGATTGTCTAAAAAAGGGCTCGCAAAGCTTGCTCAATTGGCCATTAGGCACACCTGGGCCGTCATCACATATTTCTATATAAACTGCGTCAGCATGCTTTAGAGTAATGCTAATTGTATTGTGTGCGTATTTAATAGCGTTGCGGAGTAAGTTTTCAAGCGCACTGGCAATAAGGCCTTCGTCGCAATTAATGTTTACGTCTACAGCGCCCACTATATTTAGCTGCTTATTATTTTGTTTTGCTTCAAACTGCGCATCGTTAATAACGTGATCTACAATTATTTGTAATGATTGTTTTTGTAGTGAAAGTGCTTGGCTTTTTGCTTCTAAGCGAGAAACTTGCAGCACGTCGGCAATCATCTTATCAAGCTGGTTCGCTTCTTTTTCTATGCGTAATAAATACGATTGGCTAGCGTCGTTAGCTTGCATTTGTGCAAGTCCGGTAGCCATTTTTAAACGCGTAAGAGGCGATCGTAATTCATGTGATATGTCGGCTAATAAGCGTTTTTGAGAACTAATTAAAAGCTCTAACTGATTAGCCATGCTGTTAAAATCTCGCCCTAGTACTCCTAGCTCATCTTTTCGGTTTACAGAAATCGCAGCTCGAGCGCCTAAGTCACCAGCAGAGAGTCTTACTGCTGCTTTTTTAAGGCTGTTTATAGGCGCAATTAAGTTACGACTAAATAAAAAACTTAAAATAAGCGAGGCGATCATAGCAATAGAAACTTTCATCCAACTTGGCATAAGTTTTAAGCGTATAAACAAAGGCGGTTGATTGTTGATGTCTATTTCGTATAAGTAAAAGTTACCTTCGGGCACTTTTATTTGAATTGGTCCAAATGCTTGATACTTTTCAGTAAAAATAATTTGTGGTGACATACTTTTTGTAAAGTTAAGTAAGCTTAAATCTACATCTATAGGCACATCTTTATTTGTTAAAGAGTCCTCAGGTTGCTCAGCACTTAAATATAATAACTTACGCTTTGATAAGCGCGTGTGGGACAACGTGTTGCTAAGTGAGCGCTTATGCTTTACAACTGAGCGCTCTATGCTTTTAGCTGTATAGATTAAGTTTTTTTCCATTGGGCCATGTAATGGCTCATTACTCACTGCATTGATCACCGTAATATTACTTAAAAAAATCAGGGCTGTAACGGTGCCAATTATAGTTAACCAAAACCATATAAATATTTTAAAAAATAAATAATGGCCAGGATGCTTAACCCAAGACATAGAGCTTACTTTATTCCCCTTGGATAAAGACATAACCCGTACCTCGCATTGTTTTAATTCGCTCACCTGAAATATGCTCAGCTATTTTTTTACGGATATTACTTACATGCATATCAATAGAGCGGTCGAATGAAGCGAGGCGACGACCTAACACTTCTTCGCTAATTTGCTCTTTACTAACCACTTCACCTGCATTTTTACACAATAGTGTGAGTATTTCGTACTCTGTACCAGTAAGAGTCAGTGTAGAGCTGTCTATTGAGGCCTCTCGCGCTGCAAGGTTAACAGTAATACCATTAACGAGTAACTTACTGGTTGCGGCTAAATTTAAGCTATTAATGTGCTCTATACGGCGTGTTATCGCTTTTACGCGGGCTAGCAATTCACGATGATTAAAAGGCTTTGGAATGTAATCATCAGCGCCTAGCTCTAGACCAAAAATACGGTCAAAGTCTTCACCTTTTGCAGTAAGCATTATTACCGGTGTGAGTTTTGTTTGCCTAAGTTGTTTAAGTACTTCAAAACCATCAAGCGTTGGTAACATTACATCTAGCAATATAAGGGCGTAGTCATTTGCTTGTGCTAGTTTAAGGCCCTGCTCACCGTCGTGTACGCTTTGTATTTCAAACCCTTGGGCAGTTAAATATTCACTTAATAGCTCACAAAGGCCAGTATCGTCATCAATCATTAATAGTTTCATTCACAAACCCTTAGAGTTGTTTATAGCGTTATTTTACCCGCTAAATAGTGCAAAGGTGAATCTTTACACAACCTTTACACTGCTTTGCGTTACTTTGCGTTGAGCTAGGTATAGTTAACTCAGTTGATTAAGCAGTTACAAACAACCGAACTGAACCAATAGTTAAACCAAATAATTAAGGTAATGATTATGACTAAATTAAACACACTTTCAAAATTAGTACTTATCTGTGGCTTAGCAACAGCAACGCTTGGTGCTGGTAGCGTATTAGCTAAAGGCGACGGGCATAAGCAAGGCCATTCTCAAGCTCGTTTTTTACTTTCTGATCGCGGCGTTGAAAAATTAAGCCTAACAGATGAGCAGCAAACTAAGCTAAAAGCTATTTTTGAAGCGCAAAAAACACAAATGAAAGCACTGCGTGGCGACGATAAAGAAGCCCGTAAAGCGATGCGTGAAGCGCACAAAGCAAAAATGGATGCATTACTTTCATCTGCAACATTTGACGAAAATGCAGCAAAAGAGCTATTAAATGAACGCCATGAAAAAGGTGAGCAATTTGGTTTAATTAAACTAAAAACGCAGCACCAAGTAATGCAAGTACTTAACGCTGAGCAAAAAGAGAAGTTTGCTAAAATGCAAAAGCGCATGAATAAAAAGCACCGTAAACAAAAAAGTTAATTTTACTTTTTTGTAAATACTAAAAAACCAGCTTAATGCTGGTTTTCGTATTTAGGGCGTTATGAAGATAAATTACTTAAAAAAGTCATCTTCATTTTTAGCCAGCATAGCTTCAATATCTTCAATCATGTCTTGGCTAAACTCTTCTGCGGACGTGATTGGTGCAGAAATTCTGTTATTTTCAAACGACCATTCACCTAAATCAATTAGCTGACAGCGTTTTGAGCAAAAAGGGCGAAATGGGCTTTGCTCTGACCATTCAACTTTAGTTTTACAGGTTGGGCAGTTTACAATAGTAGGCATAATTTACTCTTTACAATCTTTTTCTGCATTTTACATTACTTAGATATGAGTCTCTAGGTATAAGTAAGGCTCTGAATTTAGTGTTCAGAACCTTGTAGCTTTTACTATGGACCTTTAAAAATTAGTCACGCGATTAATTTCACCGAGGGATGTAAGGCCATCGGCTGCTTTGCGTAAACCTGATAAACGTAAATTATTAAATCCGGCTTTAAGTGAAACATCAGCTATTTCAAGCGAGTTACCACCGCGCATAATAATTTGGGCAATTTCAGGAGTAATTTGCATTACTTCGTAAATACCCACTCGGCCTTTATAACCATCGGTACAGCTATCACACCCTTTAGGGGTATATAACGTCATTTCTTCAATTTGCTTGGCACTAAAACCTTGTCGAGCTAGTTCTTCACTCGGAAGTTGTTCTGGCGTTTTACATTTAGGGCACAAGCGACGTGCTAAACGCTGGGCTATTATTAAGCTGATTGAACTTGCTACGTTATAAGCGGGCACACCCATATTTAATAAACGGGTGATTGTTTCCGGCGCTGAGTTTGTATGCAATGTTGATAAAACCAAGTGACCTGTTTGCGCTGCTTTTATTGATATTTCTGCGGTCTCTAAGTCACGTATTTCACCTACCATAACTACATCAGGATCTTGACGTAAAAATGCACGCAGTGCGTTGGCAAAAGTCATATCGGCTTTAATATTAATTTGTACTTGGTTTACACCTTCAAGGTTAATCTCAACCGGATCTTCCGCAGTACTAATATTACGCTCTGGCTGGTTTAATATATTTAAACCTGTGTATAGCGATACTGTTTTACCTGAACCCGTTGGCCCTGTTACCAATATCATTCCTTGAGGCTGGGCAAGCGCATCCATGTATAGCTTTTTCTGCTCAGGCTCATAGCCTAATACGTCAATGCCTAACATAGCGCTTGATGAATCAAGAATACGCATTACTATTTTTTCGCCCCACAAGGTAGGCATAGTACTTACACGAAAGTCGATACTTTTGCGTTCAGTTATTTTTAGTTTTATACGACCATCTTGTGGTTTACGTTTTTCGGCAATATCAAGCCTCGACATAACCTTAATACGCGCAGAAAGCTTGGTTGCTAATGTATTGGGTGGGCTTGCCACTTCGTGCAAAATGCCATCAATACGAAAGCGAATACGGTACTTGTGCTCATATGGTTCAAAGTGTAAATCAGAGGCGCCTTTTTTAATGGCATCCATTAAAATTTTGTTGATGTAAACGATGATAGGCGCATCATCTTTATCGTCATCTTGGGGGGCTGTATCTCTTTGGCTTTCTGAGTCTAAATCAGCAAATTCTTTAAATTCGTCATCCGTTAAATTTAAGCTGCCAGTGGCATCTAGCAACTGCTCAATTTTGTTATCGAGTTGAATATAATCAACTACAACAATTTCGCATGAAAGACCGGTACTGAACTCAAAGTTTTCGAATGCGCCGTAATCTGTTGGGTCTGATGCTGCTATGTAAACTTTTCGACCTTTTTGAACAAGGGGTAAAATATGGTGCTTGCGAATAAGTTTTTCTTTTACAAGATCGGCTGGGATTTTTGTAGGGTCAAAATCTTTTAAATCAAAATAAGGTACGCGAAACAAATCAATACATTGTTCAGCTAAATCTTTACTATCGATTTTTCCACATTTAGAAATAAGCTCTGCTGTTGAGGCAAATTCATTTTGTTTGTTTTTAACCGTGTCGGCATCAATGCGGCCAAGGGTTATAAATTTTCTCAATAACGGTGAGTTAATATTCATTGCGCACCTGTTTTATTCCTTCAATAGTAAGTAATTTATCAGAAAAAAGAAGGGGATTACATCACCTTTCATTCTTTGTTGTGATTTTACTAACTAAAATACGAGTTTGTGTGAGTTAGGAACGTGTTAATGTGAGTTAGTTTTGTTGTGTAATGCATATTGTAGGTACTTTTTATGAAGATCAACAAGTTCTATATGCACTAGGCTTAAACTACGGTCGTTATTTAAAATATCATCCGCCTTTTGCTGTTTATCGGTACGTGACATTTGCGAGGCAATAATACTTTTAACTTGCTCACTACTTGTGTTGTCACGTTTTGCTGTACGCGCTATTTGTACAGAGGTTGGCACATCAATAAGTAAGGTATGGTCGCAATATTTATCAAGGTTGTTTTCAAACAATAAAGGTGCAACTAAAACAACATAGGGGCTAGTTGCATTATTTAAATCGGTTAGTATTTTTATCCGTATAAGAGGGTGTAGCAACGCATTAAGCCATTTTTTGTCATGGTTGTTAGTAAATATTTTTGCACGCAGCTCTGCTCTATTTAATGTGCCATCAGGCAATAAAATATGTTCACCAAAGTGTTGGGTAATTGCTTTTAACCCTTCACTATTTGGGAGTACTACTTCACGCGCAATTACATCGGCATCAACTATTGTAATACCAAGCTCTTCAAACATATTGCTTACGGCTGTTTTACCACAGCCAATACCACCTGTTAAACCTAATACCCAGCTATTAACTTTAGTAATTTGTTCACTCATTTTAATAACCAATTAAATTAAAATAAGCGCCTTGAATTTGGTTGCCCCAAAGCATTACAATCCAACCAGCTATCGCTAAATAAGGCCCAAAAGGGATAGGGGTCGCTTTGTCTTTACCTTGTATGCTCAGCAGTGCAATACCTATGATGGCACCTACTACGCTCGAAAGTAGAATAATTGTAAGTAATGACTGCCAGCCAAGCAAAGCACCAAATACAGCGAGTAGTTTAAAGTCGCCATAGCCCATGCCTTCTTTACCGGTTAATAACTTAAATAGCCAAAACACGGTCCATAAGCTTAAATAACCGCAAGCCGCGCCAATAATGGCATCGGTTGGTGTAATTGTGTAACCCATTACAGAGGCAATAAGTGCAAGCCATACAAGCGGAAGTGTAAGTTGGTCTGGCAGCAACATGTGGTCAATATCAATAAAGGTTAGTGCAACTAAAATCCACGTTACAAAAATATATAATAAAGCTTGCTCGGTCGCACCAAAGCTATAGGCAACAATTAAACTTAATAGGGCAGTAATTAGTTCTACAGCAGGGTAGCGAGCCGAAATAGGGTTACTGCAACTTGCGCATTTACCTTTGAGTGCTAACCAACTAATAATAGGAATATTCTGCCAAGGCTTAATGGCTGTTTTACATTTAGGGCAGGTAGAATTGGGTTTTACTAAGTTAAAAGGCTCATTGATATTGGCTTGTTTAGATTTATTAGCTGTAAGCTCATCATCTAGCAATATACGGCATTCGCTTTGCCACTCACGTTGCATCATCAGTGGTAAGCGATAAATAACTACATTTAAAAAACTACCAATACATAAACTAATTAAGCCAACTGTGGTTAAATAAAACCACAATTGGCTTTGCATTACTTCTATAATACTTTGCATTATATTACCTGAAAACTGTTCTAAAAGATTAAGTGTCTAAAAATTAAGTGAAATTATTATCACAAAGAGAAATAAAAGAGAGTAAATGAGAAGACATTAATAGCTATACCTTATTAAAAAAGTGAGCTTTCTTTTTTATTTCCTATAAATTGTTATTTTTAATTATTAAATTACAGAACCTAATTGGAAAATAGGTAAATACATCGCGATAATTAAGCCACCAACGAGTACACCAAGTACGGCCATAATAAGTGGCTCAAGCAAGCTTGAAAGGCCGTCTACTGCATCATCAACTTCTTGCTCATAAATAGTGGCTACTTTAGCAAGCATGCCATCTAGTGAGCCAGACTCCTCACCAATAGCGACCATTTGTATTACCATATCAGGGAAAATTTTAGAGTTGCGCATTGCCCAGTTCATCTGATTACCTGAGCTCACTTCAACCTTAATATCTAAAATGGCATAACGATATACTGCATTGCCGGAAGCGCCTGCGGCAGAGTCAAGCGCATCAACGAGCGGCACACCAGCAGCAAAAGTGGTCGAAAGCGTTCTTGCATAGCGAGCAACAGCTGCTTTATTTAAAATCATACCGATAACAGGCAGTTTTAGTATGGCCCTGTCGGTTGCATCCCTGAGTTTTAGGCTTTTTAATTTTGCTTCTTTAAAAGCATAACCGAAAGCGACTATGGCTATTAGTATCATCCACCAATATGTTTGCATAAATTCAGATATACCAATTACAAATAAAGTAAAAGCAGGGAGTTCAGCGCCAAAGCCATTAAAAATGTCTTGAAATTGAGGTACAACAAATATTAAAAGGATAGAAGTAACTATCAGCGCGACCACTAAAACAGCAATCGGGTAAAACATTGCTTTTTTATTTTTGATTTGAGTGCTTCAGACTTTTCTTTGTATAAAGCTACGCGGTCGAATATTTTATCAAGAGAGCCTGATTGTTCACCTGATGCAACTAAGTCACAATATAAATCATCAAAATAGCGAGGGTGTTTTCTTAGTGCAGAATTAAGAGTTTGGCCGGCTTTGACTTCATCGGCAATAGTTCCCATTAGTTTGCTAATACTTTTATTAGTAGAGCCTGAACCAATCATTTCAATCGATTGAATTAATGGTACTCCTGCCATTAACATGGTGGCAATTTGACGAGTAACTAAGGATATGTCTTTAGGGATTATTTTTTGGACACTTTCTAAACCAAACAAAGGTTTTGCTTTACGCTTAACTTTAGATGGTGTTATGCCTTGTTTACGTAATTGGGCTTTCACCAAGGCCATACTAGAACTCGCTAGCTCTCCTTCAAGGCGTTTACCTCTAGCACTTACTCCAACCCATTGAAATGTATCTAGCTTATTTGTTTTTTTCATGATTCATCAAATAAAAAGGGCTAAACAGCCCTTTTATAAATTGCTTATTAACAAAGGTTAGAAATTCTTGTTTGCGTAGAGCATGAGCCACTTACTTCAAACACATATGTAGAAGGCGCTGGTAATGCAGGATCGATATCAGGTGGTGTTAAAATGTATGTATAGGCACCAGCTGAGGCTGTAGCTGTAGCTACAATTGCGCCTGTAGCTGGTGTAATAGTAACAGAGGCTAAGTTATCATTAGCTGCTGGTGCTGCTATTCCTAAAAGGCCAAAATTATTACAAGCAGCTAAGCTATTATTGTTTTCTTGAAGGCACTGCGCCATCGTGAATTTAACTGATGCTGCAGAAGTTTTAACTTCAGAAAAACGTGCTTTTAGTGTGTAATCTTGATAAGCAGGTAATGCTACTGCTGCTAAAATACCGATGATTGCTACTACAATCATTAATTCAATTAGGGTGAAACCCTGTTGTTTTTGAGTCATTGTTTTCATGTTTCCTCTCCTAAAGGATAGATTTTTGTAACTTAAATCAATTAAGCGGCAAAATGCCTCACTTAATTTAACTGATTTACTTTACAGTTTTACTTAAAATTAATTTTATTACACTTTAGCTTTAGAGTATGAAACACAAAAGCCGTATGTGAATTCACTATGTTTAGTACTAACTATAAAAGTTTACTAAGTGCACTACATGTTGTAGCAAAAAATAGTATAAGTATAAAGTAAGTAGTTTAGTTGCTTTGGTTTTGAATTTTGTTTTTAAAAACTAAAGAGCGACTAAAAGTTCTAATTATTTATGACTAACTTTTAAAATAAAATAGTACTACATAATTAGTCTACCATTTTATTTTAGTATTAGGCACGGATCTTTGTTAAAAAAATGACTTTTTTAACAAAATGTTAAAAAGCAATGCTTTTGGATTATTTAATGCCTTTTTTTCTAGCTTGTCAATTGATTAGCGCTATTAATTAACAGATATTGTTTTAAATTTGTTCAAAACGCATTGATAAATCGATTGATTGTATGTTTTTTGTTAATGCGCCGCTTGATATAAAATCGACGCCGGCTTGTGAATAAGTTTTGAGCGTTTCTAGGGTCATATTGCCGGAAACCTCTAATTTAGCGCGTTTGTTGGTCAAAATTACCGCTTGTTTAATTTGCTCTACGCTAAAATTGTCGAGCATTATTATGTCGGCACCAGCTTCAATTGCTTGCTTAAGTTCAGGGAGTGATTCTACTTCGACCTCTACAGGTTTCTTTGGGTGGTTTTGTTTAGCTTGAGCTACGGCTTTGTTTATTGTGCCACAAGCCGCTATATGATTTTCTTTAATTAAAAAAGCGTCAAATAATCCAATACGATGGTTTGCACCCCCGCCACATTTTACTGCGTATTTTTGAAGAGCGCGCAGACCTGGAATTGTTTTGCGTGTGTCGAGTAATTGCGTAGTTGTACCACTTAACTCTTTTACATAATGCGCTGTAGTCGTCGCTGTGCCTGATAAAGTTTGTACAAAGTTAAGTGCAGTACGTTCGGCGGTTAATATTGAACGAGCCGAGCCAATAGCGGTAAATAATGTGCTGTTTGCTTTAACTGCGTCGCCGTCGTTTATTAGTACATTAACTTTAACGCTTGGGTCTACTTGTTTGAATACTTCAAGGATGATGTCTTTCCCGCAAAAAATGCAGTCTTCGCGGGTGATTACTTTGGCGTTGGCTTGCTCGCTCTGAGGGATAAGCTGCGCGGTAATATCGCCTTCTTGAGCTGTTTGATAATTTAGATCTTCGTCGAGTGCAAGAGTGACAAGTTGGCTAACTAAAGAGTGCGGGATAGACATAATAAAAGCTCATAAGCGTTAATAAATTAAGCAAATTTTACTATGTTTATAAAAGAAAGAGAAGCGATTGCCTTTTCGCCAATATAAAGATAAGCGCTTGAAGTAAATTCGCACCTACGTGTGGGGTTGAATTATCTGTATGTGAGGTTTTATACCTCGCTTGTTACTATCATTTTTTTAATAAATCCTTTAGCATCAGTGCTATGTATATCTTGATATTTATATAATAAACGTATCATGAAAATAGATTTAAACGGTGTTTTAAGTACGGTAGCGCAGCGGCCTTGTTCGCATTTTGATGAGCGCCCTGATGAGACTGATATTTCTTTATTGGTTATTCACAATATATCATTGCCAGCAGGACAGTTTGGTACACCTTTCGTTGATGAGTTATTTATGGGGTGCATAGATTGTAATGCTCATTCGAGTTTTAGTGACTTAAAAAATTTACGTGTATCGGCGCATTGCTTTATAAAGCGCACCGGTGAGGTTATACAGTATGTGCCTTTTGAAAAGCGCGCTTGGCATGCAGGGCAATCTGAGTTTGAGGGGTTACCTGCTTGTAATAACTTTAGCATTGGCATTGAGCTTGAAGGTACCGACACCACGCCATATTCTTTAGCGCAGTACAAAGTATTAACTACACTTAGTAAATATATAATGCAACGCTATCCAAAAATTACCCCTTCGCGTATTGTGGGGCATTGCGATATTGCCCCTGGGCGTAAAACAGATCCTGGCAGTAGCTTTAATTGGCCATTGTTTTTTAATATGCTTGAACAACTAAGTTAGAGAGTTATTCCCATGATTTTAGTTTCTATAATAATTGCATTAATACTCGAGCGTTTAGGAGCTCGGTCTAACTACTGGCAGATAAGTTATTACGCAAATGGTTATTTAAATCGCTCTAATAAATTACTCGCGGATAAGGGCTTATTTAGCTCAGCACCGGGCTTTTTAATTTGGCTTTTACTTCCAGTGATTGCGATGGCACTAATTTATTGTTTGTCAGATTTTGTGTTATGGCAGTTAGCTATTAATATTGCTGTGCTTTTAGTGTGCTTTGGTTGTGCTAAGCAGCGTGCTTTATATAAGTCGTACTTAAATGCGTTAACGCGCGACGATGGTACCGCTGCATCATTATATGCGTTGCAAATAGGTCAAAAGCGTACTGAAGGCATCGATGGTGGCGAAACCTTTGGGCAAACATTGGCATGGGTAAACTTTAGATTTTACTGCGCGGTTATTTTTTGGTTTGTTGTTTTAGGCGCTCCAGGTGCGGTTTTATATGCACTGGTACGTACTTTAGCTGATTTAGTACGAGAAGATCATAAAGTAATATTTGCTAAGCGTTTTAAACTTATACATAAACTACTGTTCTGGCTCGACTGGTTACCTGCACGTATTACCAGCTTTGGTTATTTAGTAATAGGTAACTTTAATAAAGGCACAAGCTGTTGGCTACGTTACGTACTTAACTTTAAATCTCCAAACCGAGAAGTAGTAACATGTACTGCGCTGGCTGCAGAGCAAGTTGAAAAGCGTTATTACGGCTGTACCTACGAAGCCACTTGTATGATTAAGCTGGTTAAGCGCAATGTATTATTTTACTTAGTACTTATAGCGCTACTTACATTATTTGGTGGGCTATCGTAGTCGCGACTTTACATCGCGCATTGTGTTTTCGGTTGGGAGATTAGTTGCTAAATGTCGCGGGGTAAACCCGCTGCTACGATATTTTCGTATTCGCGATTTTACGTCGTGCATTGTGTTTTCGGTTGGGTAGATTAGTTG
>NZ_BADT01000255.1 GCF_000239855.1 Pseudoalteromonas sp. BSi20652 | reverse complement strand
GCACAGATAAAACACGAGTAATGGTTAGTCACTGCTCCTTGTTTTCTCCTTCACTTCTCGGTGGTGATTTAATTACTTGTTTACTAAATGTATTCGACTAAATATAAAAGCAAAGCGTCCCATGATTTTTGTTATTTTAACTCCCGAGCTATCCTCTAAAAGCGCAGCGCCTCTAAAACTCTTTGTGAATAACAGCCCTTAAAAATATACATGCTACAATGAGAAGAAAATGAGGAGTAAATGAGAAGCCAAAGTGAACAGGGCTAAGCTACCTGTATTTCACTACCGAGCTTACCAAGAAAACACGAGTAATGGTTAGTCACTGCTCCTTGTTTTCTCCTTCACTTCTCGGTGGTG
>NZ_BADT01000256.1 GCF_000239855.1 Pseudoalteromonas sp. BSi20652 | reverse complement strand
GACGGAACCTATCAGTTTTGTGTATCTAAATTACATATGAAAATAATCCACCAAAGGTAGATTAAGTTAATTTTTTCAAATAGTATTTTCTGACAGATAAAGGAAGTAATCAAGGAGATTCTTAAGACTGGTGCTGATAGGCAGAGTCGAACTGCCGACCTCACCCTTACCAAGGGTGCGCTCTACCAACTGAGCTATATCAGCAACACAAGAACTGGAGCGGGCAGCGGGAATCGAACCCGCATCATCAGCTTGGAAGGCTGAGGTAATAGCCATTATACGATGCCCGCATAAAAATCTGTTCTTAAACTACCTCTAACCGTCAAGAATAAAGTGGTGGA
>NZ_BADT01000257.1 GCF_000239855.1 Pseudoalteromonas sp. BSi20652 | reverse complement strand
GCATGATTTTAATGGCGGCGTGTTGGAGAAGGTCGATTTAGGTATTAATAACCATTCTACTATGCAGGGTTTAGAAGTATCCCCTTTCGGCGATTATATTTATTTTAAATCAGGGAGTACACATTACTTTATTAATTTATCAGACCCCAGTAAACGTATTACATCACGAAGTATAAGCTCGTATATTTTCTCGGATAAAAAAATAAAGCAATAACATTTTGGTTAATAGAATCAAGGGAACTTATGGGTAATGGTCAATATTATCAAGATGAATTATTGGTTGAGTTTGATTTAAATACTCAGCAAACACGAGAAATGCGACTTAAAGAAAGTAATATATGGGGTATGGGAACTATATATATTTATGGCGTGTTTAATATCAAGGATGAACAATGACAGAGCAATTTTATACTGGGCAATGTAGTTTTCCTAAAGCGTATTTACTCACGGGTTATGTTAATAAAGGGGAGCCAATCAGTAAGCTCACCCCGCTGTTTAACCGTGTGGTGGTGGCTGATAGCAATGAAGCCACACCAATACTATTAAGCAGTGATGAAGGTGCGGTGCTTGAGGCTGTTGATGGCAAACAGCTGACGACACGGGCACCGTTTCATGCTCATAAAACTATCCTACTTAAGCTCAGCACTGCTGCTTCTACGACCAATCTACACCGTACAATCAAGGACTATTGATGTCATTAATCCCACAAAACAAAACCCGATTTAAACCGCTTTTACACAACATAACAAATATAAAAGCGTTTAGTAAAAGCGTGCGTAGCAGCGCAATGATATTGCTAAGTATTACTATATTGCTATTAACTGGCTGTGGTGATGAGCCTAACCCACCTGCTAAACAAGTTGTTGAAGAACAGCCCAGCCGATTTAGTAAAGACAAATTGGCGTATCGTCATACATATCACCCTGAGTGGCCTAAAGAGGTGCGCAATGAGGTGTATGGCGATAAAGAAACGTTTTCAACCCCGCGTATTTTATTTAAAGCCGACATAGAGTGGACGGGGCAAACTACATTATTTTCTGCGCGTATGGACCTCTCTGATAGGCGCCGTATTATTCCCGAAACTGCATTTAATGATAAATGGATGGTTGGGCTACATAAACCTGAGCGCTCCCCAGATAACCGCTATATTGCCTTGTCTATGGATACAACAGAGCATGGTTTTACCCGTGAGCTGTGGGATACAAAAACCCAACAGTTTATTTTTATGGGTAAAGGCCATGGTTATGCTCATTTTAACTGGACCAAAGACAGTGAGAATGTAATATTTTACGCCAGTGGTAAACATTATAACTACCACGTACCCACTAAAACACTTACTGAGCGGCCAATTATTTACTCTAATGGCTTGTATTTATTGCCAGATGGAAAAA
>NZ_BADT01000258.1 GCF_000239855.1 Pseudoalteromonas sp. BSi20652 | reverse complement strand
GAAATTGGTTTGCAAATCACTGATTTGCTATTTCTGCGTAAGATGAGCCGAGCCTGCGAGGCGAATGGCATTATCTTCTCAGAAACATTTTCTGTGTCACTAGGACAACTGAATTTTTAGACTCGTTTCAGGCGAGCTTTCTTAATAACACTTCACTTCCCTATTAAAAATAAGTAAGTGGCGTCCCCAAGGGGATTCGAACCCCTGTTACCGCCGTGAAAGGGCGGTGTCCTAGGCCTCTAGACGATGGGGACACATAAATGTGTCACTAGGACAGTTGATAAGTTTAACTCACATCATGAGCTTTAAGGTAATTGCGTTTAATACAAGTAAAGACTCGAGCTTTAATTGTGACGCTATTTTCTCGGTAAAACCGCCTTTAACTAATAAAAGTTAAGTGGCGTCCCCAAGGGGATTCGAACCCCTGTTACCGCCGTGAAAGGGCGGTGTCCTAGGCCTCTAGACGATGGGGACACAGAAAACTGCTACCCTAGGACAAAACACTAATTTTTGGTGGAGCCATGCGGGATCGAACCGCAGACCTCTTCACTGCCAGCGAAGCGCTCTCCCAGCTGAGCTATGGCCCCAACTTTATCAATACTCACTGTGATAAACACATCGGGTATCGCTTAGTGCGGGGCGCATTCTATGCACCACCCAAAATAAAGTCAACAGTTTTTTACCTCACTTTATTTAAATGGTTTAATTTTCAACAAACTGGCTACCAAGCGTGCTAAAAAATACAATATGATTAAAATCATCGCCCTATCGCGCAAAATAACACCAAAATTTCAAAGCGAACACTCATTAACACCCTAACCCACTTTATCGTTGCTACAAAACCACATCAAAGCAAAGGTATACATTTATATGCAAATTGAATTTAAGCAAAAAATGTAAGTTTAAGCTTTATCAAGCGATTTAACTTTTAAGAGTTTGTTAGTGGGCTATAATTGCCAGCGTTTAATTACAAACTAGTCCGTATTCGTTACCTACTCTTATTTATGCGCCTGATGCAATAATTTTACATTCGAAATATTAGGAATTTTGTAGGGTTCTTTGCGCTTAACTCACAGAATATTGCTAAATAATAAGTCTTTACACACTGATTAAGACAATCATAGAAATGAAGTAAGTTGAGTAATCGAATGTAAAAAGTTCTAATTCCACTTACTTTTAAAAATTTGAGCTAGCTTAACTTTAAAGTTTCACTGTATGAATTAGTAATTAATCAACTCTTTGGCCAATTTTTCAGACAATAAAAAACATCACTAATAAAGATGTTATTTGATTTGATGAATCCTCTTTTATAACGTTAACTTTAATTATTAATGCCATAAATAATTCCAATGGTAGTATTTAGAGTAGCGTAAAGCTAAAGTTAATATAAATAACACTCCAATTCTGAACTCACTTTTAGATGTTTATTTGAGCCGCAACCTTAAATTTGATCATAAAGTAAACTTTCACTATATCCTATTGTTTATAAAACCTTCAGTCAGTACATTTTTATCATTCAAGTGTTGACACATTTAGAACTCTATCTATAATAGCGCCCCACAACAACGCAGCAATGTGGTGTTGTTTAGATGTGGGTGATTAGCTCAGTTGGGAGAGCATCGCCCTTACAAGGCGAGGGTCACTGGTTCAAGTCCAGTATCACCCACCACATATAAAACCTATTATTATGTTAATAGTCGCGTTTTAAATTGTAATATGAGTCGTTAGCTCAGTTACAAGAAAAGAGAGCATCACCGCTTTTAATAAGAGATGGCGAAGTTCACTGGTTAAAGTCCAGTACTATCTATACAGGTAGTAGCATGTAATATGGGTCGTTAGCTCAGTTGGGAGAGCATCGCCCTTACAAGGCGAGGGTCACTGGTTCAAGTCCAGTACGACCCACCATTCTTAGAATGGTGCATATTACAAAAAATCTAAATGGGTCGTTTGATCAGTTAGAAAAAGAGAGCATCACCGCTATTTATAAGTAAAGGTGGAGCTCACTGGTTAAAG
>NZ_BADT01000259.1 GCF_000239855.1 Pseudoalteromonas sp. BSi20652 | reverse complement strand
GAGTTGCCTTTCACACTGACAACATCTTCACACACAATATAAAGATTCTTGGTTTACACTGCGTGGCAATTGAAAGGAAATAAAAACAACTCAAACTCGTT
>NZ_BADT01000260.1 GCF_000239855.1 Pseudoalteromonas sp. BSi20652 | reverse complement strand
GTTAGGTGCTTGCTCTGAATAACCATCGTATTGTTCACTGCCGCACAGGCAGCTTAGAAATACGGGCATGAGCTTTTGTACATTAGGGGCAAGTTCACTGCCGCACAGGCAGCTTA
>NZ_BADT01000261.1 GCF_000239855.1 Pseudoalteromonas sp. BSi20652 | reverse complement strand
CGTTTTTACTTTAATAATCCTGTGCCAGCATTGGCTTTGTCTTCTCATTTACTTCTCATTTTCTTCTCTTTGTGCATTACTATTTTTAAGGACTGTTATTCACAAAGAGGTTAAAAGGCGCTGCGCTTTTAGAGGATAGATCGGGAGTTAAAACATACTCTTAAACTTGGGTAAAACACCTGTAGACGTGCAGCTTGCTGGCGTTTAAAAGCAACGCTACATGAGCACGATATAAAATCGCATCTAATAAGTGCGGTGTTTACATTACTTTATTAATAAAAGATGATCGAATTTAAAAATACCGACGTAATGGTATGTGAAGGGTTTGAAAGTAGCTTTGTTTTATTAAAGTCTACATTGGAATACCCCCCTTCGCCATGAAATTGTAGTTATATAGTTATAATTATAAAGATGCATTATTAAGCCCAATGCATCTTTACTTTATACTACGGATACCTCGAGTATCCTCATATTTTAGTTAATTGAATTAATTATGTGTTCATATAGATTCAGTTAACATGCAAAGCATCTCCTGTGATACCTGCGACTTTTTTTATTTAAAGCAGTTTTAGCCAGTTCACCTTGAACTGGTTTTTTTTTCTTATTTATTACCTTAACTAACTTTGTATAGCCCTAGTGCCATTAAGCGCTGCATGTTAAAATTGCCTCCGCAATTAATTTTTTAACTAGGCGTTCCGATGCGTTATTACTTATCTTTACTTTTTATTTGCTTTACTCTTTTTTTGAACACTGCAAGCGCAGCAGAACAAAGGCCTGGCGCGCTTAGCGAACAAGAGCAACAACAAGCCCTCGACCAATTACAAGAGCCTATGTACAAACCTCTTTTAGAGCGCTACGTTTTAGATGAACTAAAGTCTGTTCGCCAAGATCAGCAAAAACTACGTGAAGATGTAACAAAACAAGTAACCCACGCACAGTTAGATACCGCAGATAGGGCTATAACCTACACTACCGATACAATTAATAATGTGTTTTTTATCATTACCGCTACTGCGTCTATTTTGGTGTTAGTTGGCTGGAACTCACTGCGTGACGTTAAAAATAAAGTAGAAGATATTGTAAATACACGTGTTAGTGTAATTACAGACGAGTACGAAGACCGATTAAATATTCTAGAAGAAAAACTGCGTGTACGTTCTGAAGAAATACTCAGTAACCAAGAGCGAATATCGGTCACTAACGAGGTTCACTCACTGTGGATGCGTGCAAATTTAGAAAGTGATTTTGCGAATAAAATTGAAATTTTTGATGAAATTTTAAATCGTAAACCAGAAGACGTAGAAGCCATTGCGTATAAAGCCGATGCATTGCTTGAAATAAACGAAACAGCTAAGGCGATTGAGCTTTGCAACCAAGCTATTGATATAGATAGTGACTACGGTTATGCATACTGGCAACGAGCTTGCGCCTATGCACTTACCCATAAGCATGCTGATGCACTGGCCGATATTAAAATGGCGCTGGACTATTCACCTAATTTACGTAATGAGTTATTGCACGAAAGCGCATTTGCAAGCTTACATGATAACGATAGCTTTAATACAATTGTGGCAGGTGAGTAATATTTAATAATAAGCTTCGCTTCTAACGTGAGCAAGCTCTACGTCTACAATTTATACTCTCAAACTTGGGTAAAACACATGTAGACGTGCAGCTTGCTGGCATTTAAAAGCACCGTTTTTACTTTAATAACCCTGTGCTAGCA
>NZ_BADT01000262.1 GCF_000239855.1 Pseudoalteromonas sp. BSi20652 | reverse complement strand
CATCAAAGGCGTTACTGAAAATGACAGAGGAGTTCACTGCCGCACAGGCAGCTTAGAAAACGGTAGAGAATACCTATAGATATTCTTTCCTGTTCACTGCCGCACAGGCAGCTTAGAAAATACCACCACAACCGACTCCGCTAGGGTGTGCGTTCACTGCCGCACAGGCAGCTTAGAAAATATGTTCAGGATTTACTA
>NZ_BADT01000263.1 GCF_000239855.1 Pseudoalteromonas sp. BSi20652 | reverse complement strand
CACCCCGAACCCTTAAAGTTTCTAAGCTGCCTGTGCGGCAGTGAACTGCTATTTGTTTCTCGCGCTCTACTTGCTGCTTTTCTAAGCTGCCTGTGCGGCAGTGAACAGTATGAAGGTGGTGTATCAAAATGCGTGGTTTTTCTAAGCTGCCTGTGCGGCAGTGAACTCTGCTTTATTACCTGTTTATGCCACGGTGCCTTTCTAAGCTGCCTGTGCGGCAGTGAACTAAGGCTTGGTAATGACTCGTAAAAACTGGAATTTCTAAGCTGCCTGTGCGGCAGTGAACTAAGTCTATCAGGTTCAAGCTTTGGCGCTGGCTTTCTAAGCTGCCTGTGCGGCAGTGAACT
>NZ_BADT01000264.1 GCF_000239855.1 Pseudoalteromonas sp. BSi20652 | reverse complement strand
GATGCTCTTGTATTGCTTCTTTTATTTGATTTCTAAGCTGCCTGTGCGGCAGTGAACGGTAACTCAACTAAGGCGACAATTAAAGCTGGTTTCTAAGCTGCCTGTGCGGCAGTGAACTGGAAGCACTACAGGCACTATTAAATGGAGGTTTTCTAAGCTGCCTGTGCGGCAGTGAACTAGTTGACCGTACATTTAAATCCTCACCCGC
>NZ_BADT01000265.1 GCF_000239855.1 Pseudoalteromonas sp. BSi20652 | reverse complement strand
AACAACACGGATGTTGTGAGGCTAGGCGCTATAACTTTTAAAGCATAGCGCCCTAGCCTTTCAAGTAATGACTGCTTTTTACGGTTAACGCCCTCATTTACTTCTCATTCTTTTCTCTTTGTGCAAACAATATTTTAAGTGAATTATTCACAACGCGGGCGGCGAGATAAAACTCGACAGCCAAGGCAATGTTGATATTACCGCCACGAACGTACTCACACTCGATGGCACATTTATAACCTTTGATGGGCCGGTTGATTACGACATAACCAGCCCCCAAACAGCGCGGGCACCAAGCAATGCAAGCCCCGCCAATATAA
>NZ_BADT01000266.1 GCF_000239855.1 Pseudoalteromonas sp. BSi20652 | reverse complement strand
TCTTAGTGAATAAATCGCTTAAAAATTTAATGTACAGTTACTTATAGCCTTTTGGATAACGACTTAAAACCTAAGTGAATAATTTTTATGAATTAAAGCGCTTTATACCATCGACTAGCTTTAGGACATTGAAGTTTATTAGTAAACCAGTACTTATTTCTGCAAGTTTCATATAAGTTATCAATTGTGCAGAGTGAATTGGAAGAAGCTTATCAACCGCCTTTAGTTCAATTATTAATTTATTAGGCAATAAAATATCTAACCGGTAACCTGTGTTTATATATTGATCTTTATAATATATCGGCAACTCAACTTGGTTTTTAGAAGATAAGCCAATTTTATTTAATTCATATATTAAGCAGGCTTCGTAGCTTGATTCTAATAACCCAGGGCCTAAATTCCTGTGTACTTCTATAGCGCAACCTATCACTTTTTTTGTTAAGGTATCAGTATCCATAGGTATCCTTGTTGCTTAAACTATAGCCATTTAACTAAGAAATGGTATTACAATAAGAATAAATTGTAGTACAAATAAAATAGGAAAATTGAAGACTTGTAGGTTATATGGAGTAATTTATTAAGTTGTCACTCGTTAGTTGGTCTATTTACTAATAAAATAAATCAAAGACCTATTTGCACAAAGAGAAGCGAAAGAGGAGTAAATGAGAAGACAAAATGCCGTTCAGAATACAGTTTCGTGTGTATTT
>NZ_BADT01000267.1 GCF_000239855.1 Pseudoalteromonas sp. BSi20652 | reverse complement strand
ATCAAATCAATAAGTTAACCTGCTTAATTGCTCAGGCTAATAGCGACTGTGCGAGCGAAAAATATCCTTGCTTAACGGTTAAACATTCGGTTTAATGAATAGATAATAAACGCTGAGCAATGCAGGGAAAGCTTAAATTATAATAGGTAAGCTTATTAAATTAGCTGATTTAGCTAGAGCCTCTAAAAAGCAAATTCCCATAGCATAAACAACACCAACTCCGACACACCGAGCAGGTAGCGCCTCAGTCCAACAAGCGATTATGCAACACAAACTGCGTGTCGCATAAATACTAAAGTGTTATAA
>NZ_BADT01000268.1 GCF_000239855.1 Pseudoalteromonas sp. BSi20652 | reverse complement strand
CCAAGTCACCACCTAACTTGAACCGTTTTTTCACACTGACAACATCTTCACACACAATATAAAGATTCTGATTGCTACGCTTTGGCAGCTTTGTATTACATATCATGTGGTTTGTGCC
>NZ_BADT01000270.1 GCF_000239855.1 Pseudoalteromonas sp. BSi20652 | reverse complement strand
CTCCACTTACTGCGCTTGTGGTATCTTATTTTTGTTTCTAAGCTGCCTGTGCGGCAGTGAACAGGCAACTAGTATTTAAAAACCCTGTACGCTATTTTCTAAGCTGCCTGTGCGGCAGTGAACTGTAGAGGCTGTTTGCGTGCTAACCCCAAACATTTCTAAGCTGCCTGTGCGGCAGTGAACTATATTTTGCACTGGGTACTGTTTCGCTAACCTTTCTAAGCTGC
>NZ_BADT01000271.1 GCF_000239855.1 Pseudoalteromonas sp. BSi20652 | reverse complement strand
AAATCAATTACGTTGCTATTGGAAAATGTATCACCCAACGGGCTGGATGTTTTATTCACGATGGTTAATGGATAAACCTATGTCACCCTCAAGCTTCAGAAAGGCATTGAAAAAACATGCACAAATGTGTGGTTTAAAACACTGTAATCCACATGTATTACGCCATGCTTATGCAACACATCAACTTGAGTTAGGGATGCC
>NZ_BADT01000272.1 GCF_000239855.1 Pseudoalteromonas sp. BSi20652 | reverse complement strand
CCTTCGGTAATGCTAAAGATTATTTTACTGGGCTATGCACATGGTTTTATCAGTAGCCGTCGGATTGCAAAGGCTTGCGAGCATAATATTTTATTTATGAGTGTGTCGGGAGATATCCAGCCACATTACACATCTATAGCGGGTTTTGTGGCTAAAATGCATGAACAGATTGAGCCGCTTTTTACGCAAGTGCTGATGATATGTGATGAAGAAGGCTTGATAGGCCGCAACATGTTTGCCATTGATGGGTGTAAATTAAAGTCCAATGCGAGTAAAGAGTGGAGCGGCAAATTCGATGAGTTAAGCCGCAAAAAAGCAAAACTAGAACGCGCAAGCAAACGTATTATTGAACGCCACCAATCACAAGATGGACTGGGCGAAGAGTTAATAACTCAGGACTTAAAACAAAAAGAAAAGCTGGATAGAAGTGCAGGTAAAATCACCGAGTTTTTAGCCACTCACGAAGAGAAAACAGGCAGTAAAGGCAAGCCTGTTAAAAGTAATATCACTGACCCAGATAGTGCAAAAATGACGACCTCAAAAGGGACAATTCAAGGCTACAACGGCATCGCGATAAACGATGATAAACATCAAATCATCCTGCAAGCACAAGCGTGGGGCTCAGTGGGCGAACAACAAACTTTACAGCCAGCCGTTGCACAATTAAAACAGCAGCTTGCTAAACTTAATACAGAAAAAATGGCAGATAAACACACCATCAAATTCACCGCAGACAGTGGGTTTAACAGCGAAGTAAATCTTGAGTTTATGGCGCAAAGTGGGTTCGATACCTACATTGCGGATAACCAATTTAGAAAACGAAATCCGCTATTTAAAGACAGCGAAACATACGAAACAGAGCAAGAAAAACGGCGACTAAAACGCAGTAAAGGCAAGCC
>NZ_BADT01000273.1 GCF_000239855.1 Pseudoalteromonas sp. BSi20652 | reverse complement strand
GATATTAGAGTTACTTACGGTGAAGAAATGAAAAAATTAAGAGAGAGGCCAACGAATCCCGCTCTAAAACGCCATTTACTCAAACGCTTTGGGTTAATGGGGCTGCAATTAAAGGCAACTGGGATATGAGTAAAGTAAATAATCAATTGTAT
>NZ_BADT01000274.1 GCF_000239855.1 Pseudoalteromonas sp. BSi20652 | reverse complement strand
TGTTTTAGAGCGGGATTCGTTGGCCTCCTTTTTTGTTTTTCTCATATCTTCTGAATAGGTATTTTTAATATTTGTTTCACTAAAGGCAATGGTTTCATTAAATTCAAAGGTCAATGTTTGAGCTATGTGCTTATTGGTTTTAGAATAAAGACCAATACCAATTTCATCCCAATAATACACATCGTTTGCTAAGTGAGTGACTCTATCGTATGGGCCAAGTATTTTAACCCATTCATCAATATTGGCATCAAAAATAAGTGATTGGCCTTTATAGGTTAAATTACAGCCATGAACCTGAAAGTCACTTGCTTCAGGAGAGGCCGCTTGTATTTTTTCAGCGGGCGCTAATAATGCAGTTACGGTGCTCACATTTAATTTATCGCACCCAGCTAGCGTTAAGGCGAGCGCTATAAATATAAATTGCTTAGTTAAAGTAGTCATAAATATCTCTAAAAAGGGTGGTGAAGTTTGATTGTGATTTATCTTATTTATTGATGTATTTAAACAGTGGCTATTACTTCTTTATCGTTATTATCGCGCTCAAAGTTTAAGTTAAACTGGCCTTGACGAGTGATAGTAAAAATAGCGCGCTGCCAATCTTCCACTTCATTTTTAATTGCGTGGTCAAATAACGTTTTAAACAACGCTGTTATATTTTCAGATACAGCAATTGCATGCTGTGTATCATCATCTGTTTTTATAAAGTGGGCCTTGCACTCAATCACATTATTATTATCGCAATCTAAAATAAGCTGTGCTTTAAGCCACGGAGCATCAATTTGTTGATAAAGATACTGACCTAGGTGTTGCGGGATGTTTTTAATGTCGGGTTGCATGTGCTGTCCTTAGCGTTTTATTTATGACAAATCATCAAGCGATTCGCCTGGCTTTAAATAATTCAGCAGCTCGTTTTTATCCATAGGCCCTGTAATTTCTTCATCAAGAATTTCGTCGTCATCCCAATATTGTGAAATTGTGTAGTCGATATTCGAGCCAATAGTCTCAGTTTCCATATATGTTGTGTAAAACGCGTCCCAGTATTTTTTATCTATTTCATGCCACCACTGACCAAAACCACCTATGTTATCAACATCGCGTGATAAGCCTCTTAAATTACCAGCAGAGCTTGCAATTCCTGTAAGGTGGCCTTTTTTAGCTTTTTCAAAGTGTTCAAGCGCATTCTGAGCGCCGCGTTTTATATTGGGAGCGCCTCGTAGTTGCCATGACTTAAAGTTGTCCATGTTTAAAGTCGGATTTTTTTGCAACTGGAGTTCAAACTCATTCATTCCGGCTTCAAGCGTTTCAACAATTTCCTGATAACTATCCACGTAAAGTTTGATGTAGTCTATTGAAGTAAACTTCCTCTCGATGAGTGTTTTTTTTACATTTTCATTCATTATATTGCATCCGGCCAATTTGTTAGTTTGGCTGTATTTTGTCACCAGTGATTAAACCAGGCTTGATAAATATCTGTGTTCCCGCCCCATTAAGCGCAGCGTCTTCTAACATCATTATGAATAATTTTTAAAAAAATCGTTTGCACAAAGAGAAAAGAATGAGAAGTAAATGAGGGACCCAATTTGAAATACAGCCAAAAGCTAAGGTACTAATTTTAAAAGGCTGTAGCACCAGCCAGCATCCGTGTTGTTAAAGAGCGGGTTACATTAATACTTAATATGTTTTAACAGCGGATATTAATTCTTCGTCATTATTATCGCGCTCAAAGTTTAAGTTAAACTGACCTTGTCGAGTAATGGTAAAAATAGCGCGCTGCCAATTTTCCACTTCATTTTTAATAGCGTGGTCAAATAACGTTTTAAACAACGCTGTTATATTTTCAGATACAGCAATTGCATGCTGTGTATCATCATCTGCTTTAATAAAGTGGGCTTTGCACTCAAGTACAGCATTATTTTCGCAATCTAAAATAAGCTGAGCTTCAAACCACGGCTCATCTATTTGTTGATAAAGGTACTGACCAAGTTGTTGCGGGATGTTTTTAATGTCTGGTTGCATGGGCTATCCTTAGCGCTAGAAATTATTTTAATTAGGTTAGACTGTAATAACAATTATATGAATTTATTACAAATTATTTTATTTTTTCTAAGTAATTTTCAAATTCAGGATTTCTATATCCATCAGTTGTTAGTTGGCTGATTTTTTGCATTAAATCGATTTCTTTATCACTAGGGTCGCTAAACTGTAATGAGATAAATGTATTGGCGTGACCAGTAACTGCTTTTTTAATATCTAAGATCACCTCAAGTACTATCTCGCAAAAAAATTGAGTTATCTGCTCATCTGTTAGATCCTTATCATAAAGGTCATCAAATATTTCTTCTATCCTTTCATTAATGTCATTAAATTTCTCATATTCGTAAAAAACATTACCCCATTCAGATACAGAGTATTTGACTGTTAGCCAATCGCTTTCAGGATATTTTTCTTTTTTCTTTTCCAAATAATCATTGGAATTCCAAGAAAAGCCAAATGCACTAAAGCCTGAATCACAATGAATAGCAATTGAATTTATGTCCTTATATTTGTGAATCAACTTTTTCAAGAGCGCTTTATAAATATCACTTAGATCTTCGACAAGTTGATATTTTTCTTGTTCAAGATTCATATTGTTCTACCTTTTGATATTTTTGCCCATTGCTCTAATACTTTGAGTATCGCTTTTTTATTGCCTTGAGATGTATTCAGCATTTCATTCAGTTGAGCCTGAGGCTCTAATCCATGTTGTCCTTTTATGTTAGGTGCCCAAGCAAAATTTTCCCTAGATAATAAAGGATTAATACCTACATCTTCAAGAATTTTCCGATTTGCAACACCATATTTACCACCTCCTTTCTTCTCTACTAAATGGTGAGCATGGTTCGGAGGTCCGGGGTATTTAGTTCCTGATATTTCTTCATAATATTTCTTCCAATTGTCTCCCCACATGTTTTTGCCACTTTTTAAAGAGCCGAAATATATAGCATCCTGTATCTCGCTTGAAGATAACGCTGCATTTGCAAGCTTTATTTTCCATGTTCTAAAATCCTTGCGGCTTAACGTAGAGAACTCATTGGCATACTTTTCAATTAATAAGCTATTAGAAAGCTGCTTATTTTCTTTGCTCTTTGCCCCCTTTAAATCATTGCCTTTAGGGGCTTCAAGCTCATTGGCAACTGTTTTCTTCGGCTTACCAACTACACCCGTGCTTGCCGATGGCTCGAATTCATTGAGAGCTTTGTTTACGCGATTGCCAATTTCGCTTGCAGCGTTTTTTACGCCTTGGTCAATTTTGGGGGTAACTTCATCAAGCTGTTTGACCATGGCTTGCATGCCGTCAATAGCGCTATCGGGTAGTAATAAATCATATTTCCAGCTTGTTGAAATGTCTTGCAGTGTATCTCTAAAGCCCTTAATTACGGCTTTTACTTCACTGGCGGCTTGCTTACCTAAATCATGCCAGTTTATTTTACGTAAGTATTTTACAGGGTCGCCTTTGCCGAGCTTGCGTAGCACTGCAATGGCGGCTTCCATCGACTCACCACTGTTTTTAATTACAACTTTACCCACGCCTTTTACAGCAGAGCCAAAGAGCGGAATTAAACCAATGGCGGTTAAGGTAAAGGCAATCCAGCCATCACTATCATTAGCTTTATCATCATCTGTGAGTAGCATAGTATTAGCGCAAATATCCCGAATATCCATGATTTGGTCAACAACCGGTATCATTGAGATAATGGTGCCCACCACAATTTGTGATGTACTGGGGTTTCTATTAAAATCACCTTGCAGTGTACCCCATAACCAATCGCCTGCTTGGTTGGCTAAATTGCCAGCTTCTTCAAGCTTTGCGGTGTTACCGCTATTAATCATGTGTACACCATCAGCTGTGGTTATTTGCCCATAAAGTGGGTTAGGTGTGGTGTTATCTTCAGGCTTAAAATCGCGGCTGTCTTCACCGTATTTAACGCTGAACTGACCGTTTGGAATATTGGTGAGTTGTGCTTTACCAGTATCATCTAGTTTCCCTGAAGCTTGAGTTCCGTCGTCAAACTCTATTGTGTAAGGTGCATTTTTAACTGGGCTGCCATCTTGATAAACGCATTCTAAATCAATAACGCTTGGTGTTGTTGATGCTACACCGGCATCACTTGTATTTATATTATTAATACGACTAATGCTCGCAGGGCTTGCGACACTTGGGCTGCTGGCTGTTTGTGGGCTGGTTATGTCGTAATCAACTGGGCCATCAAAGGTTATAAATGTGCCACCGAGGGTAAGTACATTTGTTGCAGTAATGTCAACATTGCCTTGGCTGTCGAGTTTTATCTCGCCGCCTGCGTTGTGAATAATTAAATCGCCACGGCCGGAGCTGGTAATATAAATACTGTTATTAATTTGTACAAACGTAGGCCATTAGTTCGGAGTTTTCAAGCTAGTTGCCAC
>NZ_BADT01000275.1 GCF_000239855.1 Pseudoalteromonas sp. BSi20652 | reverse complement strand
TGGCAACGCTGGACCCCTGAGCCTGAACGTAAAGAAACACTTAATTGGAAATACAAAGCTAAACGGTTATTTATCCAGCTAACCTGTGGTTTACCGTAAATACTCTATTTTAATATTAACTTTTTACCGCTCTTTAACAATTAGAAAAGGAATTCATACCTAGGCGGTATATGCTGCCTAGGTTTATTGTCACGTTGCTGGCTAACATAGCGACATAATAAACGGTGAAGAAAACAGCCCCTTTAAATACAAGCGTTTTTGGTGATGAAGTAGAATAAAAATAAACCATGCGCGAGGTAAACTCCCGCCTACAGGCGATGTAATACAGCTGTTTAAATTTGCGTAGGCGGGGCTTTACGCCGCGCAAATTTAAAAATAAAAACGACACTCAGTTTGAATAATTAAGGTGGGTGTCATCTTAATTTCG
>NZ_BADT01000276.1 GCF_000239855.1 Pseudoalteromonas sp. BSi20652 | reverse complement strand
AATGAGAAGGTAAAAACCAATGCTTACTCGTATTTGAATACTATTTTATACAATCACTTACTCTAAAAGCGCAGCGCCTTTAAACCTTTTTGTGAATAACAGCATTTT
>NZ_BADT01000277.1 GCF_000239855.1 Pseudoalteromonas sp. BSi20652 | reverse complement strand
AGGTATCTACGGTGCGTAATGAATATTGACGAACTAGCATATATTCAGCTATGTAATTTAAAAATGGGGAACGTGTTTTCATACTATTACCAACAATAGTGCTGTTTTTATATACAGTATAGTTGTGGTGCACACATATTCAAGAGAATGAGCGGCGAGCGCATTTTGTTTTGTATTGATAGTTTGAGTGCTAATAAAAAATTATATGTAGCAATGTGTTAAGTTATTTAGTAAAAAAGAATTATTGAATACATGAGCGTGTCATTGGCAGATATATGCGCGATGAGCGCACTATAAAATTGTTATGTTCTCAGGAGGCTCCGATGAAAGACGAAGATTTAATCGAACAAATCATACCTCTCTGGTATGCCTCAATGGCTTGGGCTAACGAATTACTAATTCGTGCATTTAAGCTTGAACAAGCTCAGGATATATTGAAAGCAGAATTTAGAGGACTTCACCAAATCCCAGGTACTAATTGGTTCATAAGAACTCATGGTATCGGTGTGGATATATTTAAAACAGTAGAAGTTGGTGGAATTGACTTTGATTTTGGTAAACCTGATCCTGATGAATGGCGTTTGAAAATATTCTTTGAGAAGCAATATAATGATGGGCAATTACCTTACGCAGAATATCAGTGTTTATCAGATGACGAAGATCGTTTAGAGTTAGCCATTAAAAATGTTCTGAGTAATTAAGAACATAACAAGAAATTAAACAAGGACAAAAAACAGTTGGCTTTTTTGTTCACTACGTTCACTTATTTTAGCCAACAATTTTTTTGCCTGTTAATTAGGCGTTATGTATCTTTTTTAACCTAGGAGTATGATTTGGGGCCTCTTTTTCAATTAATAATCGTAGGCATTCTCTATATCCTGGTCGCCTGCTTTATTGGGGTTGTACTGATTTTAATCGCTAGGTTAATTACTGCATTTAAAAAGAATACTGGTGTATCAGTTAATCATCTTTTTTGGTTTCCGATAAAGCTGTTACCTTATTTTTTGTTGGCAATTATAGCTAACGTTTTAGTTTGTGAATTTATTAGAGATGTAGATCCGCCGTTAACGGATTATTGGACACTCACTATAAACGGTGAGCTCACCCTCGGAGCAATAGATACTTCATATAGCTGGTCTTTATGGCCTAGCAAAGATGGCGGTGAAGCAATTATTAGTGATATCACATTAGCCGGTAAAAGTGATGAAGCCTTTTATGGTTCGACTGAAACGGGTGAGTATTTTATATATGATCTGAAAATAAACCAAAAGACTTTTCCCCTATCAGAAGATCAATTTGAAACAGAAGTAAAAGATTTGGTGGGAGCCCTACCAAAACTTAGCAGTCCCTCTGAGCTTTACTATGATAATCGTCATTTAGGCGATTTGATAACATTTTTGGTTTTGTTGGTTTATCCTTTATACCGGTTTTATAAAGTATGTAGTATATTTTGGCGTGAGCTTAATCAACAAAATAGTGGATTTTCAAGTGGCGTCACATAACAAAACAATGAAGACGGACGTTCGCGAAGAGCCCGCGTCCGCCGCTTATTGAGGTGTTATATTTTTATGATGAATCGTGCATTATTTACATTGCTATTTACTTTTTCAGGTGCGCTTAATGCAAGTGTTCAACTGGATTTTAAATGGTTGCCACTTAAAAAAATCACTTATGAAGTTTCTATACCTCATCCTTTCGGTGAAACTATATTAGAGTTTTATCCAACAACTGATTCAGATAGAAGGATCCGAGAATTACGAATTTCTACGGCTAAACATGGTTGGTTTACTCCTAATATAGAAACTTTAAGAAAAGAGACATCGGTTCAGGTAAAAGATATTGAGTTCATTATCAAAGATGCGGCTTTGAATGAAGATGGAAGTGCTAAATATTTTGAGTTTAATATCTATTACGGATCTCCTAATAAGGTTAATTGTAACGGTAGAACGGAGTATGTTCCGAATAGCAAACTATTAAAGGTTTTTGCTGACGGCGAAGTGTCAATAACAGAAGATAGAAGTTATTTTGAGTTATGTGAGGAGCTAAAAAAATATAACAAGTCACTCAAGCAGGACAAATAACAGTTGGTTTTTGCTCCTTCGTCGCTTATTTTAACCAACTATTATTTGCCTCTTAGTGAGGCGTTGAGGCTGTAGAATTACTCTTTTTAGGAACGTATACAACTATTCTTTGTTGGTTGCTTTTTAACCTTGAATCCATCTGTTCGCTGTGATCTAATAGATATTATTCACCCACGGTAAACTGTTATGGCTAACTACAAGCCTGACTTATCCTGTCAAAATAAATTCATTCCTATCAATTTCGCTGAGCAAATTCTGCCTGGCACTTTTGAGTATGCCCTTTGTTATATTGTCGAAAATAAACTCGATTTATCGGGGTTTGACGCGTGGTACAACAATGACAAAACGGGCGCGGCGGCGTATCCA
>NZ_BADT01000278.1 GCF_000239855.1 Pseudoalteromonas sp. BSi20652 | reverse complement strand
AGAAAAATCATTTTCAATTAAAATCTCATCATCAAAATCATCTTCTAAACTATCTAATTCAGTACCCTCAGAAAGTGCATTTGCTAAATCTTGCTCAGCCTGGCTAGAGGCTATTCCCGATGCCTCACCATCTAAATCATCCCCTTGTAA
>NZ_BADT01000279.1 GCF_000239855.1 Pseudoalteromonas sp. BSi20652 | reverse complement strand
TAGCGCGCTGCCAATTTTCCACTTCGTTTTTTATAGCGTGGTCAAATAACGTTTTAAACAACGCTGTTATATTTTCAGATACAGCAATTGCATGCTGTGTTTCGTCGTCTGCTTTAATAAAGTAGGCTTTGCACTCAA
>NZ_BADT01000280.1 GCF_000239855.1 Pseudoalteromonas sp. BSi20652 | reverse complement strand
CAAAAATCTTGAGACGCTTCGCTTCTAAGGTAAGCAAGCTTTACGTCTACAAGTCATATTATTGAACTTGGGTAAAACACTTGTAGACGTGCAGCTTGCTGGCATATAGAGAGTTATTAACTTGATGTGGCTAAATCAGACTCTGCGTCTGCTAACATCGCAAATTCTTCATCCGCCGTTTTAGCAACTAAGTGCTTAGCGCTGTAGCCAAAGTAATATGCAGCCCCCACTATAAACAGCACCAAAGTGTATAAAAATGCACGCGGGTCAAATGCATACACACCCGTTAACGCAATAAGCGAAAGCACCAAGGCAATGCTTGAAGTAACTATGCCACCCGGTGTTTTATAAGGACGCGGTAAATCAGGTTGTTTCACACGAAGCATAATGTGACTCAGCGCCATTAACGCATACGAAATTGTGGCACCGACTACCGCCATAGCAAGCATTAAATCGCCTTCGCCACTGAGTGATGCTAAAAAACCCAAAATAGCAGGGACAATTAACGCACGAGCGGGTACTTTTCGCTCAGTAGTAATAGACAAAGATTGCGGTAGATAACCTGCACGTGAAAGCGCAAACACTAAACGGCTATAGCCATAAATAATAGAGAAAAACGAAGCGACTAACCCAGCTAAACCTAAAATATTAACCACGGTTGCTAAACTACTATTACCCGTTGCGTTAAGTGCATCAACAAGCGGTACTGCACTTGAGCCCATTGCATTTGCACCTGCAGCACCGGGTACTAGCACAACAACTAATAACGCGGTGAATAGTAAAAAAATCATTGCGCCAATTATGCCTTTTGGCACATCTTTGGCGGGATCTTTAGCTTCTTCTGCAGCAAGCGGTACACCTTCAACAGCCAAAAATAACCACATAGCAAACGGTAATGCAGCCCAAACTCCATACCAACCTAGAGGTAAAAATTCACTAGCTCCCACTGCATCGGTTACTGGGACGTCAAATAAGCGCGCTGGATCAAAATTTGTAATTAATACAACCGCAGTAGCAATAATAGCAAGTACGGCTAAACCACTTATTACCATCATTACTTTTAGCGCCTCACCTACCCCCGCCAAGTGAATCCCCACAAACACCAAGTAAAATGCCGCATATACCCAAGGACCATTAAACCCTGTTAATGCTTCCACTGCTGAACCTATAAAAATAACGATTGCGGCAGGTGCCAGTACATATTCAATTAATACGGCAAGCCCGGTTAAATAGCCTCCCGCTGGGCCCATAGCTTGGCGCGCAAAACTGTAACCACCGCCTGCCGCAGGTATTGCAGCCGACATTTCAGCAAGCGACAACACAAGCGCTAAATACATAACCGCCATTAATATCGCAGCAATGGCAAAACCACCCCAACCGGCTTCGGCGATACCAAAGTTCCAGCCTGCAAAGTCACCCGATATTACATACGACACACCCAAACCTGCGAGTAGTAACCAACCCGCAGTACCCCGTTTTAACTGTCTTTTAGCAAGGTACTCTGTATTATTATTAGTAGACATAACCCTTCTCCGTTGTTGTTTAGTTTTTATTGTTTTATTTCATGTGTTTTTAATTAAAATTACTCAGCAATTAAAAAGTTAGTGGTTGAAACCTGATGCTCAATTACATCGTCTTGTGTACGGTCTTTTAAATTAACCCCAGTTAGTTTTAGTTTTTTAGCTTCACGTAATAAGTACAGTGCGCGTCTAACCGCTTCTGTATAAGGTAGGCCTGCAGGGCGAATATTCGATATGCAATTACGACATGCATCGTTAAGCCCTGTTTTGGGCTCCCATGTTAAATACAAGCCAAGGCTATCTGGCGAACTAAGTCCTGGGCGCTCTCCTATTAACACCATAACCACCTGCGCATTTAGCAGCTCACCTATATCGTCTCCAATCGCAACTCGTCCTTGTTCAACTAACGTGATGGGGGCAATTTTAAACTGGCTGTCTGTTGTAAGGTGCGTTAATAGCTCTGTTATAAATGGGTATGCATTTTTTTGTACCGCCAACGACGAAAGTCCATCAACCACTACAATCGCTAAATCGTATTTCGCCTGCGTAGTTTGCTTTTGTTTATTCATATAGTTGAGGAGTGTTTGCCTACCATTTTCATTAAGCTTGCGGCCTAAATCTGGTCGCTGAAGGTAAATAACTCTGTCAACGGCTTGGCTGTGTAAATGCAAGGGAGGGGCAACCTCTTTTAGAGCACTAATACTGCCTAGTTGCTCAGTCATTTCGTTAATATCAAGCGGAAAACTCACCGCATCGCGCGCTTGTGCATGAGATAGCTGAAAAGCCAGCATTTCTGAGGTTGGTAAACTTATACCCGCACGCCCAAGGCCAATACGGGCGTCGGTCAAACGCCGTAAATCACTCCATGGGTTGTGCACCACATTGCCGTTATTTTTATGCTCATTTACTAAATTATTTAAAAGCGTGGCCGGTTTTGAACTTGATTTCATGAGCCACCCCCAGTAATTGCACCCAGAGGTTTAGCAAAGGCAGGAGGCAAGGTGTCTGAAAGCGTAATATCGGTAGTGCTTTGCATTATTTTCATCTTGCTTAGCCATGCTTCAAACTCGGGGGCGGGTCTAGAGCCAAGAACTCGACGAACATATAATGCATCATGAAATGAAGTAGTTTGGTAATTAAGCATAATATCGTCAGAGCCAGGTATTCCCATTACAAACGAGCAACCCGCAACACCTAATAGCGTCAGCAAGTTATCCATATCGTTTTGATCGGCCTCAGCATGATTGGTGTAACACACGTCGCACCCCATCGGTATACCGAGTAACTTAGCGCAAAAGTGATCCTCAAGTCCTGCTCGGGTAATTTCTTTACCATCAAACAAATATTCAGGGCCAATAAACCCCACCACGGTATTTACCAGTAACGGGTTAAACTTACGAGCAACTGCATAAGCGCGAGTTTCGCAGGTTTGTTGATCGAGCCCATGATGCGCATTTGCTGAAAGCGAACTCCCTTGCCCGGTTTCAAAATACATCACATTATTGCCAACAGTGCCGCGTTTTAAACTCAAAGCGGCATCTTGCGCTTCAGCTAAGGTATTTAAATTAAAACCAAAGCTTGAGTTAGTAGCCTCTGTGCCGCCAATTGATTGAAATACTAAATCAACCGGTGCACCCGCTTCTATACATTCAATGGTGTTAGTAACATGGGTGAGCACACAGCTTTGGGTCGGTATGGCATATTTTTGAATAACATTATCCATTAACGTCATTAATTTAATGGCTTGGGCAACGTTATCGGTTGCAGGGTTTATACCTATTACGGCATCGCCATTCCCGTATAGCAATCCATCAAGTATGCATGCAGCAATACCGTTAATATCGTCAGTTGGGTGATTTGGTTGTAGGCGTGTAGAAAGATGTCCAGGGAGGCCAATGGTATTTCTAAACGCACTCGTAACATGGCACTTTTTAGCAATTAATATGAGATCTTGATTACGCATTATTTTACTAACAGCAGCAGCCATTTCAGGTGTAATACCTTGCCTTATACTTGCAAGTACAGCGGGTGTTGCAAAGTCGCTTAAAAGCCAATTACGAAAATCGCCTACAGTTAAATGCGCAATAGCCAGAAATGCATTTACATCGTGATCGTCAATAATTAAACGTGTAATTTCATCGTCTTCGTAGGGAATAAGTACCTCATTTAAAAATGTTTTAAGAGGAATATCTGCCAATGTCATTTGTGCCACAGCACGTTCTTGCGCCGATAGTGCAATTACGCCTGCTAACCTGTCACCTGAACGATGTGGCGTCGCTTTTGCCATCACCTCAGCGAGGTTTTTAAATTGGTATGTTTGAGTACCTAGCGTATAACGATACATCTGCCTCATGATTTACCTCACATAGCAAGAAATACTCACCTTGGTATAGGTTTTGCTTTATCTTAACTATAAATCTATTTTATATAGTTACAGACAGCTTATTTTGTACCAAGTGGCTATCGAATTTTGGCAAAAGATTATTTATTGTTTTAATTCAATTAGTTGAATGCACAAAGCGATGTTAACTTAACCATAATAGAAATATTACGAAAAAGAGCATCCCCGATATGGCGCAGCAAAGTAAGTACAGCGCACCACTAAAGAGCAAGGTGCAAACACACGATATAGATGAGCAAGCGCATAACCTTACTCAATGGCAGCAAAAGTACGATCAGATTAGTGATGGCACCTTTTATGGTTTAATCGAAGAAATTGATTACACAAATATTCATGTGTTTAAGGAATACACCGAACGAGCGCTTCGTCAGCAGTGTAACATAGCCCCAAATTCTGTTTGGCTTGGCATTCCTTGTCAGCCTCAGCAAAGTAAGATTAATGGTCTAAATGTAGCAAGTAATCAATTTATGTGCCGTACAAGTGATAATGACTTTGAGCTAATAACCCCTGAGCAGTTTAATATTTATGGTTTGGTAATCGATTGGAGCTCAATTGAATATATGGCGCAACTACAAGGCGTAACATTAAAAAACCTGTCATCTGCTCAATCAGCTCGCTTATCGGTCAGTGACTCATCTTTACAAACGGCAAGGCAAATAATTAATAGCATGGTTGCAGGCAAGGGCTTTGGGCTTAAAGTCGAATCACAACAAGATATGCTAAACATGTTGGCACTTCAGTTATTACAAGCAGATAATCCACAACAAAATATTGCGCCAAGTTATAAACACCGAAAAACCGTAGTCGATAGAGTAAAAGATTACGTGATTGCCAATCCTCAAAAAACAATAACCATAACAGAGCTGTGCGAGCTTGCTTTTGTAAGTAGGCGCACACTTCAGTATAGTTTTGAAAGTATTTTAGGAATTAACCCTTTGCGGTTTTTACGTTTAACACGTTTAAATAATGTAAGGCGGGAACTAAAAAAACAAACCAAGATAAGCCCATTTCAGTAATAGCAGCCAATTGGGGATTTTGGCATGCGGGACAATTTGCTAAAGATTACACGCAACTATTTGGTGAAAACCCATCACAAACAGTTAAAAATAATAGTTTTCAAGGTTAGAAACTACGCTTCTAACGTAAGCAAGCTCTACGTCTACAAGTCATACTCCCAACCTTGTGAACAAACACCTGTAGACGCGCAGCTTGCTGGCGTTTAAAAGCAGCGCTTTTACTTTAATAACCCTGAGTCAGCATTGGCTTTGTCTTCTCATTTATTCCTCTTTTTCTTCTCTTTGTGCATTCCTATTTTTAAGGGCTGTTATTCACAAAGAGTTTTAGAGGCGCTGCGCTTTTAGAGGACAGCTCGAAAGTTAAAAAACACTCTCAAACTTGGGTAAAACACCTGTAGACGTGCAGCTTGC
>NZ_BADT01000281.1 GCF_000239855.1 Pseudoalteromonas sp. BSi20652 | reverse complement strand
CAAAGTGAACAGGGCTAAGCTACCTGTATTTCACCACCGAGCTCACCCGCTGCACAGATAAAACACGAGTAATGGTTAGTCACTGCTCCTTCTACTTCTC
>NZ_BADT01000282.1 GCF_000239855.1 Pseudoalteromonas sp. BSi20652 | reverse complement strand
AAACTATAAAGTGGGTGCATAGCTCAGCTGGATAGAGTACTCGGCTACGAACCGAGCGGTCGGAGGTTCGAATCCTCCTGCGCCCACCACTTTATAAACTCTA
>NZ_BADT01000283.1 GCF_000239855.1 Pseudoalteromonas sp. BSi20652 | reverse complement strand
GTTGTGCGATACCATTGTACTGTTAGACATTTGGTTTGCTTCGTATAAATCAGCAAGACCAGCCGTGTCGTTATTCGCTTTTAAACGTGCAACACCACGGTTACTTAATGCGAATGACGTAAGTTGGCGTACTTTAAATTTAGGGCCATCTGCGTCTTTTAAAAGTGCGATTGCTTTAGTACAAATTGCTTCGGCTTGTGCGTAATTTTTTGACTTAACATTCAGAGCACAGCTATTAAATGATTGCTCAAGTGGCTGTGGCGCTGTTGCAGTTTCAATAACCATTAATTTGTAATCACTTTGCTCAGCCATTGCAGCAGCTGAACATGTAAGTAGTGAGCTAAGAGCGATAGTTTTGATAAGAGTAAGTTTCATGGTCGTAGTCCTGTTGGTTAAGCCGTGCTTGTTGCCGACAACTGAACTTTAGAGAATTAACACAAAACCGACAAACGATTAAAACAAACTTAATAAGTGAATAAATCTAACTTATAGACTTTAGTCTAATGCCAAATTACTAATTTACGGCAATTGGTATTTATAAAAACAACCAACGAAACTTAAACTTATTGAGTGCGTTCTAGTAACTTAACTACTTGGGCTACAACCATTTCTGGCTCATCTTTTTGCGGGTAGTGATAGCTCTTATTTGTTATTACTATTTCACCTCGAGGAAAGGCATTAGCCCACTTTGAATGTAAGTCGCCCCACATTTCACGCGCTTTGTCGGTAAAAAATAATACAGATGGCTTTTTATACTTTTTAACTGAGGCAATTACTGTCACGGGTATATCAGTAATTTGTGGATAATTAGGTAGCGGGCGTTTTGCCCAAAAATCTAAATACTGATTCGACATTCCATTTTTCATATCGTCGAGCTTTATTGCTGCAATTTCTTTTTCAGCGCGTGGCAAATCAATCGCGCGCATAATATCTACATCGTGCTCTGATGCAGGCTCAATTAACATCAACGCCTTAATCTGATTAGGGTATGTTGAAGCAAATACACGCGCAATATAAGCACCATAAGAGTGCGCAACATACACAACAGGCTCTTCTATTTTCAGTGTTTTGAGTAATAATACAGCCTCAGCTGCATATTCTTCTGAGCTATAGTTTTTCTTTATTTGCGTAGAACCACCATTACCAATACGAGAATACCGTATAACTTTACCGTGCTTGGTAAGTGATTCAAAAACCGGGTCCCAATCACTTAAACCAGCAGAGCCGCCCGCTTCAAGTAAAATAGTATGTTTACCTTTACCAGCTAGCTCGTATTCAACGTCAAAGCCATTTACTTGAACTTTAGCCAGTCCAGCTAAAGCACTATGTGAGATGAAAAGTGAGCAATAAATAATAACTTTTATTAATGGTTTCATTGTTATAAATGGGTAGTGCTATTGAAATAATCTTACAATATTAAGCATTTTTATGTATAGTTTCTAGTAATGTTAGGTACAAATGAAATTAGAGCCTTTAGAGTTTAAAATACGTGAACATAGCACCAAAGTTTAATGAGCATGATATGGGTTTTGTAGATCTTGAAGCAGAGTACTTTCTCGGTTCGTATGTAGTAGCCCGCCTAGACAACAACCAAGCCACTTTTAAACAACTCATTATTTAAAATGGCCACAAGTTCCTAAAAGCCGCCAACCCCAACTGGCCAGAACAACTAATACCAATTAATGGAAATTATACGTTAGTTGGCAAAGTTATATTTACAGGTAAATTTTTGTAGACTCAAGGATGACTAACATGCAAAATACTACTGTGTTTAATGTACTTATCTGTTTACTATTAATATTAATAGGAACAATCATAGATGAAATACCGTCAATACTTTCAGGAGGCTATACAGCTTTACTAGATATCATCAATACGCATTTTAAACCTTTCTTTTTTATACTAGCTACTTATTTAACTATCCGTTTAGGGCTTAAAAAGTTTGGTAATGAAGTTCTCGCAACTTGCACTATAACTTCCGAATACTTCAAACCTGATTACATTAGCTCAGTGGTTTTAACTAACTGCAAAGATAAGCCGTTAGTTATTAAAAGTATATTGGCCGAGTTTAAGGGTAATAGTCACTTAGAACTAATTAAATTCAAAGAACCATTGGTAATATCTGCCCACTCATCAAATAAGGTAAAAATACCTCCATACAGTAAATTATCTTTAAATGGCTGTGAATACACTCCAGATCTTTTAGATATTACGATAATTCTGCAAAGTGACTCCGAATATATCAAATGCAAAGAGCCTAATATTAAGAAAGGTCTTTCATCTGTCCAAATAACAAAATCAAGCAGAAAATTTAATGGCTTCATTTATAATGAATCTCTTAAATATGCACTTCTCTATTCTGAAAATGACAAGACTTACACCGCTTTTATTGCAGCTAACGGTTTTTTAGGCAATGAATGGGGTTATGGACAATGCTTGGTTGCAAAAAATGGTGGGGGCAATGTTAGTAACATAAGACAAATGTTAAAAGAAAATTCTATAAAAGAATGGGTTCTGTATGACCTAAATAAAAGTAACGGAGGAAGAGTTATTGCCTCCAGTAGTAATGAGTAGAGAAACAAGCACATTTAAGCAGCTCATAATTGAAAGCGACCAAAAGTTTTTAAAAGCCACAAACCACAACTAGCCAGAGCTATTAATACCAATAAGTGGCAACTGCGCATTAGTTAGCAAAGTTATTTTTACAAGGAATTATTATGAATAGTTTTTTTAAACGGTATTGGAAAATATTATGCCTCTCTGCGGGTGTTTATCTTCTATGGGTATTAGGGTGGCTCATTTACACAAAAACTCTTTGCCCTTCGATAATGGACCATATTAATGGAATCCAATGGAAACCAACTAATTTTTCTATTTCTTATGCAACATCGGCTTTAGATAGCTTAATCTTCTTCACTGTTGTAGGTTTAGCTATTACTATTATTTCCATTAAGCGTCCTGAAGAAGAAAAACTCGCGACCAAGATTGAATATATATTTCCAGATGCTGACTCTGATTCACCGCTTGGTAAGTTCTTAGGAAACAAAATTTCAGCCCTTGCTTGTATCAGCCCAATAACAGAAAGAACAATAATTATTCAAGAAATTTCAGAAGCTTATGGCGCAATAAAAGTCATGTCAAAAACTAATTGTGTAATCAAGAATATTCACAATAACCATCATTACGCTACAGACTCAATGTCTTACGGAGTGAAACTAGACTTAGTAGAAATTGATAGTCCTCTTTTAGGAGAAGTTAATGATATTTCGGTACTATTTGATTTACATGACCCTAGTAAAAATAGACGGATATTAAATGGTACTCAGCCGCTTACTAAAGCTAATCCTGAATTCAGCGAAACCTTTTCTTTAAAATTAGAACCCGGTGAAACAGCTAGTTATCTAACAGCAGCTTGGATTTGGCAGCCCATTACTGATACAGTAAGATTTACCCCACCGCGTTACACTGAAGCCCAAAGTGTAAAGTTATGTAATGAGACCCAACATGTGATTGATATTCGTGTAGGTATTCCCAATGATGAAGATGAGATGTTTCAAATACAGCCTGGCAGAATGCATGAATTTGAAGTTGGAGCATGCGTGCCTGGGGAAAAAATTATTGTCCATTTTGAAAGCTGGAAACTACCTGATTAGTATTTAATTAGTATTTAATTAGTATTTAATTAGTATTTAATTAATATTGATAGTTATGATCTGTTGTCATATACTCAATACAAGCCTTATTTGGTGCGACATGAGTGCGACATGAGTGCGACACCATTAAATCTTTGGAGGTTGTTATGAAATCAAGTGAATTTACAGGGCCATAGCCCAACAGTTTAGATATTTAAAAGCCCGCTAATGCGGGCTTTTTGTTATTTTTTGGGTGGATTACCCCTTGGCTGATAGCCTTACACTTAAACTATCTCTATGCGATAATACGCACGGTGTTTGATTTTTACCTAGCAGCTTTCTTAATTTGGTGTCACTGATCGCCATTTAATTTTTTATAAACAGTTAGCAAGAAATTTATACACAATGCGTCAATTAAAAGAAACTCGAAAATACAAAAAGAAACTGAGTAGCGCTAACAACCCGTAAATTTAAAGGGCTAAGACATAGAATGAATAATGAAAGCTATCAAGAGAACCAAGCAACAATCTATTGGCACGACTATGAGACGTGGGGGGCAAGCCCACAAAAGGATAAGCCGAGCCAATTTGCGGGTATTCGTACCGATCTTGATTTAAATATTATTGGCGAGCCGCTTATTGAATATTGTAAGCCGCAAGCGGATTACTTGCCTCACCCTGAGGCGTGTTTAATTACGGGTATTACGCCACAAGTGGCGATGAAAAAAGGCTTAGTTGAAGCTGAGTTTATAGCAAAAATTCATGCCGAATTTAGCGTGCCAAACACCTGTGTTGCCGGTTATAACAGTATTCGGTTTGATGACGAAGTAAGTCGCTATAGCTTTTACCGTAATTTTTACGACCCATACGAGCGTGAATACAAAAATAACAATAGCCGCTGGGATATTATTGATTTAGTACGTGCTTGTTACGCACTGCGCCCTGAAGGCATTGAATGGCCGTTAAAAGAAGACGGCAGCCCAAGCTTTAAGCTAGAGCATTTAACGGTAGCCAATGGTATTGAACACGCCGCTGCGCATGATGCACTAAGCGATGTAACCGCCACGATTGCACTGGCTAAGCTAATAAAAGAAAAACAACCAAAGCTGTATAACTTCTTTTTTGGGCTGCGTGGCAAAAAAGCCCTTGCTGAATTGGTTGATGTATTTAACATGACGCCGCTTGTGCATACCACGTCGCGCATACCTGCAACACAAGGCTGTACAAGCTGGGTTGCACCAATGAGCTTTCATCCGGTAAATAAAAACGCGGTTATTTGTTTTGATTTAACCCAAAACCCACAAGTACTCATTGATTTAAACGTAGAAGAGTTACGCAAACGTTTATACACCAAACGTGTAGATTTAGCCGAGGGCGATTTACCTGTTGGTTTAAAGCTGGTGCATTTAAACAAGTGCCCTATTTTAGCCCCAGCTAAAACATTATTGCCTGAAAATGCCGCCCGCCTTGGGATTGATCGCGAGCAGTGCTTAGCTAACTTAGCTATTTTAAAAGCCAATACCGACCTTCGCGATAAAGTAACCGAAGTGTTTAACGAGCAAGGCGATTACAGCGCAACCACTAACGTTGACTACCTACTTTACGATGGGTTTACAAGCCATGCTGATAAAGCTAAATTTGCGATTATTCGTGATGCAAAACCAGATGAATTAGCTGGGTTGAAGTTAGACTTTGAAGATAAAAAGTTTAATACGTTATTGTTTAGATACCGCGCCCGTAACTGGCCTGAAACGCTCAACCAGCAAGAGCTTGACCAATGGCGCCAGTATTGCCAAAACAAGTTAATGCACAGCGAAGATCAACCATCGATTAACGCGCAAGATTTTATGATCACCCTTGAAAACCTAGCGCATGAGCATGACGACAGCGAAAAAAATCTTACAATTTTAAAGGCGCTGTATAACTACGCTCAAAGCATGTAATTTTGTTTGTATAACGCATTAAAAAACGCGACGCTTTAGCAATAAAGTGTCGCGTTTTTGTTGATAAATATCTGTACCACTTCAAAAAAAGCAAAATATACTTCACAAAGAGAAGCGAATGAGGAGTAAATGAGAAGACATAAGCCAGAATAGCTTTAAATTAATCACTTACTCTAAAAGCGCAGCGCCTCATAACCTCTTTGTGAATAAATCTTACGGGCTTTTAATTACTTAAATAAAACACTATTCACAAAGAGAAGCGAATGAGAAGTAAATGAGAAAACATAAGCCAAGAATAGCTTTAAATTAATCACTTACTCTAAAAGCGCAGCGCCTCATAATCTCTTTGTGAATAAATCACTTTTACGGGCTTTGCCCGTCACGCAAGCACGCTTGGCGTCTACGAAACAACCACAAATCTATACTTTAGGGTAAACGTAGAGCTTGCTCACGTGAAAAGCACAGCTTTTAATTACTTAAATAAAACTACTATTCACAAAGAGAAG
>NZ_BADT01000284.1 GCF_000239855.1 Pseudoalteromonas sp. BSi20652 | reverse complement strand
CCACGCGTCAAATCCCGATAAATCGAGTTTATTTTCGACGATATAACAAAGGGCATATTCAAAGGTGCCAGGCAAAATTTGCTCAGCGAAATTGATAGGAATGAATTTATTTTGACAGGATAAGTCAGGCTTGTAGTTAGCCATAACAGTTTACCGTGGGTGAATAATATCTATTAGATCACAGCGAACAGATGGATTCAAGGTTAAAAAGCAACCAACCAAGAATAGTTGGATACGTTCCTAAAAAGAGTAATTCTACAGCCTCAACGCCCC
>NZ_BADT01000285.1 GCF_000239855.1 Pseudoalteromonas sp. BSi20652 | reverse complement strand
AACATACGCAAAAGAGGGTAGACAACCAAAAAAACTACTTCGCTTTGCAGGCATGCCACGTAAAATCATGCCAAAAGGACTCCCGTTTGAGCTTAAATCGTACCTTGAACTTGTTGAATTAACAGGACGTTGTATACGAGAAGATAAGCGAGGGTATATTGAAAGTACACATTTGCCTTTACTAGAAAGAATGAATATATCGCCAGAAAACTGGTTAAAACTCACAACCCAATTTACACGTGTATTTCATGGTGCAGTTGGGAGACCATCCTCACAAGCCGGTTACTGTGAAAATTTAAACAGAAAACGGCGAGCGAACATCAGTAACTGTGAAAAACTACTCGCATAAACTT
>NZ_BADT01000286.1 GCF_000239855.1 Pseudoalteromonas sp. BSi20652 | reverse complement strand
AAAATTACTTTTATCGCAATGTCTGATGCAGTTCTTACCCCTGGTTTAGCCATTTTAAATTCTTCAATACTGTCTTTAAATAAATCAGCCATTTTTGGACCAATGCTAGCTAATACATCAGTTTGTCCAAATCGGCCTGTTACAATGGGTATTCGGCTATTTTTATTAGGTAAATCAACTACGGGGTAGACA
>NZ_BADT01000287.1 GCF_000239855.1 Pseudoalteromonas sp. BSi20652 | reverse complement strand
GTGATATTTCACCACCGAGTTCATCGAGTCGCTGCGCGCTACACAGAGAAAACACAAGTAATAGTTAGTCACTGCTCCTTGTTTTCTCCTTTACTTCTCGGTGGTAATTTAATTACTTGTTTACTGATGCAAGCGATAAAACATAAAAACGGTGCTTTTAAATGCCAGCAAGCTGCACGTCTACAGGTGTTTTACCCAAGTTTGAGAGTGTTTTTTAACTCTCGAGCTGTCCTCTAAAAGCGCAGCGCCTTTAAAACTCTTTGTGAATAACAGCCCTTAAAAATAGGTATGCACAAAGAGAAG
>NZ_BADT01000288.1 GCF_000239855.1 Pseudoalteromonas sp. BSi20652 | reverse complement strand
GAGCAATCAAAAAGGCTTAAAGATAAAATAAACCAAACACAATCCAATTTCACTACCCTTTTTAGAGATATTTATGACTACTTTAACTAAGCAATTTATATTTATAGCGCTCGCCTTAACGCTAGCAGGGTGCGACAAAGTGACTGTGAGCACCGTTACTGCATTATTAGAGCCTGCAGAAAAAATACACGCGGCCTCCCCTGAAGCAAGTGACTTTCAAGTTAATGGCTGTAATTTAACCTATAAAGGTCAATCACTTGTCTTTAATACCAGCATTGATGAGTGGGTTAAAATACTCGGCCCATACGACAGAGTCACTCACTTAGCAAACGACGTTTACTTCTGGGATGAAATAGGTCTCGGCCTTTTTTCTAGCACTGGCAAACACAGAGCAGATGAACTTCAGTTCGAGTTTAATGAAACCATAGCCTTTAGTGAAGAT
>NZ_BADT01000289.1 GCF_000239855.1 Pseudoalteromonas sp. BSi20652 | reverse complement strand
TTCAGCTATGGTTTGTTTATCAATAAAAACAAATTTAAAAACGAGTTAATCTACAGGCTCGTTATATTTCTTTCATCAAATCCACCATCGGTAAACTTTGCAATGTTGAATTTCAGAATTACAAAATACGATCCTAAAAATAGAAATTCCGATGGTCATTACAAAGTTGATGAATGGACGTGTCCATCAGAAGTCGGGAAATCATTTAACGGTGTTGAGTTTAAAGCATCGGAATACTTTGAAGTTGAAGAAAAATATATAAATGCTGTTATAGAATGCCTCCAGTCCAAACACATTAAGCACCTTCGAGTAGTAGACCTTGAGTCTAGGTTTGTACAAGATAACCTTTCGGATAAGGATAATCAGTGGTTAGTTAGCGAAGAGTTTAAGGTTATTGATCTCTTTGAAGATAAGAAACTCGAAATAGATGATCTTAAAATTGTAATCAAGATGATTTTACGAGGTTTTCTGTGGTGCAGATTAGAGATTAATGAACAATTTAGTCTTAGGTTTGGTTGGGACTACTACATGTATATTTGTTGTATTAATTTAAATGAGAGCACGATTAAAAAAATTAGTGAAACGGGATTGTTTGTTGAGCTACTTGAACCACTTTACGATATGAAACGTTGTGACTTTTATATCCAAACTTGTCGTACCGACGAAGATGGAGATTGCTTAGTTGAAGAAGAAACACTCCTTAAAACTATGACTCGGGAAAAAATAAAGCAAGGTTTAGGTTTTTCTGATGAACATACTGGAAATCATAGTTTTGACATAACTCCTCAAAATTATGCAATTTTTAAAAATGACTTTGAGTTTAACTTCACGGAATATGAGTATTGTCTATATTGCGATAAGATTTACATATAGGTTAAAACGAAATCTAACAACACGCCCTGAGGTGGACGACTAGTAAAATTTAGCTATTAACTGCAAATTTTAAAAGTGGTGAGCCTCTGCGTTTTAAGGCCGCTAAATACGTCGATTCATCGTAGGGTGCATTCGTTTTCCAGCACCTAAATACAATCCTTATCCATTTAAAGGCCAGTGTTCTAATAATGCTGTTATGCCAAAAATTAGGATGACACCCATCCTAATTATTACGAAATAAGCCAACAAAAACAGCATGAAGAGTGCATTATTATAAATAATGGATCACGTAAGAAGCTGAACTATGTAGATAAAATGAAAGTAAAAATAGACAGCCCCATAGGTCGACGATAGCTGATTATTAAAGAATGGCAAACGACTCGGGTGTATCGAACCGGCTTTCCTTTAAATAAAAAGCGGAACATTACGGTGAATATTACGGTGAATAAAGGCATGAATAAATTGACCTTACGGGGTCAAACGAAAGTGAATGCGCAATGGCAACTGTATTGTCTTGTTCATAATATAGAAAAGCTGCAAAACACGATGCATAAAGAAGGGTAAGCCCTTTTACCCTAAATAAAAGCCACTCAAGCACCCTTAATTCCTTCCAAAACGCCAATTAAAACAATATCAAACACTTCTATATTCTGCGTAAAAATACAGTAATCAATTGAACCAAAATAGGAACTCAGCTATGGTTTGTTTATCAATAAAAACAAATTAAAAAACGAGTTAATCTACAGGCTCGTTAGGTCATTAGCGAGGAGTCGAGCTTTTGTATTTGAATCAAGAAGAGAAAAAAGTTTCAAAACGTAGACATAAAAAAATGGGGGTGGTTATTTTTGCATTTGGTCTTTATGTTTAAGAAAATCAACGCGTTGAGTTTTTAAGGCTAGAGAAATCATAAAAAATAGCACCCTCTCTATTAATCGCAGTATGTCCTAGCCCCTGGTC
>NZ_BADT01000290.1 GCF_000239855.1 Pseudoalteromonas sp. BSi20652 | reverse complement strand
CCTGGTAATGTCCTACTTTCACATAGCAAATGCTACACTATCATCGGCGCTGTTTCGTTTCACTACTGAGTTCGGCATGGAGTCAGGTGGGTCCAAAACGCTATTGTCACCAAGCAAA
>NZ_BADT01000291.1 GCF_000239855.1 Pseudoalteromonas sp. BSi20652 | reverse complement strand
TTTGAAAGTTCAACAGACCCTTATATAAAACTATCTGACACAAAAAAGCCGAGCTTAATAAGCTCGGCTTTTGTTAGTGCATTTTAGCAATTATGCACTTGGGTATTCGCGGTACGCACGCTCTATATTTTTAGCCTGCTTTTTAGAAATACCTAAATGTGCAAGTGCTACACGTAAACGAGCACGTGATAAGTCAGACCCTAATATTTCCATTGCATCAAGCACTGACGTACTTGATGTTTTGCCTGTAATTGCGACAAAAATTGGCTCTAAAAAGTCTTTAATTTTAAGCTCGTGGAATGTTGCTACTTCTTTTGCAATTGCAAAAATAGCAGGCTTTTCAAAGCTACGTAAGCCTTCAAGCTGCCATACAAAAAATTGTAGCGCTTGGCGAATCACGTTTTCGTCTGCTTTACCCGCAGTTAAAAGCGCTGGATCGTAAGTTGGAATTCCGCCTACAAAGTGCCCTGCAAGCTCAACCATATCCGACAGCGTATTAATACGTGTTTTAACTTCTGGTAATATTTTAGCGAGCATTTCGCCGTTAAACTTCCAATCAACAAAGCGCTGAATTAACTGCTCGTCGGTTAGATTTTCGCGGATCCACATGCCGTTTAACCAGCTTAATTTATCTACGTCAAATACTGGGCCACCAAGCGATACGCGCTTCATGTCAAAGTTTTCAATCATCTCATTTAACGTGAATTTTTCACGCTCATCAGGCATTGACCAACCCATACGGCCTAAATAGTTAAGCACGGCTTCTGGCAGGTAGCCCATTTCTTTATAGTAATTAATAGACGTTGGGTTTTTACGCTTAGACAGCTTTGATTTATCTGGGTTACGTAGTAGTGGTAAATGACCAAGTACTGGCGCTTCCCAACCAAAATCTTCATAAAGCTTTAATAACTTAGGCGCTGAGTTAATCCACTCTTCACCACGGAAAATATGGCTAATTTGCATATGGTGGTCGTCAACTACGTTCGCTAAAAAGTACGTTGGAAAACCATCTGCTTTTAAAAGCACTTGCATGTCTACGTTTTCCCACGGGATCTCAATTTCATCACGCAAGTAGTCGTTAAACTTAAACGTGCCTTCGCTTGGGATTTTCATACGTATAACGTAAGGTTTGCCTTCAGCTAAGTTTGCTTTAATTTCTTCATCTGTGTGGTTTAAACCACGACCGTCATATTTAGGGCGTAGGCCTTGTGCCATTTGCTCTTCACGCATTTGATCAAGCTCTTCGCTTGTTGCAAAGCAGTAAAACGCTTTACCATCGTCAACTAACTGATGCGCGTATTTTTTGTATAAATCGCTACGTTCAGATTGACGGTAAGGACCAAATTCGCCACCCACATCAGGACCATGATCCCACTCAAGCCCTAACCAACGTAGGCTATCCATTATCGCAAGTTCCGACTCTGGCGTGCTTCGTACTTGGTCTGTATCTTCTATACGAAGTACAAATTCACCGCCTTGCTGCTTAGCAAAACAGTAGTTAAATAGTGCAATATAAGCGGTGCCAAGATGCGGGTCACCAGTTGGCGACGGGGCAACACGAGTACGGATTGTCATGGTAATGTCTCTTTAAATAAGTGAGATAAAAATTAAATGGATCGTTTAAGCAGCTACTTTATTTAAGTACGCAATAATATCGTTTGATTCGTAAAGCCATTGTACTTGACCGTTTTGCTCTATACGCAGGCAAGGTACTTTAACTTTGCCGCCTTGCTCTAGTAGTTCTTGACGATATTGCTCATTATTTTTCGCATCACGCGTTTCTATGTTTAAGCCTTCACGCTTAATAGCGCGGCGTACTTTTACACAAAACGGGCATGCTTTAAATTGATACAGTTTAAATTGTGAGGTTTGCTGATCAAGCTGTGCTTGCTCGTCGCTTGCACGCTTTTTACTGCGAGGAGTAAATACAAAATTAAAAATAAAATTATAGAACCTAGTAACCAACGAACTAATTTCATGCTTAGCACTCTATTTACAACAATTTAAGGAGCCAGATTTTAGCACAAATTTACAATCAAAAAAGCTCAATACCATTATCAATAGTCAGTTCGTTCATTACATTTCAATCATACTTGAGAGTAAGCCTATATAAATGATAATTATCAAAGTAAGACTAAATCATCTCGGTGCAATACTTCAGCCCCAGTATCGTAATCAAGTAGCTGGCCTATTTGACTAGAATGCGCACCCTTTATTTTATTTACCTCGGTACTACTAAAGCGCGTTAAGCCACGTGCAATCACTTGATTTTTAGTATCAATTAAATCAATTAAATCACCGCGTTCAAAACGTCCAAATGCATTAGTAACGCCTTTAGCGAGTAAGCTTGCGCCTTTATTTTGAAGGGCGCCAATAGCACCTGCATCTATAACAATTTGGCCGGTACTTTTAGGCCCGGCTAGTAACCATTTTTTACGACCATCTTTTGGAGCAGTGAGTTTTAAAAAACGAGTGCCAGGTAACTCGTCACTCATGCATTTTAAAATAACGTTTTTACCTGCGCCTTTAGCAATAATAACTTCAACGCCTGCACGCCTTGCAATATCGGCTGCTTGTAGTTTAGTTGCCATACCGCCGGTGCCTAAATTTGTACCACTGCCACCAGCAAGTTGGCGCAGCTCATCGTTTATATGAGTTACTTCGCCAATGAGGGTGGCATCGGCGTTTGTGCGCGGATCGCTGGTAAATAACCCTTCTTGATCGGTAAGTAATAGTAATTTGTTTGCATTAGCCAAAATAGCAACAAGTGCCGATAAGTTATCGTTATCGCCCACTTTTATTTCACTGGTAGCGACTGCGTCATTTTCGTTGATGATGGGCACAACGTCGTAATTTAATAATGCGGTAAGTGTATCGCGGGCATTAAGGTAGCGCTCTCTGTCGTCTACATCAGCGCGTGTTAGCAGCATTTGCCCTACATTTACACCGTATAAACCAAACAAGCTCTGCCAAATATGAATAAGTTGGCCTTGCCCAATTGCAGCAAGCATTTGTTTATCAATTAAGCTTCTGCCACAGGGTTTTAATAGCTGTTCGCGACCAGCGGCAACCGCGCCGCTCGATACTAAAATAACGTGATGACCCTGCTTTTTAAGCTCGCAGCATTGGCGAACTAATTCAACCATATGTGCTTTGTCTAGCTTATCGGTGCCCCCAGTAAGTACGCTTGTACCAAGCTTTACAACTATTACTTGTTCCCTTTGCATGTGCTTTTTACTATTGATTAATTAAAGATGAATTAATTTATACCAGCTCGGTATTTTTGAACAAGTTAAAAATATTCATGCTAGGATCTGATTTTATTAAATTATGTAAATTACTCTCTATGCCTGCCAGTTTATGTTTAATTATTGCCACCTTTTTATGGGGCAGCTCTTTTATTGCGCTTAAATACGCCATTGCTATTTACGACCCTGCATTGGTGATATTTTTACGCATGCTCACTACGTTAGTTTTGTCGCTTTGTTTGTGGCGCTACGTTATTCGGTTTGAGTATTTAAAAGGTGACTGGAAGTATTTAGTGGGTATGTCGCTTGCTGAGCCTTGCTTGTATTTTTTATTTGAAGGCCATGCAATGGAATACACGTCAGCCTCGCAGGCCGGTGTTATTGTCTCTTGCCTGCCCATTATTATTGCGCTGCTTGCCTTTTTATTACTTAAAGAATACATAAGCAAAGCCATTGTTGTCGGTTTTACGCTGTGTATTGGCGGTAGTATTTTACTTACGCTTCTTTCACCCAGTACGGACCAAGCACCTAACCCGTTGTTGGGTAACTTTTTAGAGCTTATGGCTATGGTGTGCGCTGCATTTTATACCGTAAGTATTAAACATTTAGCTAATCGCTACTCGCCCCTGACTTTAATTGCGTTGCAAGGTATTAGCGGCAGCTTGTTTTTTGCGCCGTTTTTGTTTTTTATCGACCTACCAAGCGAAAACCAACACGACTTAACCGCGCTTATGAGCATTTTGTATTTAGGTTCGTGTGTAACCCTTGGCGGCTACGGCATGTACAACTATGCAATTAGCAAGGTATCGGTATTAACCGCTGCTGCGTACTCTAATTTAATTCCTATTTTTACACTTATTTTGTCAGCTATTATTTTGGGCGAAGTGCTCAACATTTGGCAATGGCTGAGCATATTTGTGGTATTTATTGGCGTAATGGTAAGCCAGCGACATCAAGAGCTCGTGGTAGATATACCGCTTAGCGAATCAGGCGAAGACATTTGCGCAGATACAAGCAATCTTAAATCAGTACCCGAGGCAAGCGAATCAAAAGGGTAACAGGTAAGCAAATAAAGCCCAGGTGTTTGTAAAAATGAGTTTTGGGATTGATGAATAACCTCAATTCCCGTTACCTTATAATTTTGAATCACCCCACTTTGCAGTTGCAAAGTAAACGTCTCCCCCACTTTGGCGTTTTGTAAAAATGCAAAGTGGGTGTCGTTATGCCCTGCTATTAGCGCGCCTTTTTCGTTTCCAAACTCTTTTCCGCCCAGCTCCCCTGCGGGTAAAAATTGGCTAGGCGCAAACGCTAAGTTACGGCCACTCGCTCCAGCCAATACGCTTAATGTTTTATTGTGACTTGGCCAATCAAGCTTTGCAGTCACGTAGCTGTCGGCGTAATACCACGGTTTTACTTTAGTGCCGGGTGATTTAAGCGCCTCTTGCCATGCTTGCTCAATTAATACTTGAGCAAGCCACGCTTTTGCCTGCATATAAGCGCCGTGCCCAAATAATCCAAGCCCAGCTATTAGTAAGCCCGCGCTTAGCCACTTTTTCATTTATATTCACTACTTAATTTAAGCCCTCGGTTTATTTTAAGCGCGCCAAATCCCAATAATAAAATACAGCCTAGCAATATATGTAACCTGCTTTGCCCATCGGTTTGCGGTAAACGCATTGCCATACCTTGTGGTACTGCATTAGTAGCTTGCGCCGTTTGCTCTGCCACTTCTTTTATTTGAGTTTGTTCAATCGCTATAAAAGCAGTAAACGGGCTAAGTAATTGATGAGTAAGCGCAAGCTCTTGTACCTCATCTTTAACTGTACTTTGCTCGTTGTATAAAAGTAATGACTTGATTTTTTGGCGCGCCCATAGCTTTGCTATACCTTGAGCACTTGAGCTATTTTGTGTGCTTAATTTAATACTTAAAGGCCCTTGTGCTGTTTGCCCAGCAAGTACCACACTTTTAGCATCATTAAGTTTTATAGCGACCATTATAGGCTCGCCAAAATATAAATCAGGTAGTGGTGATGGCCAAAAATCTAAGCTGTTACCGCTTTCATCGCTTAGCGCCAAATTAGTAATAGCCGGATGTGCAAGCTTGTCAAACAACTGCTGCATTTTAGGTTGCACCTCGCTTGTGCTGCCTATAAACGTAAATGATCCTTTGCCTATATCTGCCGCTCGGCGCATAAAAAAGCTGTTAGGTGCGCTGCCAATACCCACTGTAAATAAACGGCTATCGCCTAATTTACTTTGAATATTTTTAAACAATACGTCTTCATTACTTACGCTGCCATCAGTTAAAAATACAACTTGGCGTACAAAACCATCAAACTCGCTGCCATCAAGTACGGCATTAAGCGCACCTTGTATTTCAGTGCCGCCGTCGGCTTCTAGGCTATAAATAAATCGCTCTGCACGGCGTAAATTAAAATCGCTGGCTATAAGTGGTTTATCGCTCATTGGAGTTACTATGCTGTCAAAACCAATAATGTTAAAGCTGTCGTCGCTATCAAGTAATGAAAGCGCATAAAACAACGCTTTTTTAGCTTGCTCCATAGATTGCCCGTGCATAGAGCCAGACGTATCAACTACAAATACCATTTCACGAGGTAATCGCTGAGTTTGTGTAAAGTGATCCCCTGGTGGAATTAGCATAGCAAGCCCGTATCGGTCACCATTTTCAAACTGCTGAGTAAAAAATGCGGCTTGAGCTTGCTCTTTTTGCAGCGGTTTAAACTCCAGTACAAAGTCGCGATTAACTGCATTCATCTCATTTAGCGCTATTTTATATTGTCCAAACGCGGTGTTTTGCACATCAACATTATGAAATTTAGAACTGATATCCACCAGCTCTAAGCCTACGTCTATATCTATGTTTAAGCTAAATTGGCTGCTTGGTACGGTATCATTTTGAGTACTATTTTGAGTGATGTTTTGAATGCTGTAAACAGGGCTTAACCATCCCGTTGGGAGCGGATTAACATGCGCTTGATTTTGAGTATTAACCTCAACCTCACCACTAATCGCGTGATAACGAGGTGTAATGGTAGTAGGAAACCTAATAGCAAATGTGCCGCTGCTGTAATCAATTATTTCTTGATACTCAAGTTCAATAATTACTTGCTCACCAGGGCCAATATTTGCCACATTAGTAATAAACATATTGGGGCGTTGCTGGCGTACAAGGGCCGCTTGCTTACCTGCTTTTTTAGCCTCCTCGTATTTCTTTTCGGCTTCCACTTTTTTATCAATTTGGCCTTTAATGACTCGCTCACCAATGTGCATGGTCATAGCATGCACAGCGCTTTCATCAGGCAATGGAAATACATATCGCGCATTAACTGCAAACGGGTTTTCGTTTTGATAGGTTTGCGTTACTACAACATGATTAATGAGGCCAGTTAAGGTCATATTGGCGTCGCTTTTTAATATTATTGCAGGGCCTGCTGGCGCACCATTGCTATCAAAAAGTTCTAACTTGGGTGATTGCGCATGGCTTTTAAAGCTCGCTAACAGCACAATCGCTATAAATATAAAAATGCTTACTTTAGTAAGCATTTTGGTTGGTTTACTCAACATAAAATCACTCCATCGAACGCTTAGCTTTACTTAGATTCAATTAGGTTTAGTTACTCGCCGTTTGGCCATTTACACTATTCATTGAGCGAGTAGTAAGCGTTACGCGTCTATCAAAAAAGTTATCTTCCACCGTGTTGCTATTAGCCAATGTTTGCTGCTCGCCAAATGCCTGCGTGCTTAAGCGTTTATGGCTTACGCCGTGTTTTATTAAATAGCTTTGCACGGCATTTACACGCGCTTTAGAAAGTAAAAGGTTAGCTTGCTCATCGCCGCGTTGATCGGCAAAGCCACTTAAATCAAGCGCGAGCTGTGGTTGGTTGTTTAACAAGGTAACGAGTTGATCTAACTGCAGCGAAAAATGCGGGGCAATAACACTTGAACCTGTTTTAAATTGCACCGTCATCGCCAATAAGTTATTAATTTGAACTTGAGTTAGCTGCTCATTTTGATTGGCAAGTACTTCTAGCTGTTGCTCTAACATATTGTTGTGGTTAAGCACGTGTTGGTAATCGCTGGTTTTTTCTTTCATGACCGTAATTGCACGCTCTTGCTCTGCAATTTTGTTATCAGCGACTTTTGAATCGCCTATTAAGCCACCAGCAAATGCCCCAATAAACGCACCGATTGGCCCACCCACTACGCCGCCAATAATAGCGCCTGTACCTAAACCAATAGCCGTTTCTCTATGGGCTTCTTTTGATGGCGTGTTAGATGTTGAGGCAATTACTGGAGTACAAAAACTAGCAACCAGTGTTAACGCGATTAATGTCTTCTTCATGATTTGATCCTTAAACTTACTTTAAAATTTGTGATGTTTTGTTTTGATGGGTGTATTAAAACAAGCTCAAGTGGCAACAAAGGGGAGCAAAAATGGCAAACTACTGAGCAATTGTGGCAAAAAAATGGCAATTGCCTTTTTAAGCGTACTTAGCTTAAAAACTTCGATATAGTGCACAACAGAGGCAATAGGATAATGACTAGAATGAAAAAAATAGCCATCGTTGAAGATGAACCCGCAATCCGCGAAAACTACATAGAAATGCTGAGCGCACAGGGCTATCACGTTAGTGGCTTTGCAGATCGCGCCAGCGCAGAAGCTGAATTTAAAAATGCCCTGCCCGATTTAGCCATTGTTGATATTGGCCTAGGCCATGAAATAGATGGTGGTTTTTTACTGTGCCAAACATTGCGAGCGCTTTCTAAAACACTGCCTATTATTTTTTTAACCGCCCGCGATAGTGAAATAGATACCGTATGCGGCCTGCGCATGGGCGCCGACGACTACCTAACAAAAGACATTAGCTTGGCTCACTTGGCTGCACGTATTGGTGCGCTATTTCGCCGAATGGAAGCACTTGAACAACCCGCTGATGCCAATGCACTCATAACACGCGGGCAGTTAACGCTCGACACGCAACGTATGCAGGTATTTTGGCAACAACAATTAGTTGATTTAACCGTAACCGAATTTTGGATGCTGCATTCACTCGCCCAGCGACCAGGCCATGTTAAAAGCCGTAACGAATTAATGAGCGATGCAAAAATTTATGTAGACGACAGCACCATTACTTCACACGTAAAACGTATTCGTAAAAAGTTTATAGCACTCGACAGCTCCTTTGATTGCATAGACACCGTGTATGGCATGGGCTACAGGTGGGAACAACACTAATGCTACGATTTGGTCTGCGCAGTAAATTTATATTACTTTCATGTTTTTGTTTTTGCTGCCGTGGCTTGGCTACGAGTACGTATGGGAAATGGAAAAGTTTTTACGCCAAGGCCAAGAAAAAACCCTCGTAGGCACCACTCGCGCACTTGCTACCGCATTACATGAGCGCCCCGCATTATTTGACGAGCAAACCAACTTTTTAGACCAAGTAGTAAAAGGCCGCGATTTATACGCCTACAACTTAAAAAACCCTATTCAGCTTGATGGTAAGCTAACCGACTGGGAACCTTATAAAGCATTATTTTGGCATTACGATAAACGCTATTTACAAAAAACAGATAACAAACATCAAGCCAATGATTTGTCGTTCGATCACATGGTTGGCAAGTTTGATAACTACTTATACGCCGTATTTAAAGTGACCGACAACACCCTTATTTATCGCGCTAAAAACAGCTTAAGCATAACCAATAACGATTATTTAAAAATTGGTTTAAAAACCCCTGACGGCCAGTTTAATACTTACATTATTGCGCCGCGCCAAGACGGCTGGGTTAATGCGTTTGATGCAAAAACCAAAGCCCCTTTTACTAAAATCCAGGGCTATTTTGAAAGTACCGAATCAGGTTATAACGTAGAGCTGCGCTTTCCTATTAGCATGCTGGGCAACAAACTTGGCTTTGCCATTGTTGACATTGATAGTAAAGAGGCGTTGCTAGAGCCTAAAATAATGTCGACCTCAAACTTAAATAACCCAAACGATTTAGGCTCAGTATTAGTCCCCTCTCCAGAAATTAGCCGTATTTTAAAAGGCATGGGCCACAGTGGTAGCCGCATTTGGGTGGTCGATAACCATCATCGTGTACTTGCGCAGTCGGGCACTATTCAAAATGCAGATGGCGTATGGGCAGATGGCCTTAAAAATCAGCCACCAGAAACTACATGGCAACGCTTTGAACAAACTTATTTGCACCCAATTTACTATAAAATATTAACGCGCCCCGAAAATGAGTTTTTAGATACCCTGCACGATGTAGCCTCTATGCAGGGCACACATTTAGCGAAAGCATTAAAAGGACAACCTGCATCGTCTTGGCGCTTAACACCCGACAGTAAAGCCGTTATTTTATCAGCCGCTTACCCTATTTGGATTCAAGACCAAGTAATTGGCGCGGTAATAGCTGAGGAAACCACCAACGGTGTTCGCACGCTTCGTAATAAATCGCTCGAAAAGTTATTTAACGTTATTTTAGCCGTCATGCTAATAGGTACCGTGACTTTATTCTTTTTTGCCTCGCGTATATCGAATCGAATTAGGCGGCTGCGCGATACAGCTGAACAAGCAATAGATGCACAAGGGCGTGTTACTGGCAGTATTAGTTACAGTGATTCTAATGATGAAATTGGTGACCTATCGCGCAGTTTTGCAAATATTGTAAGCCGATTGGGTGGCTATACCGACTATTTAGAAAACATGTCGTCGCGTTTATCTCACGAGCTACGTACGCCGGTTGCCTTAGTGCGCTCGTCACTCGAGAACTTACAAAGTTTGGAGCAAACCGAGCTTAGCCAAAAATACCTCGATCGCGCCAGTGAAGGCGTTGAGCGCTTAGGTAAAATAATTACCACCATGAGTGAGGCGACTCGCCTTGAGCAAAGTATTCAAAGCAACGAGCCTGAGCCTTTTGATTTACAAAAAGTAATTAATGGTTGCATGCAAGGCTATCAGCTTACTTACCCAAACCAGTTATTTACGCTTGATGTATGCCAAAACAAATTACCTATGCAAGGTGCACCGGAGTTTATAGCTCAACTGCTTGATAAGCTTATTAATAACGCGCTGGAGTTTAGTGAAGCCAATACGGCTATTAATGTAAGCCTTAAGCAGAGCGAAAATAAAGCAACATTAACAGTGAGTAACACAGGACCCGCGTTACCCGAAGGATTAACGGAGCATATTTTTGACTCTATGGTGTCGGTACGTAGCCAGCAAATGCAGCAACAGCCACATTTGGGGTTAGGTCTTTATATTGTAAGGCTGGTGTGCGACTACCATAAAGGCAACGTGACCGCGCAAAATAACGTACAAAGCAATGGAGTCACTTTTACAGTAAGTTTGCCGTTAGCAAATTAGTTAAAAATTCTTTAGTTGTAATTGGTTTAGCCTGACCTAGTGGAGCTGGCTAAAAGGCTTAATTAAATGCAAGAGCCTAATAAGTGCTGATTACAAACATTAGTAAAACGTCGAGCAAAGCAGAAAAATCGTGGGTAAAACGGGCATAAAAACGTAAAATATTATTTTACCAAGGTTTAATTACAGTGCTAGTTACTAACTTTTAAAGTTAAGTAAATATAACCAACATATAAAATTACAAATACATACCCAATAGATATCAAACTATTAAGGCCCCATACACCATACCAAAACTTACCACAAAAATAGGTGTTCGCTCTTAATTTAACATTCAATAGTGCAATAGATGAAGGGATTAACAGCAAGGCTGAAAAGCCAAATAGTGGCGCTACAACAAACATTAAAAACAAGCCAGAGGCACCTTCTGCTGAAGCGCTACTGTCAGGCGAAAGCGGTGCTAAAGCCCAAAACAAACACAAAACTGACATTATGGATGCCAATAAACCTAAAAATTGAATTGAACGCATATCTTCCTTGTTAATCTCGCTAAAAATTATGACTTTATTAGAGCTTGTAGTTTTTCAGCTGCACGCTCACTTACAGTTTGCCAGGCATCATTAACTAATATTTTTAAAACTCGCTCGGTAACCTTGCCATTATTTACCAGTGTGTTTCTTACTGACGGATCACTGTCAGTCGCAAAGGCTAGCATTAAAGATTCTGTTATTTTTCTTTTTCTTGCAACCATATCTCTAACCTTTGGATCAGGATGCTTTGATAACACTTCGAGAACTTCGATTGGAACAGCCTTATTTTGTGCCACCCAAAATGCCATATCTGGGTATTTTTCTAGCACACATTTCCATACCTGGGTGTCGGCTCCTTCATGAGCAGCGCGACGATACTCCTCTGGAATATCGCTTTCTCTTAATCTTTTAAACTCCTCCGCGCTCTCGATCATAGCTAACTATGGGCACCCTTTTAGGTTAACTCGTTTAAATTTATTTTATTAATAAAACAACCATATCTGAGTTCCTACTTTGGATCAATTTGTTAATTCAACCTAGCAAAAATAAAGTAAAACATTGTTTTTAAATTATATTTTCAGTTGGTTTTCTCTCTTATTTTTTAAAATTCCTTTCTCATTATTGTCCAAGTATTAGTTTAGTACAGGCTCAATACTCACTTAACGCGAATTAAAAAATAAAAAAAGGTTGCCTTTATGTAACCTTTGGGTATCATTGATACCTAGAGGTTACATATGGTGTATTTAGGTATCAAATGAAACCTTAAGTGGAGTAAACACAACGCGACATTAATGGGTCGCCACCAAAAAGGGATATACAACAGATGGCAAAATCAATCTCAGCACTACCAGAACAAGAACAGCAATATTTAACCATTACTGGAAAAGCCAGTATTGCTCTAGCGTTTTTCTTGTTAGCAGAGCTGCTTTCAACAGTAATCAGCAAAACCGATTCAGTTATATATTTGCTAGTAGATTTAACTTTATTTGTGAGTTTTATCTACTGTATTGTGTTAGCAGCTAAATCGATGAAGTTTGCTAAACATATATCAAACCTAGGTTACTGGGCATTGAAATTTAATGACGAGTATGTAGATTATGTCAGTTCGTTCAGCTTGCGCGCTACATGTCACATTATGGTAATTGGCGGAATTTTTCTCGCTTATAGTGGCGACAGCAATTGGTTCATAGGATTAATAACTCCCTTAAAGCTTACAGATGCACTTCAAATATTGCTTTGCTTAGCAGCAGCTACACATGGCGCATTGATTTTGTGGAAACTACGCAAGGAAGAGCTTTATGAATGAAGATTTAGATAACCATATTCACAAACTTCGATTGCAGCATAAAATATCTCAGCAAGAGTTAGCGGATGCCATAGGCGTTTCTAGAAAAACCATTAGCACAGTAGAAACTGGGCGTTTTACACCGTCGGTGGTTATTGCACTAAAAATAGCGGCTTATTTTTCTGTTTCTGTTGAGCAAGTATTTACCTTGAGATAAGCATTCTGACTCAACAGCCGATGGTAATGCATTAAGCAAAAACTAATAGCAACAAATTAGGCGCTTTTAATATAATAAGCCCTGTACATAATAAGCCCAACACATGTTGGGCTTATTTAATAATGGGAAGAAGCAGCTACAGGTTTGCTTAAAGTAAGTTTTAGGTTCTACGATATTGCTTTAACAATTAACCTAACTGCTATGAGGTCACACTATGAGATTACTATGTAGTGCACCTCAATATTTTTGCCCTATGCAACTTGTTTAACAACCACATCGGCAAACAAAGTAAACTGAATTTTTATTAATTTAGAATTGACCGCTAAATAAAGGCTAGCCTCTAATTGCGTAAAGTGCAAAATTTAGGATGGGTGTCTTGTTAAAAGACCTTTAATTTATGCGAGTAACTTTTCGCAATTGCTAATGTTTGAGCGCCGTTTCCGCTTTAAATTTTCACAGTAACTTGCTTGTGAACTGGGCCTGCCTACTGCACCATGAAATACGCGCGTAAATTGTGTGGTGAGTTTTAACCAGCTTTCTGGGGATATATTGAGCCTTTCTAGCAAAGGAAGGGTTATATCATCAATATGCCCGCGTTTATCCTCTCGCATTATTCGCCCTGTTAGCTCAACGAGTTCAAGGTACGATTTAAGCTCAAACGGCAGCCCTTTAGGCATAATCTGACGTGGCATACCTGCAAAACGTA
>NZ_BADT01000292.1 GCF_000239855.1 Pseudoalteromonas sp. BSi20652 | reverse complement strand
CGTTGGCGATGGCAACCAAGGGGCGGATACCGCCGACCGCCCCTTGGAACCCCACGGCGCCCCGAGGATCACACTATCTCCTCAATTTAAATTAATGATATGAACGTAACCAGCGTAGATAGGCCATCCATGG
>NZ_BADT01000293.1 GCF_000239855.1 Pseudoalteromonas sp. BSi20652 | reverse complement strand
CGATATTTGTAAATTATTTTAAAAGCTTCGCTTTTCGCGCGAGCAAGCTGGGCGCCTACAGCAAATTTTAAGGCCGCTGCTAAGAAAGTTCCCCCGTGATCACATCCGAAATTTAATTAATGATGAGTAATTAACAGCATGGATGCTGTTAAAAGCGTAGCTTGG
>NZ_BADT01000294.1 GCF_000239855.1 Pseudoalteromonas sp. BSi20652 | reverse complement strand
ACGGAATATTTTAGCTCCACTCCAAGTATAGCCATGTCCAAGATCATTTACGCTATAAAAGGCACTTCCTCTCCATCGCTCATTTTTTTTGATTAATAATAGAGTCTGTTTTTCTTCGTTTATATTGTAGGGGTAAGCATTATCTGTTTCATTTGGGGCTATGAGTTGGGCTTTACCGCCAACCGTAGGATTGAATCCTGGGGCTGACCAAAGGTCAGATTCACCACTAAAACTCGCTTTTACTCGGTTATTACGAAAGTCGTCATAAAATACTCTTTCAAAGTCGCCTGTAGGTACACGCTCCCCACCACCATTAATGCGCACTTCAGCTCTATTAATAGAGCTGCCCCAAGCAATCCATTCTTTTTCATTATGAATATAACGATAAGGGAAGTCTTCAGCATCCATTACAGGTCTAATATTTTTATATGGATGCTTGTTTGGCAGATCAATTGAAGATATTCCATTACTAAATAACGCTTTGTTAGTACTTAGACGATAAGCAGCCCAGCCAGTCATTTTTTGAACCATAGCTTCTGATGGTTCAGTTAAACCAAATACTAATGAATCATATGCCCAAGCCATATTACCATTATTTTTATCGCCAATGTATGAGGAAGTATTACTAATCCACTCGCCTGAAAAGCGATCTGGTTGGACTGTTTCGCTAGATATTAATGTACCATTTACTGAGGCGAACATTTGACCATAGCGGATCCCGGCAACAATAACATTCCATGTTTTACCATCTGCAATAACGCCATTTTTAGTGGTTATGATTCGTTTATCAAGACCATTATTATTGAGACCGACATACTGAATACTTAGACCGTTTGTTTTGTTATACCAGATTTTAGGAGATGACTTATTTGAACCTTCACCATGATTAATATCTAATAAAATCGTTTCAGCATTATCACCTGTATTAGCATCGATCCTAAATGTAAAAAGCATCCATCTGTAATTCCACCTAGCATCACGTTGACCCGGCATTATTAAATGTTGCCCAGAATTTTCCGTAAATTCAATACCATTATTTTTTCTTGTTTTGGCTGGTTGAAACGAAAGATTTGCTTGTGTTGCATTAGCTATAATAGTTCCGCGCGAAGAATGATTTATTACATTACCTATTACAGTGTCTTCTTGAAAATAAGCAGACATAAGCCACTCAGGAAAAAGGTTTAAAGCCCACGGAACTTTGGTTGTGCTATTAATTGCGCGTTTGGGAATACGCAGTGATAATGGGAGTCGACCAGTGGTTTGCTCTAGTACTGTTACCTTACCATCATCATTAGTGTCGTAATTAGCATTGAGTTCTGGGTATTTTCCCCCAAGAAAATCAAGTAACAATTTACGTTCGTAGTCATCATATAAGCCATTGTCATCTAGATCATAGTTAGATTTTGCACTATGTGCGTTACTGTCATTAATAAACCAAATAATAAAACATACAATAATGATTAATTTAATATTACTTTTCATAAATAAGCTCCTATTCAAAGTTAATTTATTAGGAATATTCATCCAAGCGAGTATTAAAATACAAAATATTGAATAAACAACGATATATTAACTAGTTATATTTAGTGGTGTTTTAACGTATGACTTAACTTAGACGATAATTAAAAGTAAATATCCACTTATGCTATCCATTTAATTAATCATTTATAATTGCATTTAATTATTTTGTTAGTTATAAAGTTCTTAAAATAACTTTAGTCTATATTTTTTGAAGATCTACCTAATACACCTTAAAAATAAATATTAGCTTAGGTATTAAAGGTGATGTCTACATGAGTTTTTTATTCACGGTTGCCTAAAAATAGCTCGTCTAACTTTAAAAACTGGTCAATAAAAGATTAAGTTTGGTTTTATAAAATTAGCAAAATTTTTTTCTTCGCGTCAATTTGATCGCTGCAGAATGATTAACTAATTTGTTTGAATCAACATAACTAGCTTTAAACGCAATAACACTTCCCATAACAGTACTTAGTTACAAAAATGACTCAGTTCACACTTCGTCTAATTATTTAGATCAAAAACATGTTTTTTCTATTTTATTGGCGATAGGTTACGCCAATGTATTAAGTACATAAACAACAGAGGAAACAAAAATAAAAAAGACATGTAAGTAATAAAAACACGTGGTATTGATTCAAGCATGGCTGATACTTAGATGTATAACGTATGTCTGGCTCTGTGATTGATGCAATTACAGCTGAAGATATTGGAAAGTTCCCTGATAAAAATGTTGCTGACTCTCTTGAGCTTGAAGCCGCAAAGGTGCATTAGACAGTCTTCGTGGTTTATCGTCAGAACTTACCTTTACATAGCTTAATGTTAATTTTATAGCGTCTTCTCGGAGGGAACCTTTATACATGTATTGAAGATAACTTTGTTTATAACATTGTAGAAAAGATATCTGCTTTTTATATACAAGGCGACTTTTAGTTTAGTGAAGTGAGAAGTAATTTGGGCGTGTGTGTCGTGCTAACAAAAACATTTACTTCATCTACCGACTATATACCTACCAATTAGATCACACAAATGATGAAACAGGTGACGCTCGTTTTGTAGAAGACTATCAATTAGTCACTTAGCTAAACAAAGAAACTCAAGTTTTGCCAAGCTCAATATAGTGTGGGATGCAACCGACGATTTAGTTATTCGTGGGGCAATAGCTAAAGTAGTATCTTGTCCTGACTATATTGATTTAGTTGCGCAGCAGCGCATTACATATGTATTAGGTGAATGGGCAGAAGATAGAGCCGCATTTAACGAGCTTCCTGGTTTTAGCGGTAGTGGAGGAAATAAAAACTTGTAACCATTTGAATCAGTTCAAGCTGATTTATCTATTGAGTATTATTATGCGCAGAGTTCTGCGGTTGGGTTGGCACTTTTTTCATAAAAAAGTAGATAACTTTATTGTGCCACTGGTAATCGATGTAGAGTAAAATTTTGCCGGCAAAAATAATATAGTAAATGTAGGTACTATTAATATAGCTCCGTACAGTACTGTGGATAATGATATAGATGCAGGGTTACTTAACTTAAGCTATTCAGGCTGACGCTATTACGCAGGCTTTAATTATAGTTTTTAATTAACTGCATACGTAATACTTTATTAAACGCCAATTAAAAACCGTAGTTGGCTTAGTCTAACAGCACCTAATATTGTGGTTTTATGTATACACATAGTTTTACTGGTCATACATTGGCTGTTTAATAGGCAAAAAAAGCTCTGCAGCCCTTTATTTGTATAGCTTTCATACTAAAATCATTTAATTGTCAAAAAGCTGAAATAAAACATTGACCCCCGCTCGAATCTCCCTATAATGCGACCCCACTGAGACGGGATATGGCGACGCGCAGCGGACAACGCATAGCGAGGCACGGACTACTCAGAGAGTTAAATAAAACTTTGGTTTAAATTATCGTAAGAAATTTTAAAACTAAGTATTGACTCGAAAAATAAAGGGTGTATTATTCGCATCCCTTGAGGCGCTAAAGCG
>NZ_BADT01000295.1 GCF_000239855.1 Pseudoalteromonas sp. BSi20652 | reverse complement strand
TTTTATTATTTTCAATCTGCAAAATACAAAGTTAATAAACATAAAAAAACCGACATTGGGGTTTAACCCAACATCGGCTTTTTTACTCTCGCTATTTTATGTCATGCTTTAGTAAGCACTTTATAAAACGCGTTATAAAGTTTTTTTATAACGATAATTCTTCTTTAGCGCGAGTTAA
>NZ_BADT01000296.1 GCF_000239855.1 Pseudoalteromonas sp. BSi20652 | reverse complement strand
GCTTTTTTATTTTTTAATAGCACAATACAAAGTTTATAAACACAAAAAGCCCATGCAAGGGATTAACCTAGCATGGGCTTTTTTACTCTCGCTATTTTATATCATGCTTTAGTAAGCACTTTATAAAACGCGTTATAAATGTTTTTTATAACGCTAATTCTTTTTTAGCGCGAGTTA
>NZ_BADT01000297.1 GCF_000239855.1 Pseudoalteromonas sp. BSi20652 | reverse complement strand
GGAATATTACGGTGAATAAAGGCATGAATAAATTGACCTTACGGGGTCAAACGAAAGTGAATGCGCAATGGCAACTGTATTGTCTTGTTCACAATATAGAAAAGCTGCAAAACACGATGCATTAAGAAGGGTAAGCCCTTTTACCCTAAATAAAAGCCACTCAACCACCCTTAATCCC
>NZ_BADT01000298.1 GCF_000239855.1 Pseudoalteromonas sp. BSi20652 | reverse complement strand
TTAACCTCTTAGTGAAAAAAATCACTTATTACAGGGGCTGCTGTTACAAAGCAATGCTTAAAATTATTCAATTTATTTAAAAATAAGCTAAAGATCTATTTGCACAAAGAGAAAT